>DATJYG010000644.1:0-31068 GCA_035499695.1 Polyangiaceae bacterium
GCCGCAAGCGTTCCCATCCCCGCTCGCGCTCACGTGGTCGACGACGCTGGGCTCGGACGTATCCGGCGTGCCCATCCCCTTCACGCAGTCGCTCCAGATCGCCTACGAGCGCACGAACTACGGCACCGGGTACTTCAGCTACCACCTCTTTCCGAGCTGCGCGCACGACCTGTCGGCGCCCGTGCTGTCGTGGAGCGAGCGGGCGCCGGACGCTGACGTCGTCACGCTCGTCGCGCAGGCCGGGCAGGACATCGCGCCACCCGCGTCCGCGCCCGGCGTCGAGTCGGCCGGAGGAACCGTGACCCTCGTGCCCGGCGCGGCGAGCACTGTCGTCGACCTCACCGGTCCATCGATGCTGCGGGCGCTGACGTTCACCACTGCGGCCGCGGACGCCGAGGCGCTCGGCGGCGCGACGCTGCAGATCACCTGGGACGGACGGCCATCGCCGTCGGTGAGCGCGCCAGTGTCGCTCTTCTTCGGAGCAGGTTCGATGCTGAATCGCGCCGGGCGCGAGTACCTCGTGAAAGCGTTTCCGGTGGGCATCCGCTTCTCGGCGGGCATGGTGACGCTCGCGACGTACTTCCCGATGCCCTTCCAGCGCTCGGCCCACGTCGCGCTC
The DNA here is from genome assembly GCA_035499695.1 of Polyangiaceae bacterium. GTDB lineage: Bacteria > Myxococcota_A > Polyangia > Polyangiales > Polyangiaceae > Palsa-1150. Next base: position 620 of record DATJYG010000644.1, read on the forward strand.
GTCGGTGGTGCTGCACCCGCGACGGTCACCTGGGTCGCGCGCAAGCAGCCATACGCGGACCCCCCGAGCTGGGCCGGCTACCTCCACGCGACGTACGTCGACCAGGGCGCGCCCACGCCGGGCAAGGACCTCGTGATGCTCGACACCACGTCGACCGAGGGCAGCGGCGACTGGTGCGGCCAGATCGTCGGCACCTCTTTCATCTTCTCCGAGCGCGCGAACCTTTCCACGCTCGAGGGCGACCCGCGCTTCTTCTTCGACGACAGCCAGACGCCTCAAGTCCAGGGCACCGGCACCGAGGAATGGGGCGGCGGCGGCGACTACTGGCAGGGCGGGCAGCAGACGACGCTCCCCTTCTTCGGTCACCCGGTCGGCGCGCCCGGTCCCGCAAGCGTGACGAGCCCCGAAGACGCCATCGAGTCGGCGTACCGCTTCCTCCTCGCAGACGCGATGCCCTTTGGGCGCAACGCGCGAATCCAGCTGGAGCACGGCGGAACCGACGACTCGTCGGAGCACTACCGCACGCTCGTCTACTGGTACGGCCTGCCGGGCGCGTGCCTCGTACGGACTGACGCGCTCCACGTGAGCGACACGGCCGACGAGGTGGCGCACGACTACGTGTCGCGCGGCGCGCAGGGCGTCGACACGCTCACGACGCGCTACGAGTGGGGAGTCGACGCGATCCCGGCGCCGGACGGGGGGACGACCGTTGTTCACCCCGCGACGACCGACACGGGCAGGCACACGACGGGCCCCTCCGAACTGACCCTCGCCGTCCGCCCCGACAACTTCGGCGTGATGCTGCGGCGCAAGCTCGACTACGGCTTCCCCGACCAGCGCGCGGAGGTCTGGGTCGCGGACGCCGAGAGCGACCCGCCGTCATTCGTGCACGCGGGCACGTGGTACCTCGCGGGTTCCAACCAGTGCGTCTTCTCCGATCCCCCCGGCGAGCTCGATCCGCTCCAGCCGGTGATGCAGACTTCCGACCGCCGCTGGCGCGACGACGAGTTCCTCATCCCGCGCGTCCTCACCGAGGGACGCAGCGTCCTGCGCGTGCGTCTCGTGCCCACTGGGGGCACCTGGAGCGAGTACCGCTACGCGGCGTACGTGTGGACGCTCCCGCCGGCTCCGTGACGGAATGGCTCATAGGATCTGCACCTCGAGCAGCTTGCCGTGCGGCGGTTCGCTGCCGAGCGTCCACCCGATGGTCGTAAGCACGAGGGGAGAGTGCATCGCCCCGTAGTGCAGCCGGATCGGCGCCGAGTAGGTGTTCCCGACCCTGCGCGCCACGTAGTTGCGTCCGTTGACGTAGACGTGCACCGAGTCGAACGCGATGCCTTCGGTCTTGAACTGGATGACGTAGTTGTCGTCGTCCTTGCGCGGCACGCCCACGAACACGTCCGAGTACGTGTCGACGTTGCATCCGCTACCCCAGCCGCGCCCGTTACGCCACGGCCAGCTGGGCACCTGTCCGCACTGCACGGCGCTCGGCATCGGTTTGTCGGTTCCCCATCGCGCGTTGGAGAAGTCGTCCCACATGTGAGGGACCTCGGTCGCCTCGAGGGTCTTCACGATGGGTTTCCACGGCACGACGTCGTGGTGGTAGCAGACGACGGCGCCGGCGAGCATCGCGGCGGCGAGGGGCCAGCCGAGGATCGCGTTGCTCGCCGGCGGCAGTCGACGCACGTACTGCACGCCCGCCGCGACGAACAACGGCCAGAAGTCGGCGATGTAGCGCCAGGCGAACCCAGCAACGCCGTAGACGTACGCGCCGAACACGAGCGCGCACCCGATGTACGGCATGTACGTGGCGATCCGCACGTCACGCCGGCCGACGTGGTGGGCGAACGTCCACACCAAGAAGATGAGAGTCGCCACGCCGACGTACGGATCCTGCGTGGACATGAACTGCTCGTCGCCGTTGTGCGGCTCGAAGTCGTAGTGGCAGTCCTTCATCCACGGCTTCGGATCGTCCGACGCGAGCGAGAAGAGCGCGCTGAAGAGCCGCAACGAAGCCTGGATGGCGTGCTTCGGCGTGTCGCTGCATTGGCAGCCGAACCGCATCATCGGGATGTGCATGTCGTAACCGGGAAGCGCGTTCTGGTAACCGGAGCTCCACGGGCTGCCGGTGCGCACCCAGTTCGACACGAGCCAGAACACGACGAAGGGCATCGCCCCCGCCGCGAACGAGATGAGCGTGCGCCACGTGCGGCGCTCGAGGAGCAGCATGCCGCTCCACACGCCGAGGTAGATGAGGCCCGTGGGGCGCACGAGCAACCCGATTCCCGCCACCACGCCGAAGAGCGCCATGGCCACGACGCTCGCCCGCTCGTCGACTGCGAACACGAACGCCGCCGCCGCCACAAGCTGCACCATCGCGAAGTAAGCGACGGTTTCCTCGTAGATGATGAAGCGCGACGCCAACATCGGATACAGCGCCGTGCACAGCACGAACGCCGTTGCGGCCCACGACACGGCATGCCGACGCAGACGGCGCGTCGTGCCGAAGCGCTCGCGCGACGCGAGGAGCTTGTCGAAGCCGGCCCAGACAATGGGGATCGCCAGCGCGAGGTAGGAGAAGAAGATCGCACGGTCGGGGAAGAACCGCTGAGGCAGCGAACGCATGTGCCGGCCCACCGCCTGAAACGGGAGCTGCAGGAGCGGGATGCCGTACCCCCAGTTGGTGAAACCGGCGCCGTTGTAGACCTGCTCGTCGTGACCGGCGTGCCCCACTGACCAGTGAAGCGATAGCGACTGCGTGAGCATCGCCATCGACGTGTAGCGATGCTGCGGCGAGCGCGAGTACACCCAGAGGTCCGCCAGCTGCCGCCCGAAGACGTGCATCGCAGGGCGGAACAGGATCCACACGCCCACCGCGAACAGGCAGAGCCAGGGGATGCGCCAAGCCAGCCGGACCAGCAGCGCACGGACACGTGACCAGTTCGGCATCGGCTAAGGACGCCGGCCTTTTAGTCTGGGCCGGAGCCGAAGTCACGGCGGTCCAGCCCGAGCGTGAGCGAGAGAACGCTACCGCAACGACGCCTCGAGCTGCGCCTTGGCGAGAGCATCGGCAGCCGCGGCGTTCTCGAACTCGCCGCCGCCCGAGCTGCCCTTCGCCGACTTCGACGGACGCCCGATGGGAGCGCCGGCGCCCGCGGGCGTGACGTTCGCGAGCCAGCCGCTGGAGCCGGACGCGTTCGCCGGTTGAGGCGCGGCCGGAGCCGGCGCCGGGTGCGGACGCACCGGGGCTGCGTACGCGACGGGTGCTGCGCGCGGCGGAACGGGCTTCGCCGCGGCCGACGGATCCGCGCCCGTGAGCATCGCGGTCTTCTTGCTCTCGGCCTTCTCCGGCTTCTCCGGTCCGCTGAGGACGACGGGCGCCGACACGGTGGCCTCGCCTACGTCGAGGCTCGCGTTCTTGTCCCCCGCCTTCGGCGACGAGGGCTCGAGGAACGCCGGGAGCACCGCCGCCTGCGCCGCGGCGCCGCCCGCGTGGGCCGGCGCGTGCGACGGATCGACGAGCGTCGCCGTCGCGTCGATGAGCGAGTCCGCATCGCCGCGCGCGATGACCGCGGTGACGAGGCCGACGACGGCGCCGACGGCCATCAGGCCGACCGCCCACGACATGCTCGCGCGGGCGCGCACGATGCGCGTCTTGGCCGTGATGACCGACGAGGGCGGATCACCGGGCGGGTCGCTCTTGCGGTCGGTCCCACCATGCGCGTTCACGGGGATGGCCACGGGCGCGACGCTCGAGCCCACCATGCCGGGCTTCATCGGCATGTACGGGGTCGGCATCATCGCGGGACGCACGCCGGCCGCGGGCCGCGGCGACGGCGGCGCAACCGACGCCGGCTTCTGCAGCATCGCGGGCGGCAGAGTGCTCATCGGACGCAGGACCGTGCGGTCCTCGGTCTCCATGCGCGGGCGGACGGCGCCGCGCAGGTTCGTCATCTCCATCTTCCTCGGCGGCTCCTGACCGGCGCGCACGAGGCCGCGCAGGTTCATGTTGGGCGCGCGCGGCGCCTTCATCGAGGGCGTCGCCATCGCCTCCGCCGACTTGGGCGGGAGCATCGACTTGTGCGACCCCTTGAAGAGAAGCGTACGCTCCTCGTCGGCGTCGTTCTGGACGACCTCGAAGTCGCCGGTCCGGATCACTTCGTCGTGGTTGCGCGAACGCTTGGATGAGGGCAGCACGGTACTGTTACCGCTGCACGGGCCGCGCCACCCGGCCGAGCTTCGCTCTGAAACGTGGTTTGGTAGAGATTCCGTGCCGTTATCTGTCCACAGGGGGCTCGACGAGTGCCCCGGAACAGGGAACGCTGCCGACTTGTCACCTCGGGGTGGGGGTCGAGCGATCCACGTGAACGATGTAGGCGGAAATCGTTTGGGGCGGACGAGCGTACGATGAGCATCGTGTCCGGAGAGGCCCGCTTCCAGCCGCTGTTCGACCAGTGGGCGGGCCGCGTGCGTCGCCGGCTGCTCGCCCGGCGCATGCTGACGGGGCTCGCCGTGGGGCTCGCCCTCGCCGTGGTGCCGGCGATCGTCGCATGGCGCACCCGGCACGGCGCGCTGCGCCCGGTGTGTGTGTCGCTCGGGATCATCGGCGCGGTGGCGGGAGCCCTCGTCGCGCGCCGCAAGCGATGGAGCGACGTTGACGTGGCTCTCTGGCTCGACGACCGGCTGGAGACTGAGGAGGCGATCACCACGGCGATCGGCCTGCCCGGCGCCGGTGATGACGACGACTTCCGCGCCGTGGTCGTCACGAACGCGACGAGCGCCCTCTCGAAGGCCGATGCGACGCGCGTGCGGCCCACGGTGCTCCGCCCTCTCCACGCGCTGGCGCCCGTCGCCATCGCTGCGCTCGTCGTGCTCGCGCGGGCGCCCCTACCGCCCGCGCCGGTCGTCGCGCAGGCGCCGGGCGAGGCGCGCGTGCAGCTCGCACAGGTCGAGGGGCTCAAGCGCGTCGCGAAGCTCGCCGAGGCGCACGCTCGCGACCCGCAGCAGCGCGAGCGCCTCGACCAGATCGCGCGCGATGCGGAGAAGCTCCGCGCGGACCTCGAGAAGGGCATGGAGAAGCGCGAGGCGCTCGACCGCATCGCCAAGCTGCGCGACGCCATCGCCGCGGAACGGCTCACGCTCGGCGAGGGCGAGAAGCGCGCGGGGCTCGAGGCGGCCATCTCGAAGCTGCAGCAGAGCGAGACGACCAAGGACGCCGCGAAGGCGCTCGGCGACCACGACCTCGAGAAGATGGACGCCGAGATGGAGCGCATCGCCAACGCGCGCGAGCAGCGCGATCGCGAGGAGGCCAAGCGCACCCTCGAGGACGCCGCCGCCGCCGCGAAGGCTGCCGGCGCGCCCGACGTCGCCAAGGCGCTCGAAGACGAGAAGAAGTCGTTCGAGGAGCGCGAGCGGCGGGCCGAAGCGCTGCGCGATCTCGAGAAGGCGATGGAAGCCGCGGGGGTGGCCAGCGACGAGCAGAAGAGCGAGGCCGAGGCGCTCGATCGCAAGGGCACCGACGAGGCAGCGAAAAAGCTCGCCGACGCGATGGCCAAGGCGCTCGAGAAGCTGACGCCGGAGCAGCGCAAGAAGCTCGCCGAGAAGCTCGCGAAGCAAGCGAAGAAGGGCGGCGCCTCGCAGAGCGACCCACAGGATCTGAAGGACATGGCCAAGGACCTGTCGACGCCCGAGGGTCAGAAGAACCTGGAGAAGGAGCTCCAGGACATGGCCGACGCCGACGACGAGTCGCAGGAGGCCCAGGGCGAGGGACAGCTCGGCGACGCAGAGGAAGGCGCCGACGGCGCCGAAGGCGACATCAACGGCGAAGGCCAGCAGCCGGGTGCCGGCCAGAGCCCAGGCAGCGGCAAGGGGCACGAGAAGATGCCGATCCCCCTGCCCGGCAACGGTGGATCCAGCGACGCGAACGGAGACGGCCCCGGCAGCGAGGGTCACCACCACGACACGGGGACGGGCCCTCACAACGGTCACACCAACCAGGTGGACGCCGACTCGCTGCGCAGCCGCGCGCGCGGCCCAATCTCGCGGGCGCCGGGGATGCCGGGCTCGACGACCGGGTGGACCCCGGGCAAGAACGGCGGCACCGCCAACGTCCAGGGCACCGGCGGTCTGACCGCCGCGGCCCCCGGCGAGATCGACGGCGTCGACCACAGCGACGTGCCCAAGGAATACCGCGAGCAGGTCCGGCAGTACTTCCAACCGTGAGCTCGGAGACAAGATGAGCAGCGAATTCGAGATGCGCCTTCAGCAGGCGAAGGGCGCCGTGGTGCGGCTGCGCGAGGCGATCGCGCACGTGATCGTCGGGCAGACGGACGTGGTCGACCAGGTGATGTGGGGGCTCGCGGCCGGCGGGCACGTTCTGCTCGAGGGCGCACCCGGGCTCGGCAAGACGCTGCTCGTGCGCACGCTGGCGCAGTGCCTGGACCTGCGCTTCTCGCGCATCCAGTTCACGCCCGACCTGATGCCGAGCGACGTCGTCGGCACCAACGTGCTCGTGATGGACGCGGCGCAGCGAGCGGCCGGGTCGATGTTCCAGGTGCAGAAGGGACCCATCTTCGGGCAGGTGGTGCTGGCCGACGAGATCAACCGCGCGACGCCCAAGACGCAGAGCGCGCTGCTCGAGGCGATGGCCGAGCACGCGGTGACCATCGCGGGGCAGCGGCACGTGCTCGAGGAGCCGTTCTTCGTGCTGGCGACCGAGAACCCCATCGAGATGGAGGGCACCTACCCGCTGCCCGAGGCGCAGCTCGATCGCTTCCTGCTCAAGGTGGTCGTGCCGAATCCGAGCGAGGACGACCTGTGCGAGGTGCTCGCGCGCACGACGGGCCGGGCACCCACTGCGCCCCCGCGCGTCATCGACCGCGAGGCGGTCCTCGCGCTGCGCGAGATGTGCCGTGACGTCGCCGTCGCCGAACCGGTGCTCCGGTACGCGGCGCGCCTGGTGCGAGCGAGCGATCCGACGGCCGGCGAGGCGCCGGAGCTCGTGAAGCGTGCCGTGCGTTACGGCGCCGGTGTGCGCGGGGCGCAGTCCCTGGTGCTCGCGGGCAAGGCCGTGGCGCTCTGCGAGGGTCGCGCCAACGTGTCCTTCGACGACCTGCGCCGCGTGGCCAAGCCGGCGCTTCGCCACCGGCTCATCCGCTCCTTCGAGGGCGAGGCGGACGGCACGACGACCGACACGCTCGTCGATGCGCTGCTCGCTGCGGTACCTACGCGCCCGGCGGCCGTCGAGGCCGAGCGGCCGCGCGCCGAGGCGCACCGCGCATGATTCCTGGCCTGCTCGTCGCCGCCGCGACGCACCTGTCGATCGACGCGGGCCCCGTCTTCGGCCCGGAGGCGGCGTCGGGCGACGGCTGGGCCGAGATCGTCGCGCGCGTCGACAACGCGGGGACGACGGCGGAGAAGGGCACGCTCGAGGTCTCGATCGCGCACCCGGCGCTCTACTACTCGAGCGAGGAGAAGTTCGTCGCCCAGGCGCCGTTCCACGTGGAGGGGCACTCGTCGGCAGTGATTCACGTGCCCGTGCCGGTCGGCAGGTACATGCCCACGGTCACGGTGACCGCGACCGACTCCGCGGGGGCGAAGACCGCCGAGACGACGGTGTCGTTCGCGGCCTCCACGTCGCCGCTGCTCGTGGACGTGTCCCACCCGTCGCGGCTCTCGGTCGTCATGCGCGGGTGGCCCCTGGCGCCCGCGTGGAACCCCGGGCACGCGTACGGGTCGTCGCCGTCCACCGCGCTGACGATGGGCGTGCCATCGGTGGATCCGACCACGGGTGACGTGCTTCTGCCCGAGCACACGGCGGCGTACGCGGCGGCGACGCTCGTCGTCATGCCTTCGGATGCGCTGGCGCACCTTCACGGACCCCCGCTCGACGCGCTGGTCGGATGGGTGCTCTCGGGAGGCACGCTGGCCGTCGTGCCGGTGCGCCCCGAGGACCTGCGTACGGGGATCCTGACGACGCTCGTCGGTGGGCCCATCGCGACAGCCGCGCCGCCGCCGGCGATGTTGCTCCTCCCCTCGGTGAAGCGCGGAGCCGTGCCTCCGTCGCTCACGCCGGGCGTGCCGGTGCCGCCGGTTCCGCCTGGTTGGGGGGGGACCCCTCCCAACCCGGCACCGGGGACGCCGGAAGAAGAGGAGGAGGACGAGGACGACGCCGGGACCGGTGTCACGCCGATCGGCTTCTGGATCCCGGCGCGGACGACGCCGCTCGGGCCGACGACGGGCGTCGGCCCCTCGCCGGCCCTGCGCTCGAAGCTCGTGGGATTCACGGGCGGCAACCTGCGTCCGAGCGCCTTCGGGGCCACCGCGGCGTACGGGCTCGGCCAGGTGCACGTGCTCGCCTTCGACCCGACGCGGCCGCCCGCGCTCGAGGACGGGTGGTCGCACGCGCGCGTGCTCGAGATGCTCTCGGACGCGTGGGACCGTCACGCGCTCACGCTCTTTCCCCCGGGAGTGGGCAACGAGCGCGCGAGCAACAACTACGAGGTCCACCGCGCGCTCGATCCGAACGAGAACTTCCGCGCCGCGCTCGGGTTCGCGGCGATCCTGCTCGTCCTCTACTCGGTGGTCTCCGGCCCACTCGTCTTCCTTCGGGCGCGCAAGCGCGGGCGCCCGCTCGACCCGCTCGTGTGGGCACCGGTGGCGAGCGCCACGTGCTTCGCCGCGGTGGTCCTCGTCGGCCTCGCCGGCAAGGGATGGAGCGGCCGTGCGCGCCACCTGAGCCTCGTCGAGGCGGGGGCCGGCATGACGCGCGGCACCGTGCACAGGTTCCGTGGCTTCTTCTCCAGCCAGACGCGCACCATGAAGGTGCGCGCGTCCGAGGACGGATCGGTGCTCGACGTCCTGTCGGCCGATTCGCAGGACACGGGCCAGGCGGTGCTGCGTCTCGACAAGGACGGTGCGTCGCTCGAGAACCTGACGAGCCTCCCCTGGCAGACCGTTGTCGTCAGCGAGGACGGGTCGACGCAGCTCGGCGGAGGGATCGCGGTGCGGGAGAAATCCGACGGCAGCGTGGTCGTCGCGAACCACACGGGCCACGCGCTTCGAAACGTGGTGGTGTGGGCGCCCCAGACCGACGCGAGCTGGTTCGCTTCGATCGACGATGGCGCGACGGTCATCTCCACGGCCGGGCGCACGCTCTTCGTGCCGACGGCACGCGAGGAGCACGTCGCGGGGACGCGCACGGTGCACCCGTGGGACCAGGGCCGCGTGCGCAGCGTGCTCACCTCCAAGGTGGCCGACGACATGGCGCCCTGGAACGCGCTCGTCGGCGGGGGCGGGCCCTCGGTGGACTTCTGGCCGGACGACGTGCCGGTCGTCATCGGCGAGATTGCCGGCGGCGAGGGCGCAACGAACGACGCGGGACTGCGCATCGAGAGCGACCGCCTCTTCTTCAGGATCGTGGGCGAGGGAGGTGCGACGTGAACCCGACCGTACCTGCGCCCATCCCGCCTGCGGCGCTCGTACCGTTGCCGCCGAAGCCGGCGATCCGGGTGCGCCACCTCTGGCACCGCTTCGGCAAGAACGAGGTGCTGCGCGACGTGAGCTTCGACGTCGCCGAGGGGGAGATCTTCGGCTTCATCGGGCCGAACGGCGCCGGCAAGACGACGACGATCCGCATCATGGCGACGCTGCTCGAGCCCATCGCGGGCAAGGTGGAGATCGACGGGTTCGACGTGACCGTGGACCCCCAGCAGGTGCGGCGGGTCATCGGGTACATGCCGGATCACGCCGGCGTGTACGAGCGGCTCACCGTGCGCGAGTACCTCGAGTTCTTCGCCGACGCGTACAAGGTGCCGACCGCCGGCACGACGTACGCGGTGGTCGACGCCGTCATGGAGCTGACCGACCTGGCGAAGCTCCGCGACAAGCTCGTGGCGACGATGAGCAAGGGCATGAAGCAGCGGCTGCAGCTGGCGCGCACGCTGCTGCACGATCCGAAGGTCCTCGTGCTGGACGAGCCGGCGAGCGATCTGGACCCGCGGGCGCGCATCGAGATCCGGGATCTCCTCGTGGAGCTGCGATCGATGGGGAAGACGATCTTCCTCAGCTCGCACATCCTGACGGAACTGGCGGACATCTGCACGTCGGTGGCGATCCTCGAGCAGGGGCGGCTCGTGGCGTCGGGCCCCATCTCGGAGATCGCGCGACGGCTGGAGGCGGCGCATGCGGCGGCGTTTGCCACCGCGGCCTCGACCTCGACCTCGACCTCGACCGCGACCGCTGCCTCGACCGCGACCTCGAACCCGACCGCTCCCGCGACCGCGAACCAGGCAGCCCCCGCCCCGCCGACGCGCAGCGTGCGCGTGCGGGCGCTCGCGCCGACCGATGCCGTCTACGCCGCCGTCGTCTCCGTGCCCGGCGTGCAGAGCGTGTCCTCGGGGCCCGGCGGCTGCGCGGTCGTCGCCTACTTCGGCGACGACGCGACCGTGGCGGCCATCGTGCGCGCGCTCGTCGGCGCGAACGTGCCGGTCGTCGGCGTGGAGCCGGAGCGCAACGAGCTCGAGCGCATCTTCCTCGAGGTGACCAAGGGGGAGGTCCAATGACGACGCAGGCGCCTGCAGGACTGCTCGAGCGACTGCTCGGCGACCCGAACGCCATATGGATGCGCGAGATGCGCCAGTCGGCGCGCCTGGCGCGCACGCCGTGGGTTCTCTTCGGGCTCACGATGACGCTGTCGCTCCTCATGTGCGCTATCGGCGGACTCGCGGCCGCGAGCGAGACGACGCCGGCCTCCATCGGCGGCGTCCTGTTCCAGGTGTTCTTCTCGCTCGCCTACCTCGTCGTCGTCGTCGTCGGTCCGGCCGTGGCGGCCAACGGCGTCGCGTCCGAGCGCGAGGGGCGAACATGGGAGGCGGTGCTGCTCACCGGGCTGCGCGCGCAGGACGTCGCGCGCGGCAAGTTCATGGCGGCGTACACGACGATCGCGCTCTACATCGTCGTGCTCGCCCCGGTCGGCGCGCTCTGCTTCCTCTTCGGCGGCGTGACGGCCACCGAGGTCGTCGTCGCATTCGCCTTCCTCTTCCTCTTCGCGGCGCTGGCCGTCGCCTTCGGGCTGGCCGTCAGCTCGCTCATGTCGAGCCTGCGCGGGGCGATCGTCGTGACGCTGATGCTCGCGATCGTCATCGGGCCCATCCTCTACTTCTTCGCCGGCTTCGGCGCGTCGTTCGCGGTGCACAAGGTGTGGAGCGAGGTCCCGGAGGCGTTCCCGGTGTGGCTGCCGCTCGCCTACTCGCGCGGGCACTTCGGCCTGGAGTACATGCTGCTGCTCGCTGCGCTGCCGCTGCTCGTCGTCACGGTGCCGGCGTGGTTCCTCTACGAGGTGACGATCGCAAACCTGAGCGGTGAGGCCGACGACCGCTCGACGGGGCTGAAGCGGTGGTTCTTCTTCTGCACGCCGCTCGTCGCCATCGCGTCGGCCATCCCGGCAGCCATCGCCGACGAGGACGATGCGCGAATGATGCTCGGGCTGGTGGGACTCTCCCTCTTCTCCGGCTACCTCGCGTTCTGCGCGTTCCTCTTCACCGCCGAGCCGCCCGGGCCCTCGCGGCGGGTGCGCATTCACTGGCTGCGCGAGCGCGCGGGCTTCGTCCGGCGCTTCTTCGGACCCGGGATGCCGAAGACCGCCATGCTCGTGGCGGGGCTGGGCTTCGCGTGCGTCTGGATCATCACCTTCGGTGACATGGGGTTGGTGCAGATCTTCGGCGCCCGTGCGAGCGCCATGAAGCACATGGAGCAGCTCTTCTTCTTCGGGCTGTACGCCTCGGGCTTCTTCGTGTTCGTCGCCGGACTGACGGCGTGGCTGCGCGCGCGCGGCCAGTCGCCGTGGATCGCGCGCATGGTGGCGGCGGCGCTGCTCTTCCTCATCGCGGCGGCGCCCTGGGTCGTCGCCGCCATCGGCGGTGCGCTGGCGCAGCGGCACGGGGACGACTGGCTCGTCATCGGCGCGCCGAGCCCCTTCTACGCCTTCTACATGACCTCGTGGCTCGACTCGACGCACCCGACGGCGCAGATGCCCGTCATCGAGATAGGCGCGGCGGTCTCGCTCGCATGGGGTCTCCTGGGGATCTTCCTCCTCGGGGCGGCGACCCAGCGTTGCCATCGCATCGTGCGCGAGCACGACGCCGCCGTGAACGCCGCCGAGCTCGCGCTCCAGGCCGAGGACAAGGGCGCGACTCCGTGAGCACGCTCCTCGATCCCGGCTTCGCGCGCGAGCTCGAGGCGCTCCGGCGCAGGCTCTCGCTGCGCGCGCGCTCCGGCTCCGGAGGCGAGCGCATCGCCTCGCGCCGCGGCAGCAGCGCCGAGTTCCTCGAGCACCGCCCCTACGCGGCCGGCGACGACCTGCGGCGCATGGACTGGCTCGCCTTCGCCCGCACGGGCGCGCCGGTGCTCAAGCTCTTCCGCGCCGAGGAGGACGTCGTCGTGCGCCTCGTCGTGGACGCGAGCGGGTCGCTCGACTTCGGCGATCCTCCGAAGCTCCTCGTGGCCAAGCGTCTCGCCGCGGCCATCGGCTACATGGCGCTCGCCTCGAGCGAGCGCGCGCAGGTGCTGACGGCGGGCGAAGGGCTCGTCCGCGTGCGAGAGCCGGTGCGCGGTCGCGGGGCGCTCGCGGCGCTGCTGCGCGAGCTCGACGAGGTGACCGCTTCACACGGGACGGACCTGGCGCGCGCGATAGACGCCGCCGTGCTGCGCGCCGAGCGTCCCGGCATGCTCGTCGTGACGAGCGACTTCTTCGACCCCGGTCGCTTCGACGACGCCCTCGGGCGCGCCGCCGCCGCGGGGCACGACGTGGCGCTGGTGCAGGTGCTCGCGCCCGAGGAGATCGAGCCACCCTGGGACGGTGATCTGGCCCTCGAGGACGCCGAGTCGGGGACGACGCTCGACGTGACGCTCGACGACCGGGCGGCCGAGGCGTACCGCGAGCGGCTCGAGGGGCTCTTCGCGATGCTCCGCGCGACGGCCAAGCGGCTGCGCGCGCCGTACGTCCGGGTGAAGACCGACGAGCCGCTGCTCGATGCGGTCCGGCGCTTCGTGTCGCGCGCGGTGGACTGAGGCCATGGGGGGCGCGTCGGCATGAGCGGCCTGCACCTCCTGGATCCGAAGGGGCTGCTCCTCCTGGCCGGGCTGGTGCCCCTCGTCGTCTTCTACATCCTCAAGATCCGCCGCCGGCGCCAGCGCGTGTCGTCCACGTGGCTCTGGATGGCGGCGCAGCGCGACCTCGTCGCGAAGCATCCCTTCCGGCGGCTCGTGCCGGAGCTGCCGCTGCTGCTCGAGATCCTGGCGCTCGCGCTGCTGGCGCTCGCCCTCGCGAGGCCCACCTCGCGCGGCGGGGCGATCGACGGCGACCACGTGGCGATCGTGGTCGACACGAGCGCGTCGATGGCCACGAGGATCGGCGGCCCGTCCGGAACGAGGACGCGCATCGACGACGCCAAGGCTGCCGCGCGCGGCGCGGTCACGCGGCTCGGCCCCGGAGCCGACGCCATCGTCATCGAGGCTGCGCGCGATGCGGTGCTCGTGTCGCCGCCCGAGCGCGACGTGCAGCGGCTCCAGAACGCCATCGACGGCATCGAGGCGCGCGACGTCCAGGGTGACCTCACCGCCGCCGTCGCCCTCGCGGCGGACCGCCTGCGCTCGCTCGGAGGCCGGCAGCGGCTCGTCATCGTGACCGACGGCGCCCTCGCGCGCGACGAGCCACTGGCAGCCGGGGGCATCCCGACCGACGTGCTCCAGGTGGGCGACGCCGAGGACAACGCGGGCATCGTGCGCGTGGACGTGCGCTCGGGCATCGATCCGACGTCGCTCCGCGAGCAGGTGCAGACGTTCGCGATGATCCAGAGCTGGACGCCGCACCCGCGCGAGGCGTACGTGACGCTCTCGATCGAGGGGCGTCCCGATCCGGTCGCCTCGCGGCGCTTGCTGCTGCAGCCGGGAGACAAGCAGCCGGTGGTGCTCACCTTCGAGCCGCGGCCGGAGGACCACGGGGCGGGGCTCGTCGTGCAGCTCGCGCCCGGCGACGCCGAGGCGGCCGACGACGCCGCGTACGCGCGCGTCCCGGCGGGGCCGCGCATGCCCGTCGTCGTCGCGTCGGACCTTCCCTACTCGTGGACGACGCGCGCGCTCGAGGCCGATCCGTCGGTCGATCTGCAGCGCCTCACGATCGCCCAGCTCGCCACCGTGAACATCGACCCCGACGCGCTCGTCGTCCTCGAGAGCGCATGCCCCGCGTCGGTGCCAGGGAACGACGTGCTCGTCATCGGCGCTCCCGCCGGCAGGTGCTTCGGCGTGGGCGTGGGGAGCACGGTAGACGATCCGCCCATCACGTCGTGGGACACGGGAGACGCTCGCCTGCGCTTCCTCACGCTCGACGGCGTGCACGTGGCGCACGCGTTGGCTCTCGACGCGCCGGGGAGCTCGGCGGCGCTGGTGCGGTCGTCGGCGACCACGCTCGTGGCCGATGCGTCGTCGCCGGGCCGGTCGGTGACGGTGCTCGGCTTCGACGTCGGCGATACCGACTGGCCGCTCAAGGCGTCCTTCGTCCTCTTCGTGCGCAACGTCGTCGAGCTCTCGCGCGCGCACCGCGCGCAGGGCGTGGCCGGCGCGACGCGCACGGGCGACCCCGCGAGGGTCAAGCTGCCGGCCGGGACGGCCAAGGTCACGATGGACGGCCCCGGTGTGCCCGAGCGCGAGATCGCCGCGCGCGACGGCTTCGCCGTGCTTCCGCCGCTCTGGCGGGCGGGTCTCTATCACGTGCGCTGGAACGAGCCGCACGTCGGCGCCGCGGTCGTGCCGGCGAACCTCACCAGCGCCGAGGAGAGCGACATCGCGCCGCGGGCGATCAAGATCGACGGCGCCGCCGGAGGCACGAGCGAGACCGTGACGCACGCCATCGCGGTGCACACCGAGTGGCTCGGCTGGCTCGCGGCCATCGCCGCCCTCGCGCTCGTGCTCGACGTCTGGTGGGTCACGCGGCAACCGCGCGGCCGCGTCGCGAGGTCGCGATGACCCCGACGCTCGCACGCACGTGGATGCTCGCGGCTGGCGTGGCGCTCGCCCTGGTCACCGTCGTCTTCGCCATCGCGGCGCGGCGGCGCGGTACGCTCCGACCCGCTGGTGTCGCGATCATCCTCGGTGCGGCCGCTCTCCTCGTGTACGAGGGCCTGGCCGTCGCGGGGATCGCGCGCGAGACGTACCTGCGCTTCCGCTATCCGCTGGCGCTCGTCTTCGTCGCCGCCGTCGCCGTGGTCGTCGCGCTGCGGCTCTCGCGCTTGCCCGCGCGCATGGGGCGCGGCCGTCGCGCGACGGTGACCGCGATGTCGGCGCTCGCAGCGCTGGCGGCGGCGCTCGTCGTCACCGAGCCCGAGATAGGCAAGCCGCTCGACCGGATCGCCGTCGTCGTCGCGGTCGATCGCTCCCGCTCGATGGACCTGGTCTCCGGCGCCGACGCGCGCGTGCGGACCGAGCTCCAGGTCGCCGAGAAGTCGATGCACGACGACGATCGCATCGGCACGATCGTCTTCGGCGCCGGCGCCGCCGTCGAGGACCCTCCCCGCCCGCGCGGAGAGACGTCGCTGCCCCAGCGCGTCGAAGTGGGCCGCGACGCGACCGACCTCGAGGCCGCGATCCGCCGCTCGCTCGCGGAGCTCCCGGCCGACGCCGTCGGCCGCATCGTCCTCGTCAGCGACGGCGTGCAGACGCGCGGCGACGCCCTCGCGGCCGCCTCCGCCGCGGTCGCCGCCGACGTCGCCATCGACGTCGTGCCGCTCGATCAGAAGCGCGTCCCCGACGTCCGCGTCGTGAGCGTGCGCGCCCCGCCGCGCGTCGACGAGAGCGAGCCCTTCGAGCTGCGCGTCGTGACGTCGAGCCCCGTCGAGACCGACGTCGACCTGCGGGTCCAGCGCGACGACGGCGACGTGCGCATCGTTCGAGGCCACGTCTCCGCCGGCGAGGACGTGCTGCGCCTGCGCGAGACGGTCGACCAACCGGGCCTGCACCGATACGACGTGGCGCTCACCGCGGTGGACCCGAATGCGGATCAGGCGCCGGACGACAACGCCGGCAGCGCCTTCGTGCGCGTGCGCGGCGAGGCCCTCGCCCTCGTCCTCGAGGGCGACTCGGGGCACGGCGGCCCTATGCGCAAGGCGCTCGAGTCGAGCGGGTTCCGCACGGTCGAGCGCAACACGGCGGGCGTGCCCGACGACATCGGCGGCCTCGCGCCCTACGACCTGGTGGTCCTCAGCGACGTGCGCGCGACCGATCTCGCCAAGTCGCAGGTCGACGCGATCGCCGCGTACGCGCGCGATCTCGGTGGCGGCCTGCTCCTGATGGGCGGCGACCGCTCCATGGGCCCCGGCGGCTACGCGCGCACCTCCATCGAGGAGGTGTCCCCGCTCGCGTTCGATCTGAAGCAGGAGAAGCGGCGCGCGTCCCTCGCCGAGGTGATCGCCATCGACTACAGCGGCTCGATGGGCGCCACCGTGAGCGGGCACACGAAGCTCGAGCTCGCGAACGAGGCGGCGGCGCGCTCGGCCTCGCTGCTCGGCCCCGGCGACCGCCTCGGCGTCGAGCACGTCGACACGGTGGTGCGCTGGACGGTGCCGATGGCGCCCGTGCTCGACGCGAAGTCGATCGGCGAGGCGATCCGCTCGGTCGGCGTGGGCGGCGGCGGCATCTACACCGATCTCGCGCTGCGCGCCGGCTACGAGTCGCTCGCGACCGAGAGCGTCAACCTGAAGCACCTCCTCCTCTTTGCCGACGGCTCGGACGCCGAGCAGATCGCCGGCTGCCGCGACATCGTCCGCAACGCGTACGACCACGGCATCACGACGAGCGTCATCTCCCTCGGGCGCGGGAGCGACTCGCCCGAGCTCGAGGTGCTCTCGAAGATCGGGGGCGGCCGCTTCTACCTCATCGAGGACGCGACCAAGCTGCCCTCGGTCTTCACGCAGGAGACGATCCTGGCGGCACGGAGCTCGATCCACGAGATCCCCTTCAAGGTGTCCCTCGGCATGCCGGGCGCCCCCACCAAGGGCATCGACTTCGACAAGCAGCCGCTGCTCGAGGGGTACGTCGTCGCCATGCCCAAGCCGCGCGCGACGCTGCTGCTCGGCGGGCCCGAGGACGACCCGGTGCTCGCCACGTGGAGCGTCGGCATCGGCCGCGCCGCCGCCTTCACGAGCGACTACAAGGACCGGTGGGGCCAAAAGTGGCTCGCGTGGCCGGACTCGGCGAAGCTCTTCGGCCAGCTCGGGCGCGACGTCGCGCGCAAGAGCGAGGATCCGCGCGTGCGTCTCGAGACCGACGCGAGCGGCGGCGAGCTCCACGTGCGCGCCGACGTCGTGGGCGACGACGGGCGTGCGCAGACGTTCCGGCGCCTCACAGCGCACGTCGCGGGCCCCGACGGCTTCGTGCGCGACATCGCCCTCGACGCGGTCGGCGCCGGGCGATACGGCGCGACCGTACCGCTGTCCCGGCCGGGCACGTACATGGTCGCGGCGAAGGACGAGGTCACCGGCGAGGCCGTGGGCACCATGGGCGCCGTGCTCGGCGCCGGCGAAGAGCTGCGTCCGACCGGCACCGACCGCATCCTGCTCGGTCGCATCGCGTCGATGACCGGAGGCAAGGTGCGCGACACGCTCGCGGGCCTCTTCGACGATCGCGCCGGCCGCCGCTTCGCCTACAGGCCCGTCACCCCGCCCCTCGTCATCCTCGCGGCGATCGCGATGCTCCTCGCCGTCGCCGCCCGCCGCATCGGCATCCCGGACGTCGTCGCCGCCGTCGGCCAGCGTGTGCGCGGCTGGAGAGACGAGTCGGCGCGCAAGCGCCAGGAGCGCACGCAGCAGGCCGCGCGTGATCAGGCGCTCGCGATCGCGGAGCAGGAGCGACTGCGCGACGTGATCCTCGCGAAGCGCCGCCGCGACGCCGTACCCGTCAACGCGGATCTGCCGCCACCTGTGAAGCTGGCGAGCGTCGCGCGCGAGCCGCCACCGCCGCCGGTCGCACAGGCCCCCGCCAACGGGTCCGCTGCACCTGCCCCCGTTCCGCCTCCGGCCGAACGCCCGCTCACCGCAGCCGAGCGCCTCGCGCTCAAGCGGCGCGAGCGCCGCTGAACGCGCGCCCGACCCAGGTCGAGACCACGCGCCGCTCTGGGTGAAGGGATGCCCGTGCGGGGTCATGAGCATGCCCACGTCAGGGCGTAAGTCTGCCCGTGCCCGGGCATGACCTTGCCCCTGCAGCAGCACATGCGTGCTCGGGCCAGCGCAAGACCATGCCCTCGCTCGGTCATGGTCCTCACGAGCCCGGGCAAGGTCATGACCGAGCATGGGCATGGTCGTGACCGGGCATGGGCATGGTCATGCCCGGGCTTGGGCATGGTCGTGACCGGCTTGGGCATGGTCGTGACCGGGCTTGGGCACACGCTCGCCGCGCGGAGGCAGCCGCGTGACCGCGGTCGGGCAAGGTCTCGACGGCGCTCAGTGCATCATCACGGCGAGCGTGACGGCGCCGCCGACGACGAGCGCGAGCAATCCCACGACCACGGGAAGCAGCCATCCGGGCTTGGCCGACGGCACACCGGCGGCTTGCAGGCCCGCTTCGCGCGTCGCCTGGAACGCCATGTCCATCCCCTGCTGCCCCTGCATCTGCATCGCGTACTGCTGCGGGATCTGCTGCGTGCCCATCGGCAGGTTGGCTCCACCGGGCGGCGGCGCCGCGAAGGGGTCCGCCGCCACGTCGAGCGGCGCCACCTTCGGAGCCATGGCGCGCGGCGCGGCCTCGGCCATCTGACGCGCGAGGTCCGCCTGCGGCGTCTTCGCCCACTGCAGGTGATCTCCCGCGAGCCCGTACGCGCGGCCCACCGCATCGGCGAGCTCGCCGACGCTCTTGGTGCGGATGTTCGGGTTCTTCGCGAGCCCCACCTCGATGACGTCGTCCATCGCCGGCGGGATCGGGTACTTCGGCTTCTTGGTCGTCGGCGGGACCGGATCCTTCGTCAGGATCGCCAGGAGGATCGACGGCCCGTTGGTCCCCGCGAAGGGCACCTCGCCGGTCATGCACTCGTAGGTCAGCGCGGCGAGCGCGAAGACGTCGGCGCGCTTGTCGATCGTCTCGAGCCCCTGCGCCTGCTCCGGCGCCATGTAGTACGGGCTGCCGATCGTCGTGCCGAGCACGGTGAGCTTCTTGCTGTTGCCGCGCTGGTCCTTCACCGAACCGAAGTCGAGCAGCTTGACGATGTCCCCCTCGCGCGTGCCGCAGAGGAAGATGTTGTCCGGCTTGAGGTCGCGGTGAATCAGGTTGCGCCCGTGCGCGCCGTCGAGGCCGATGGCCACCTGCGACAGCATGCGCACCAGCCGCTCGGGCGGCAGCACCTTCTCGCGCTTGAGCACGTAGCGGAGCTCCTCTCCGTCGAGGAACTCCATCACCAGCATCCAGGTGGCCGAGACCATGTCGCGCTGGAAGTCGAGCACTTTCACGATGTGCTCGTGCGGCAGCAGGGCGCTGATCTCGTACTCGCGCTTGAAGCGCTCGAGCGCCACCTCGTCCCGCGCGACGTCCTCGTGCAGCACCTTCACGGCGATGCTCGTGTCCGTCTGCTTGTCGATGCCCTCGTAGACGCGACCCATGCCGCCGTCGGCGACGACGCGGCGGATCTCGTAGCGTCCGCAGAGGCGCGCGCCGATGCGCGGGTCTTCCGCCGAGGGGGCGACGGGCGCGAGGCTCGCCTGCGTCAGCGGCGTGCCGTCAGCAGGACAGAAACCGGCGTCGTTGGGGAACGAGCGCTGACAGACCGGGCAGCTCTTCATGGGGAGGAGGCCGGAGCCTCGCCCAGCGTATCGCTCCGCCCGGGCAGTTGCCTAGCCCGCATGCCCTTCGCCGACGGCAGCCTGGTCGGCCGGGGCGAAGTAGATGATGCGGTTGCAGGAGGGGCACTGCTCGAGGAGCGGCTCGCGGCGCAGGCGGTGGAAGACCTGCGGCGGCAGCGACATGTGGCAGGCCTTGCAGGTCCCGTCGGTCGTCTGGGCGATACCCGTCCCGCGCTTGGACCGGATCATGTCGTAGCGCCGGTAGAGCTGCGGGGGCAGCGCCTTGACGGCGGCCTCGCGCTCGGAGCGCTTGCCCTGGAGCTTGCCGTCGACCTCCCCCACCTTCGACCGGATGTCGCCCTCGCGCGCCGTGAGCTCCTCTTGCAGCTTCTTGTGCTCGGCGTTCGTGGCTTCGAGCTGCTGCCGGGCGGCATCTGCATCCGCCGTGAGCTTGCCTATCTCCTCTTCGCGGTCGCGAACGAGCTTCCTCAGCTCCTCGAGCTCCCGCTGCGCGGCGTTCGCCTCACGCTCGGTGCGCGAACGTCCCAGCTTCTCGCGCGAATGATCGAGCTGCTGGGTCATGTTGCGCACGTCTTGAATCAGCTCCCCCCGCGCCCTCTCCATCGTCTCGAGTGCGGCGTTGTCGGCCGCCAGCTTCTCGTCCAGGCGTGCGATGCCGGACTTGAGACCGTCGAGCGTGGACTGCTCTTGTCCGAGCTCCTCTTCCAGTATTTTCAGTTCTGCGTCGACCTGCGCCAGTCTTTCTAGGGCTCGAATCTGTTCGGGGATGCTCAATGCGTGACTCCGGGACGAGAAAAAGGGGTTCGAATTACATAGCGCAAGTTTGCCGAGTGGGCCCACCTGGGTTCGAACCAGGAACGGCCCGGTTATGAGCCGGGGGCTCTGACCGATTGAGCTATGGGCCCCGGCGCGGCGCGCGTCGCTCTCACGGTGCCGAAACGTAGTCCAAAGGTGGCCGGGACGGAAGCTCTGCCACTCTAGGGCTGCGAGCAGGCGAGCACGCGGAGCTGGGCGGTGGCGTCTCCAGGCGCTGCGGCCAGGATCCTCGGTGCGGAGGATCCCCGGAGGAATGCGAGGGGACGAGCGTCGTCGAGCTCCAGCTCTGCGCTCGGAGGCCCGACCGGCGCTCCGCTCGCGTCGAGCGGGAGCAGCCGCGCTGCCTCGTGCGGCCCGATCCACGAGATCCAGGGCGCCGCACCGTCGATGAAGATGGGGGCCCCGCGGCCGAGCCCGTCACCCGGGAGCGCCAGCGGGGGATCCGCGCTGCCGGCAGCGTGCACGCGGACGCGTAGAAGCACGCCTCCCGAGCCGTCCACCTGCTCGCCGTCGTCGCGCGCCACGAGGAGCGCGTCCCCTCCCGCGAGCGGCTCGACGTCGTACGCCGACACGTGGCCCGACGCGGACGTGAGCCGGCGCGGCGACGTACCGCTCGACTCCAGCCACGAGTAGGCGCGCACGTCGCCCACGGCCTCCGCGGGTGCCGAGGCGTCGGGAACCTGCGCCTCGGGCCGACGTGCGAGCCAGAAGACGCTGGAGCCCTCGAGCCGCGGCATCTCGGCGTCCGAGTCGGCTGGCGACACGTCGTGCGCGGGGCCCACCTGATCACCCGGGAGCAACTCCGCCGCCCGGATGATACCGCGCGGCGACGGCCCGGTGCTCGCCTCGTCCCACACGACGAGCCCCGGAGCGACGTCGAACGCGAGCGAGTCGTCGCGCTGCTGGGGGATCGTCGCGACGACCCTCGGGTCCCCCGCCTTCGGAACGACGTAGAGCGCCAGCTCGCGCACGTCCGGCCGCTTCGAGACCACGTAGGAACCGGCGAGGAGATCCGGTCCGCGTGCTGCGAGGTGCGGGGGTGGCGCGTCGCCGAGTGTCGGTGCGAGGTCGACGACGCGCAAGCCGGTCGCTTCGGCCGTGAGGAAGGCAATCGCCGCCATCCTCGACGAGCCGACCCTGTGCACGATGCCGACGGCCCACCCGCCGCCGTCGACGGCAACCGCGTCGCCGATCTCCAGCTCGTCCGCTCCGCCCGCGTCCACGAGGGCCGCGCCTGCCCCTGCGCCCTTGCAGCGCGCGGGCACCACGGCCGGCTGGGCCGAGCTCGCGGCGCTCGCGGCGGCCGTACCGGCGCCCGCATCGGCCGACGTTCCCGACCCCGGCGCGCCCTTGTGGCACGCGACGAGCGCCAGGAGCCCGAGGAGCGGCAGCCCTCGCGCCGTCATCTGGTGCCTCATCGCTTCTCCAGGAACCCGTCCACCACCTCGAGCGCGAGCTCGTAGCGCTCGAGCGGGGGCATGATGTACGCGCCGGCGACGCGCGATCGCACCGCCGAGAGCATCTCGCGCGCGATGGCCACGCCCTCCTTGCGCGCGGCCGCGCCGCTCCCCGCCTTGCGCATGCGCTCGCGCACGGCGTCGGGCACCTGCATGCCGGGCACCTCGTTGTGAAGGAACTCGGCGTTGCGGTAGCTCGCCAGCGGCAGCAGCCCCACGAGCACGGGCAGCCCGATGCCCGCCGCGTCGTCGAGGAACCGCTCGAGCACGCGCGCGTCGTAGACCGGCTGGGTCATCACGACCTCGGCGCCGGCCGCCTTCTTCTCGCGCAGCCGCTCGATCTCGCGCCCGTAGTTCAGCGCCGCCGGCTCCGCGCCCGTCGCCAGCAGGAACCGCGTCGTCGCCCCGAGCGGCTTGCCCCCGGGATCGACGCCGTGATTGAGGCGCGACGCGAGCTTGAGGATGCCGATCGAGTCCAGGTCGTAGACCGCCGTCGCGTCGGGGAAGTCGCCCATCTTCGGCGGGTCGCCCGTGATGACGACGAGGTTGCGCACGCCGAGATCGTGCGCGCCGAGCAGGTGCGCCAGCGTCCCGAGCAGGTTCCGGTCGCGCCCGCAGACGTGGACGATCGTCTCGACGCCCGCCTCGCGCTGCACGCGGACCGCGAGCGCCAGGTTGCTCATGCGCGCCTGCGCCCGCGCGCCGTCGGCGATGTTGACGACGTCGATGCCGCCCTCGTGCAGCATCCGGGCGGCGGCGATCGCCTTCGCCGGGTCGAGCCCGATGGGCGGGTTCACCTCCACCGAGACGACGAAGCGCTTCTGCGCCATCTTCGCAGCGAGGGTGCTCCGCTGCTCGAAGGGCACCGGCTGCATCGCGCCGGGGAAGATCGCGGGCACCACGCCGCTCACGTCGGCGCGCGAGAGATCGTCCTCGCCGCGCTCCGCCTCGGCGACCCCGCCTGCCATCCGCGCCGCAGCCGCGATGCGCTTGATGTGCTCGGGCGTCGTCCCGCAGCAGCCCCCGACGAGGCGCACGCCGACGCGCACCATGCGTCGCGCATAGATGCCGAAGTATTCCGGCGTCGACACGTACACCATGCGCTCGTCGACGCGACGCGGGAGGCCGGCGTTGGGCATCGCGAGCACCGGGATGCCGACGGGCACCATCTTCTCGACGGCCGCGAGCACCGCCATGGGCCCATCCGAGCAGTTGACGCCCACGACGTCGGCGCCCCACTCGCGCGCGAGGCGCGCGACTTCCTCCGCGCCGGTCCCCTCCGCCATGCGCCCCGACTCGTCGAGCGAGACGCTCGCGATGACCGGCACGCGCCCCTCGGCCGCGGCCACCGCCGCCTCGACCGCGACGCGCAGCTCGGGCGTCTGACGGATGGTCTCGACCATGAGGGCGTCGACGCCCTCCGCGACGAGCGCGCGCGCCTGCTCGGCGAACGCCGCCTTGACCTTCGCGAGGTCCTCGGTGCTCCCCTGCCCCGCCTCACCGAGGAAGTACCCGCTCGGTCCGATCGCGCCGGCCACGTGGGCCCCCGTGGCGTTCGCCGCCCCGCGCGCCACGCGTACGCCCGCGGCGTTGAGCTCTTGCACGCGCGCCTGCAGGCCGAATTTCTCGAGGCGCAGGGCGTTGGCCCCGAACGTGTTCGACTCGATGACCTGCGCGCCCGCGCGCACGTAGTCGTCGTGCACCTTGCCGACGACCTCGGGCCTCGAGGCGTTGAGCTCCTCGAAGCACGTGCTGTAGAGGATGCCGCGCTCGTAGAGCTGCGTGCCCATGGCGCCGTCGAGCACGAGGACGCCGGAGCGGACGGCCTCGAGGAACGGACGCGGGTTGCTCCTGGGAGGGCTGGAGGGGGGCATGAGCTCGGAGCGCATTCACGTACGTCCTCGGCCCCCACAGCGCAAGGGCGCCGCGAGGCTCGACCGAACGTGCCGTCGCTGGTACTCGTGCACGCATGGTGAGGGAGGCGAGGCTCGCCGGGGCGGCTGCTCTCCTCCTCCTGCCCTGCGCGTACGCCGCCGGGTGCGCGGGGCAAGCGCCGGTCGTGCAGACGGCGCCAGTGCCGAGCGCCACGCCGAGCGTGGCCAGCGCTCCCTCGGTGTCGGCTCAGCCGCTCGCGCCCACGCGCGCATGGCCGGAGACGATGGCCGAGGCCATGTCTCCTCACGGGGAACCTCACGCGCAGCCCCTGGCCCTCGCCCCGGATGCAGCGGGCCGGCAGCGGTGGCTCGCCTTCACCGGCAGCGCCGACGTGGCGCTCGGCGCGTGGCACGTCGTGCGCGGCGACGACGGCAAGGTGACCGTCGCCCCCGTCGATCACTGGCCGACCGGCGTGCGCGTGCAGGGCGGCATCGTCTCGGGCGGCGTCGCCTACGTCCTGCTCGAGACGCGCCCCGTGCTCGATCAACCCGGCGGGCTGCGCGGGGTGTGGATCGACGGCGGGCGGTCCCCCTTCGACGTGTCGCCGCTCGCCCTCGGCGACGTGCACGACCTCGACGATCTCGCCGCACGGGTCGCCCAGCCGCCTTCGCTCGGGACGGCCACCCGCAACGCGGTCTCGCTCCTGTCCACGCTGCGCGCCGCCAGCACCTCGAGCGGGGCGCTGGTCAGGGCGCTCGCGAGCGACGGGGCCGACGTGGGTGCTCTCTGGCAGTCGACGTTCGTGCAGAAGCAGGCGCACCTCGACGGGCAGGGCACGTCACCGTCGCCCCTCCTCGCCGACAGGGCGCTCGCGATCGTGCACGACGCGCTCGAGACGCAGGCGTGCGGCGTGGACGCGTGCGAGTCGTGGGGGGAGCGCGGGCGCGCCGTCGTGCGGTTCGTGGTGGAGGGGGGACGGTGGATGATCCACGCCGTCGTCGAGGACGCGGTGCCTCCGCGGGCCACGACGGCGAGCATGCGCCACGAGGTGGACCCGTCGGCAGACTCGGACGAGACGGCAACGCTCCTGCGCGAGCGCGCCCGAGACGTGCAGCAGGTGCTCGGCCAGGCGCCTCTGATGGCGGGCGGCGGGACCATCGGCGTCGGGCTCACCGATCTGGAGCCAGGCGTCCCGGCCATCGCGGTGCGCGAGGGCGACGCGGCGCGCGTCTTCCTGGTCGACGCGCCGCCTCTGCACGGGGCGCCCGCGCCCACGTGGGAGGCAGCCTTCGCCGAGGTCGACGGCGACGGCCGCACCGACGTGGTGCTGCGCATGACGACGCATCGTGACGACGCGGCACCTCTCGCGTGGACGCAGGTCTTCCTCGCCCCTCCGGCGTCCGTGCAGCCGACGACGCTCGCGCCGGACCTGGCGACGGCGCTCGCGACGATGGACGCGCCGGACGTGCACGCCGCGGCGCACGCGGCTGCGGTGCTTCCGGCGCGTGGTGTCTCGCGCGACGACGCGTGTCGCGTGCTCTCGACCGCCCGCACGCCCGCGGGCTTTCGCCATGTGGCGACGTCGGATGCGCGCGTGCTGCTCTTCGATCAGCCGGGCAAGCCGACGTGGCGAGCGAAGACGGTCCCCTCGGCGAAGGTGGGGCCGGGCGACGTGCGCGACCTGGGCGTGCACTGCCCGGAGATCGAATGCAGCGCCACCCGGCCTTACTGCGCGTGGAGCGCCGGGGCCGACTCGCAGCACGCATGGTTCGGCTGGGCCGACGGGCAGCTCACGCTGGTGGGCGTCGCCGACTACGACGGCGAGTGACGATGACGGCGACCGGCTCACCTGTCTCGCGAGACCTGGCGCAGGCGTTCCCGGCGATGCGCACGAGCGTCGACGAGGCCGATCGAGTCGCTTACGCGCGCGACCTCTGGCCGAGGCACCACATGGACGTGCGCGCCGGCAGCCCGGCGGAGCACAGGCCCGGCGTCGTCGTCTGGCCGGAGCGCACCGAGGACGTCGCGGCCCTCGTGCGGTGGGCGAGCGAGCGCGGGGTGGCGCTCGTGCCGTTCGGCGCCGGGAGCGGCGTGTGCGGCGGCGTGATGCCGCGCGAGGACGTGGTCGTCGTCGACCTCAAGCGCCTGGAGCGCATCCGCAAGCTGGACGCCACGGCCCCCCTCGTCGACGTCGAAGCGGGCCACATGGGGGTGCCGCTCGAGCAGGCGCTCGAGCGCGCCGGGTTCACGCTCGGGCACTTCCCGTCGTCGATCCTGTGCAGCACCGTCGGCGGATGGGTCGCTGCGCGGAGCGCCGGGCAGTGCTCCGGCGCGTACGGGAAGATCGAGGACATGGTGGCGTCGCTCGAGTGCGTCACCGGCCGGGGCGACGTCGTGACGCTGCGCCGGCGCACGAGCGCGCCCGACCTCGTGCCGCTCGTCGTCGGCAGCGAGGGCACCATGGCCATCGTCACGAGCGCGACGCTGCGGCTGCACCCGCGTCCGGCGTCGCGAGGCTTCGGCTCGTGGTCCTTCCGGTCCACGCAGGAGGCGTGGGAGGCGATGCGCGCGATGTTCCAGGCAGGCCTGCGACCGGCGGTGGCGCGCGTGTACGACCCGTTCGACGCGATGCTCGCGCGCCAGGGCAGCGTGAAGCGCCGCGAGGCGGCGAGCGCCAAGAGCGCACGCAGCGGCGGTTGGTCCGGCAACGCCCTGCGCGGGATCCTGAGGAGACCGGGAGCGCTCAACGCGCTGCTCGGCACGCGCATCGCCGAGCGAGCGATGGGCGGCGCGATGCTGGTCGTCGTCTTCGAGGGCGAGGGCGACGCGACGTCTCGCGGCGTGCGGGATGCGCGGCGCATCGTCGAGGCGAGCGGCGGATCGTGGGACGGCGAGGCGGCGGCGCGGCGTTGGCTCGCCCATCGCTACTCGGTGAGCTACCGGCAGGCACCCGTGTTCGCGCAGGGCGCCTTCGTGGACACGATGGAGGTCGCGGCGACCTGGTCGAGGCTGGGAGCCCTCTACGACGCCGTGCGGGCCGCGCTCGGGCGCAACGTGTTCGTGATGGCGCACTTCAGCCACGCGTACCCCGACGGCTGCTGCATCTACTTCTCCTTCGCGGGCGGCGCAGACCCGGGGCTCGTGCGCGAGCTCGGGTGGGATGCGGCGTGCGAGGCGACGTACGACCGCACGTGGAAGGCGGCGCTGGCTGCAGCCGTGGAGGCGGGCGGCACGCTGTCGCACCACCACGGCGTCGGCCGGTCCAAGGCGCCGCGGCTCGGCGCGGAGCTCGGACACGGGCTCCACGTCGTTCGCTCGCTGATGCGCGCCTTCGATCCGGCGGGCATCCTCAATCCCGGGAACCTCGTCGCCGATGGCGAGAAGCCGAGCACCCCGAGCCATCCGTCTCCGGCCACACCCGGGATCAACGTGGATCGCGCGAGCTTGCTCGCCTCCATCGTCGGCACCACGCGGCTGGACGACGCCGAGCAAGTGCTGCGGGCGCAGGGACTCACCCTCGACACGAGCATCCCCTCGCCTGCTCCGTCGCTCGCCGAGTGGCTCGCACGAGGTGCACCGGGCGCGCGCGACCGCTGGCTCGACCCGGTCGATCAGCTCCTCGCGGGGCTCGACGCGACGCTGAAGGACGGACGCGCGATCTCGATCCGACCCGCTCCACGCCGTGCCGTCGGTCCGGACCTGACGTCCCTCTTCGTCGGCGCCGGCGATCGCTTCGGCCGCGTCGATCGGGCGTGGATGCGCGTCCACCTTCTCGGCGCGACGCGCCCCACGGCGCCCGCGTTCGCATGCGATCGCGACCCGCCGCTCGGCGCCGGAGAGCGCGACCTGCTCGACGCGATCAGCCGGGAGGGAACGGGGGCCACCCCATCTGCCGGCCGCCCATGACGTGGCAGTGCAGGTGGAAGACGCTCTGCCCCGCGTCCGGCCCCTGGTTGATGACGAGGCGGTAGCCGCCGCTCTCCAGCCCGAGCTTCTCGGCCACGTCGCGCGCCGCGAGCAGCACCTGCCCGAGCGTCGCCGCGTCGTCGCCAGTCGCCTCGTGCACGCCCACGATGTGCTTCTTCGGGACCACGAGCGCGTGCGTCGGCGCGGCCGGGCGGATGTCGCGGAAGGCGACCACGTGGTCGTTCTCGAACACGATCTGAGCCGGCGTCGACTTCGCGACGATGTTGCAGAAGAGGCACCCCATGGTGGGCCGAGGCTAGCGCGTTACATTGAGAGGCGCATGTGCGGGCGGACGGCGCTCACGACCTCGCCGAGCGACCTCAGGGAGGCCTTCGGCCTCGCCGAGACACCCGTGCTCGCTCCTCATTACAACGTGCCGCCGTCGCAACCGGTCGCCGTCGTGCGCGTCATGCGCGACAAGCCGGGGCGGCACATGGAGCTCCTTCAATGGGGGCTCGTGCCGTTCTGGGCGCAAGATGCCGATCGAGCGCGCATCGGACACAAGCAGTCCCTCGCCCGCATCGAGACGGTCACGACCGCACCTGCGTTCCGCGAAGCCATCCGCAAGCGCCGGTGCCTCGTCGTCGTCGACGGCTTCTACGAGTGGAAGCGCGACGGCAAGAAGGCGAGCCAGCCCTTCCTGCTCCGGCGGCCCGACGGGGCCCCATTCGCGCTCGCCGGCGTCTGGGAGAAGTGGGTCTCGAAGGACGGCGAGGTGCTCGAGTCGTGCGCGATCATCACGCAGCCCGCGCGCCCGCCCGTGGAGGCGATTCACGACCGCATGCCGCTCGTGCTCGAGCGCGAAGCGTGGGACCGCTGGCTCGATCGCGAGATCACCGACCCGAGCCAGATGCTCGCGCCGGCCAGCCCCGAGCTCGTCGCGACCGCCGTCTCCCGGCACGTGAACGACCCGAAGCACGACGACGCGGCGTGCTTCGAGCCGCAGCCCGAGCCCGAGGAGCCGACCCAGGGCTCGCTCTTCTAGCGTTCACTCGCCAGGCGACGACGCGGGACCGAGGTCGATCTCGGCGAGGCGCAGGCCGCTGGCGAGTCGCCGCAGCGCCGCGTCGATGGCCTGGCGCTCCTCGTCGCTCGGGTGCAGGCCGGGGATGCCGGCGCGGCCGCCCAGGTAGCGCACGCATGCGAGCTCCAGCGGCGTGAGGGTCGAGCGGCGCGCGACGCTGAGGCCCGGCACGCGGTAGCGCAGCTCGACGGCGTCGCTCCCGAGCGTGACGTGCAGCTCGTCGACCCGCCCGTGCGCCCCGGAGAGCTGGCGCATGATGCCGCGCAGCAGCGACGAGCGCCGGCGCGCTCGCCGCACCTCGGGGTCCTCGAAGAGCGCGAAGCTCTTGTTGCGCGAGCAGAGCCCGGGCACGAGCGTCATGCCCACGACCAGCGCGTCGCGATCCACTGCCGCGCGCATCGCCGCTCAGTTCTCCGCCTCGTCCGGCTGCGCCGCCGGTCGCGCCGGCGCGCCTCCCCCGACACCCGCCTCCTGCAGACGCTCGGCCTGGTAGCTGGTGCGCAGCGCCGTCACGAGCTCGTCGAGATCGCCCTCGATGATCCGATCGAGCTTCGCGAGCGTGAGCCGGATCCGGTGATCGGTCACGCGGTTCTGCGGGAAGTTGTACGTGCGGATCTTCTGGCTCCGCTCGCCGGTCGACACCATGCTCCGGCGCGCCGATGCCTCCGCCTTCTCCTGGCGCTCGCGCTCGGCGTCCATCAGGCGCGCGCGGAGCACCTTGAGCGCCTTGGCCTTGTTCTTCAGCTGCGAGCGCTCGTCCTGACACTTGACGATGATGCCGCTCGGCTTGTGCAGGATCTGCACGGCGCTGTTCGTCGTGTTGACGCCCTGCCCGCCCGGCCCGCCGCTCGCCGCGATGCTGATCTCGAGATCCTTCTCGTCGATGACGACGTCGACGTCGTCGGCCTCGGGCAGCACCGCCACGGTCGCCGTCGACGTGTGGATGCGCCCCTGCGTCTCGGTCACAGGCACGCGCTGCACGCGGTGCACGCCGCCCTCGAACCGCAGCTGCGAGTAGACGTCGCGCCCCGTGACGAGCGCGATGCGCTCCTTGATGCCGCCGGTGGCGCTCTCGCTGTCCGAGAGGATCTCGATCTTCCACCCCTTGCGCTCGGCGTAGCGCGCGTACATGCGGAACAGGTCCGCCGCGAAGAGCGCGGCCTCCTCGCCGCCCTCGCCGCTCCGCATCTCGAGGATCGTGTTCTTGCGGTCGTTCGGGTCGGCCGGGAGAAGGAGCGCCTTGATGTTCGCCTCGAGCGCCGTGCGCTGCTCCTGCAACGCGGGCAGCTCCGCCTGCGCCAGCTCGCGCAGCTCGGGGTCGGCGAGCGCCTCCTCGTCGTCGCGGATCTTCTTCTCGAGGTCGCGGTAGCGTGCGAAGGCGTCGATGAGCGGCGCGAGATCGCACCGCACCTTGTTCAGCTTCGTCAGCTTCACCCGGTCCGAGAGGACCTCGGGCTTGCAGAGCAGCTCCTC
>DATJYG010000645.1:0-2900 GCA_035499695.1 Polyangiaceae bacterium
ACCATCCAAAGGACCGCGTCGCCGAGCTGCTGCCCCACCGCTGGAAGGAGTCCTTCGGCACCACCAGTTCCCCCGAGCCTCACGGCGCCCACGCCGCGAAGGCCTCGTCGCCGTAGAGCCGAAAAGCGACGTACTTGGTAAGCCCACCGGGGAATACTCGATGCGGACGCTTGATATGCTGCGGGGGGTATCGTAGGGCAAGTCCTGACGTAGCGCTGTTGTTGGGTCCCATCTCCTTGAGGCCTAGAGGAAGGACGGTACTGCGTAACCGTCCGGGGTAGCGAGCCTCGACGCCGTGGCGGCGCAGTCGCCCGCGGTGTAGGGCGGCGGTCTACGGCGACGAGGCCTTCGCGGCGTGGGCGCCGTGAGGCTCGGGGGAACTGGTGGTGCCGAAGGACTCCTTCCAGCGGTGGGGCAGCAGCTCGGCGACGCGGTCCTTTGGATGGTCCTGCAGTCGGAGCAGGATGTCGGCGAGGTAGACCTCCGGGTTGACGTCGTGTCGCTCGCAGGTGGCGATGAGCGAGTAGAGGACCATCAACTTCCGCGCGGCGTCGGCATGTCCGAAGAAGAGGGAGTTCTTGCGCATCAATGCGACGATCCGAAGCGCGGCCTCGGAGGCGTTGTTGTGGATGGGCACGTGAGGATCGACGAGGAACACGGCGAGACGCTCCCACTGGTTGCCCATGTACTTGAGCGCCGCTCCCATGGGGCTCTTGGGCTCGAAGAGCGGCAGCATCCGCTCGCGCCACTGTTTGAGGCGGCCGAGAGGCTCGGTGCTGCACGACGCACGCAGCGCGAGGTGCTCCGGGGAGCCGAGGATGCCTCGGTGCTGCGCCTCGCGCTCGACCATGAAAAGGTCGAGGATGATGTCGAGCCCTTCGCGGGCCTCGGGGGCCGAGGGCAGCGCCTCGAAGAGGTACCGCCGCGCGTGGCTCCAGCATCCGCTTCGATCCCGTCCGTCGACGTCGGTGACGTCGTTGTAGCCCGTGTAGCCGTCGATGGTGAGCCAGCCCGTGCTACCGCCGAGGACGTTCTTGGGAGTGTCGCCGCTGCGCGAGTCGCTGAAGACGTAGACGGTGTGCAGCTTCGATAGGAACGTCCAGACGAAGGAGCGTCCGGCGCGCACCTGCGTGCGGCAGCTCGTCTCGTCGGCCTGCACGTGCTGGTCGCAGCGGACCTCGGCGAGCGCGGCGTCCCAGAGCGGCATGAGCGACTCCCCCGCGAGCAGCACCAGGTCGTTCATCGTGCTGCGCGACAGCGGGATCCCGGCGCGTCGCATCGACTTCTCAACACGGTAAATAGGTGTGGAGTCGGCGCACTTGGCGACGCCGAGCTTCGCGATGAAGGCCGGACCGTAGGTGCAGCCCTCGCGTACGCGACGCGGCGCTGGACCTCGCGCGTAGTGCAACTTGCACGGGCATCGACCGACCTCCACGACGTGGACGCGACGCTCCAGCCGGCCCGGCACCCACTCGTACTCCACGGACTTGTCGCCGCCGGCGAAGACGACGACCTCGTCGCCGCAATGCGGACAGCGGCGGTCCTCCGGGGCGATGGGGTGCGGGACGACGAGCGTCGGCAGGCCCGCGAGCTTCTGCGCGTTCTCCTTGCGCTTGCGAGCGTTGAGATGGCCCCCGCGCGGCCCCTGCTTGCCCTCTCGCTTCTTGGCCTCCTGCTCGGGCGTCGGCATCCGCTCCGACTTCGGGCCGATGATCTGCTTGGTCGTCAGCGCCAGCGCGTGCTCGATCTGCCCGACCCGGGCCATGAGCACCGCGAGCTGCGCGTCTCTCTCGGCGAGCTTCGCTTCGAGGACGGCGGCCTCCTTGCGCCAGCGGCAGTCGTGCTTCTTCGTGGCCAACGACCAGTTTTGATCATGGCCGCGCGCGCGTGTCGATCCCCTTGTGTAAGAGATCGGATTGATCGAGTTTTCCGTCGCGCCCGACGCAACGTCTGTTCACGCGGGCACGGCGAGCGGCGGCGCCCACGCCGCTGGTCGACGCACGGACTTCACGTCGATCCCGTCGAGCAGCATCGCCAGCGTCGTCGCGTCCAGCTCTACGCGAGTCGCGTTGTCCGGTACCTTCGGCATCCGGAATCGGCCTTGCGACAGGCGCTTGTAGTAGAGGACGAAGCCGTTGCGGTCCCAGACGAGGATCTTCACGCGGTCGAGTCGGCGCCCGAAGAAGACGAAGAGGTGGCCATCGAAAGGGTTGAGCCGCCAGTTGCTGCGGACAATGGCGACCAGGCCGTCATGACCCCGCCGAAGGTCGACCGGCTCGGCGGCGAGGTACACGCGCACGCTCGACGGCAGCGTCAACATCGGGCCCGAAGCTCGACCACGAGCGCCGCGACGTACGCGCTGTCCGCGCCAGGCGCGACGCGGACTTCGAAGCCCGAGAACGCGATCACGATGGGCGGAGCAGCGACCCCTTGGGCTGCCAAGCAGGCGGTCGCCAGCGACGCCTCGTCGCTCTCGTCGACGGCAACCGGCAAGATCCGGACGTCCTTCGCCACGGACCTCCCCGTCTCAGCTCGCCGTAGTTCCGACTGCCACCAACGGAACGTCGACAGCGTCAGCCCCTGCGCCGCGCAGAACGTCGCCGTGGACTGCCCCGACCTGGCAAAGCTCCGCACCAGAGCCGCCCACTGCGTCCGCGTCCTGCGCTCCACCATCGCGCGACACCCTCGCGCCCCAGCACACCCGCGGGAAGGCCTACGAGGGCTCGCTATCCCTGACGGTTACGTCCGACTGGGACCCCAGGACCGACACGCGGAACCCCGTGTGGGAGACGCTCCACCAGCTCATCCGCGCGCTGAAGCGGGACGGGGAGACGGGGGCGGGCCGCCTGCTCGCGGCCGTCGTGGACCAAGGCGAGTCGGTGCGGCAGTTGGCCTACCGC
>DATJYG010000646.1:0-4393 GCA_035499695.1 Polyangiaceae bacterium
GAGCGGATCCAGCGGCGGATCGTCGAATGGATCGAGCGGCTCGACGAGCTCCGGCGGCAGCTCCTCCGGCAGTGGCGGGAGCTCAGGGTCGAGCGGCAGCTCCGGCAGCGGATCCGGTGGGGCATCGAGCGGTGGCGTGGACTGCCAGGCCGAGATGGGTACGGGCTTCCAGCTCGTCGCCATGCGCGTGAGCTGCTCGGCGCCCTGAGCACACCGGCCTCACTGCGTGACGCCCGCGGTCAAGCCCGTGGCCATGTGTCCCTGCACGATCCCGGAAACGACGCTCGACGGCTGCTGACCTCCCAGCGCGGCGGGTTTTGCCGTGACGGTGACCGAGCCCGCATCCACGGGCACGTTGACGACGAGCGCCACACCGTAAGCATCCGTCTCCGTCGCCGTCAGATCGAGGTTCTGGCCCTTCGTGTAGAACACCCTGGTATCCGGGTCCGACGGCGTCACATCGAACCTCACTCCCGGCGACGGGACGGAGTCACAATCGAACGCCCGCACGCCGACGATCGCGCGTGACTGATCGACCGATACGTTCAGGGCTCCCGAAAGCAGGCTGACGTCGAACGTCGTGAGCCCCGGACCGACGAGGTACACGTTCGGCTCGCTCATCGGGAAGTTCCAGTAGAGGATCGACGGGTAGACTCCGCCGTCGTCGATGTAGATGAAGCCAGTGGGCCCCGGCGTGTACTGGGTCGCTGGAATCGTCACGGAAGCCAGACCAGCGTCGTCGGTCGTTCCGCTCGAAATCGGCACGCACGGCAAGCCGAGGTTCGGCGCGCAGAGGTTGACCGAGGCACCCGCGATCGGTGCGCCGGTTCCCTCGTCGGAGAGCGCGACCGTCATGACGGTGCCCGTGGGATTGGCTGTCGGCGTCGTGACGTGGCCCACGCACCACCACTGGTTGCCCCATGCGCAGTCGATCGCGCACGAGGTGCCCAGCGCCTGATAGATCGCGCCATATCCTGCGAAGGGATCGGTGGCCGCGTCGTGCGCGCTCTCGCACGTCTCGAGCTGATCGAGCGCGGGGAACTGGCGACACCAGCTCTGCTCCTGGCAAAGAGGGTTCGCCAGACAGTCCCCGACAGGCTGGCACACGTGGTCGACGATGCATTTCTGGCAGGAGCTGGCCGCATCCGCTCCGAACATCTGGGCCAGCGCGCCACACCCGCCCAGCGTGCACGATGTCGAGCAATTCGCGGCCAGGCACGCGGCGAAGTCGGCCTCGGCGGGATCGGGCCCGATGCGATGCTCGTCCACGCATCTGGCGCGGCACGTCGGGTCGCCGCCGCACGCACCGAGGCATCCTTCGAGCGCCGCGCATGCGGTTCCCGAGGCGCAGGTCCTCGCGGTGTCGCAGCAAGCGCGCTCGAGGCACTTTTCGCAGGACGCCCCAGCGTAGGCGATGCCGCAGCTCGCTCCCGCATCCGCGGCCCCGTCCCCGCCGACGGGTCCCGCATCCGTGGAGGACATCGGGGGCTCGTCGCCGATGCCCACGAGCTGACGGCACGCGACGACCAGTGTCACGACGGCGACGATTCCCACGGCGACGCGCCACCCCCGCCGGGCCATCGCGCGGGATGATAGTCCCTGGCGGCCTCGACGCATACAGCCGGTTCGCGCTCCCGGATACGTCAGTGGTGAGCGCGAAGCGCCGCCGTTCAATCGCCGCGGCGTACGCTGAGGATGTTCCCCGCCGCGTCGACCCGGATGGTGAGTATGACCCCCGCGTGGTCGATGACGCGCCCCTTGTACACGGGCTCGCCGTTTTTCCCGGTCTCCTCCTGGACCCGCATGAGTCTCCCCCCGCCGAGGTGCCTGAGAATCGCGGCGCGCGCAGGAGCCGGGATCTCGCCGATGGAAACCGCCCGCTCGCTCAGGTTTTCCTCCTCAGCCGGGACGGTCGCGACGCACGAAATCGCTGACACGGCCAACGCTGCCGATAGCAACCGACGCCACGCAGCCACGCGGTCCACCTCCGGCAGAGGAGGTGCAAGCGACACGCCGGCCCGATCCAGCGCTCAGGTGATGCAGCACCTCGGACTGCGGTAACGTTCGCGGCGCATGACGGACCGGGAGGGTGAGCTCGCGCGCCTGCGCTAGCGCGTGCATGAGCTGGAACGAGAGGCGCGCGCGGCGCGCGGCAACGAGGCGCTCCTCCGCTCGGTCCTCGAAAACGCGCCCGATTTCATCCTGCGGGTGACGATCGACGGAACGCTGCTCTTCCTCAATCGCCTCGTACCCGGACTGACGGCGGAGGCCGCGATCGGGCGCTCGGTGCTCGACTTCGTCGCGCCGGAATCCCGCGAGATCGTTCTCCGCACCCTCGAACACGTGGCTCGCACGGGCGAGCCTGGGACCTACGAGTGCAAGGCCATCGGGCCGCACGGCTCGATGGCCGACTACCACACCACCGTCGGGCCCATCAGAGAAGGGGGGCGCGTCGTCGCGCTCACGCTGATCGGGCGCGACGTCTCCGCGCAGAAAGCTACCGAGCGCGCGTTGCGCGAGAGCGACGAGAAGCTCCGCCTCGCGATCGGCGCGACGGGCGTCGGCACCTGGAGCTGGGATCTGAAGGCGGACGTGGTGAGCTGGGACGAGGCGCTCTGCCGGATCTTCGGCGTGCCCTGCGCGCCCCAGAGCTTCGACGAATTCCTCGCGCTGATGCACCCGGACGATCGCGCGAGGGTCGGCGCGCACGTTCGACGCAGCGCCGAGACCGGCGTGTATCCCGATCTCGAGCATCGCATCGTGAGGCCCGACGGCGAGACGCGCTGGCTGCTCGGCAAGGCGTCGTACGTCCGCGATGCGTCCGGAGCCCTGGTACTGCTCATCGGCGGCACGTTCGACATCACCGATCGAAAGCGGTTCGAAGAGCAGCTCCGTCATGCGCAGAAGATGGAAGCGATCGGGCAGCTCTCCGCGGGCATCGCGCACAACTTCAACAACATGCTGGCGGTCATCGTTCCGAGCATCGAGGTTGACGAAGCGCTCGTGCGGGCCACCGTCGCTCGGACCTTGCGCGGCGCCGGCTACGAGGTCCTCGAGGCGGCCGACGGCGAAGCGGCGCTCCGCGTGCTCTGCGCCCAAGGCGACGCGATCGATCTCGTGCTCCTCGACGAGTCGATGCCCGCGCTCTCGGGCCGCGGCGTGCTCGAGGGGATGCGCGCGCGCCGGGTCGACGTCCCCGTCATCGCCTGGACCGCGCACGTCGGGCTGATGGACGGCGCCCGTGCCGTGTTGAACAAGCCCGTCACGTCCGCGGCGCTGCTGCGGACCGTGCGCCAGGTGCTCGACGGCTGATGACGCGCTCGACGCGCGGCCGTCGTCCACGCGAGCTTCACGGCATCAGCAGCCGCGGGTCGTCGGGAACCAATTTCCTCTGGTTGAGCGCGACGGCGAGCTGCCGCCGGAACTCGGCACGCCCCAGAGGGTCGTCGGCCAGCGTCTCGCGCACCTCGAGAATCTCGTCGCGGGTCAGCCGTCCTCGCGCGATCGCCTGATTGAGGGTGCGCTCGGCGGCCGCTCGCGCCGCGAGTTGGCTGCCGGTCGGGGCGGTCGACTCGGCTGCGATCGCAGCCTCGCCCCTTCTGCGCGCGTCGCTCGCCGCCAGCACGCGACTGGCAATGGCATCGGCGACGCGCGCGTCGATGGCGGGCGCACGGATAACGACCGGGGAAGGAGGGGCCGATGGCTCCGACGCGCGCAGCGCGGTCAGCTCCTCTCGGGCCTCCGCGAGGCTGCGCGTCAACGCTTCCACCCGCCCTCGCTGCGCCCGCTCGTGCTCCACCCCAGCCCAGGCGAGCGCCGCGATGGCGACCATGGTGGTGACGCCCAGCAATACGTGAACGGCTCTCATTTGTATTGTGAGCCCGCCTCCATCCAGAGGACGCTGCACGTGCCCGCGCTCGTCCACGAAATGGAGAACGATGTCGTCGGGGGAGCGGCGCTGAGGGCGAACCACGGTTCGGCAGGGCTCGTCGTCGTGCACGAATAGTAGTTGCCATCGAGCTCGGCGACGAACACGCCGTAGGTGGCGCCTTCGTTCCAGAACGCCGCGTATGCGTTGGCGTCGGCGGACGCGAGGAAGCCGCTCAGGGACCCGCTGCAATAGCCCGACCCATTGCTCGTCGTGCTGCATGATGCGCCGGCCGAGTAGCTCTGGCCTGCATGCCCGGCATCGGACAGGGCGATTACCGAGAGTGCGGCGAACACGGCGGCGGGTGCCTTGAATGTCATCATGCGACGGCTCCTTTCTAGTATCCGAGGTCGAACTTCGACCCTGTGGGCGGCACGCTGCTCGAGGCAGCAGGTGGACTCGGCGCGGTCGACGCGGCCGACGTGGTCGACACGGCGGACGTGGACGCCGACGCAGGCGCGGAGA
>DATJYG010000647.1:0-8006 GCA_035499695.1 Polyangiaceae bacterium
GGTTCGGGTTCATGAGGTGTTCTCCTGGGCCGGTCCACGAATGGGTGGTGGCGGCGCCGGCGCGTTGTGAAACGATGACGGCGATGTGGCTCTCTTCGAATCGGCGCCGGCTCGGCGCTGTGGTCGTGGCGGTGGGATGCCTGGTGCTCGGCGCGTGCAACGACCACAAGCCCGTCGCGGTCGTGGACGACGACGCGGGCAGCGATGGGTCCGCCGATGGCGCCATGATGGCGAGCGAAGCATCGGTCGATGCGAGCGAAGGCGGCCCCGCCGAAGCTGCCGCGGAGGCAGCGAGCGACGCGACGAGCGACGGCCCGGGCGACGCAGGCAACGAGTGAGCAGTCGGCTCACCTCATGTCGCGGGTCCTTCCCGGCTTGATGCCGTGCAGCATGACATCGTAGGGGTTTCCCCAGTCGATGCTCTCGGGCGGAGCTGCGCGCGGCGCGAGCGACTCGTTGACTTCCACGGACAGCAATGGCGGGGCAACGTGGCTCTCCCCTGGCCAACCCGCGGTCGCATGGAGCTCACCTCGCGGCGTGTGCCGGACGCTGGCTCCATCCGCTGAAATCCGCTGTCTCGCTCTTGCGCCGGCCCCGATGGCCACGCTGGCGACGGCGAGCGCACCGAGGATCGCGATGGTCGTGGCTCTCTTCATGCACACGCATCGAGCAACACACGTTCCATCGCGCCCGCCGCTACGCGCGCTGCACGGGCAGCACGTGGATCGCGAAGGCGGGCAGGCACCGTACGTCGTTGCGGCGCCGACGCGCCGGGGCAGTCGGCTCCGGCTCGACGCGCGGCGGCGCGCGATGGTCGATCACCGCCCGCTCGTAGAACTCGGGCGGTCCTTGGGTGAAGGCGCGGAAGATGCGGACGTCGTGGCGCATGGCACCTCTTGGGGTCGTACGCTCCGGGGCGGCGGCGCCTTCCCCCCGTGAGCACGGTTCGTGCTCGCCAGGTCCCACATGGCCGCGAAGCGAAAGACCCCGAGGCTCTGGTCGAAGCAGGTGACCGAGACGAGCAACGCGCTCGACCTCGAGCCCGACGTGTTCAAGCTGGACGATCCTGCGAAGATCGCAGCGTCACTCAAGCGCTCGGCCGAGCGTAGCCGCAGGCGCAAGAGCGACCCCTATCGCTCGGCGATGTCGATGCTCGTGTTCTACGTGAACCGCGCGGGGAAGAACCTGCCGGCCTCGCGCAGGCGGGTGCTCGAGCAGGCCAAGGACGAGCTTCGCCGCCTCTTCGGGCGCGAGCCATGACTCACGTACGACGAGAACGTGACCTCTTGCATCTGCGCGCGGCGACGACGGGCTGGTAGCCCGCGGATACCGTGTACGCGATCAACCTCAGCCCGCTCGCCTCGATGGACCAGGCGCATCTTCTAGCGGCCGCCGGGCGCGTCGCCGCCAGTGCGATCGCCCGTCCGCGACCCCTCTTGCGCAGTGCCGCGCGCCTGGCACGCGAGCTCTCCGAGATCACCCTGGGCCGAAGCACGCGAGCGCCCGCGCCAAGCGACCGGCGCTTCGTCGACGTCGCCTTTCGCGAAAACGCGGTCTACCGACGGCTGATGCAGTCGTACCTGGCCTTCGGCGATGCGCTGCTCGCGCTGCCGAGCGAGCTCGAGTTGGACGCGAAGAGCCAGGAACGCGGGCGCCTAGCGCTCTCGCTGGTGGCCGACGCGCTGGCGCCGACGAACACGCTCGTCGGCAACCCCGCCGCCGTCAAGCGCGCGTTCGAGACGGCCGGAATGAGCCTTGCTCGCGGGATGCGCAACCTGGCACGCGACGTCGTCGACAACAGGGGCATGCCGGCGCAGATCGCGCCCGGTGCGTACCGCGTCGGCGAGAATCTCGCCGTCACCGCGGGCGCGGTCGTGCTGCGCACCGAAGTCCTGGAGCTCCTGCAGTACTCGCCCCGGACCGACGCGGTCTACGAGCGCCCCCTCTTGATGGTGCCGCCGCAGATCAACAAGTACTACGTGCTCGACCTCGCGCCTGGACGCAGCCTGGTCGAGTACGCCGTCTCCAAGGGCTTCACCGTCTTCGTCGTTAGCTGGCGCAACCCGACGCCCGCGCAGCGCGATTGGGGAATGGATACGTATGTCGGCGCCCTCTGCGAGGTCGTCGACGCAGTGTGCGCCGTCACGGGCAGCGAGCGTCTGAACGTCCTCGGCGCGTGCGCCGGCGGCATCACCACCGCCGTGCTGCTCGGGCACCTCGCTGCCCGCGGCGATGCTCGCGTGGGGGCCGCCACGTTCCCCGTGACGGTGCTGGATACCTCGGCGACATCGCCTTTCAGCGTTCACGTGACCGAGAAGACGATCGCGTCGGCGCTCGCGCGCTCGCGGAGCAAAGGCGTCCTCACGGGGCGCGAGATGTCGCGCGCCTTCGCCTGGCTCCGTCCGAACGACCTCGTGTGGAACTACTGGGTCAACAACTATCTCCTGGGCCAATCGCCGCCGTCGTTCGACATCCTCTTCTGGAACAACGACGTGACGAACCTACCAGCTGCGCTCCACGCCGAGTTCCTCGAGCTGTTGCTCAAGAACTCGCTCTGCCATCCTGGGGCGCTGAGCGCGCTCGGCACGCCGGTCGACCTCACCAAGGTCCGGGCCGAGGTCTACGCGGTCGGCGCGCTCACCGACCACATCACGCCGTGGCAAGCCTGCTACCGGACGCCGCGCCTCTTCGGCGGCGCACGCACGTTCGTCGAGAGCTCGAGTGGTCACATCCAGGCGCTCGTCAATCCGCCGGGCAGCGACCGGGCGGCGTTCTTGACGTGTGACACCTACGAGGCAGACGAGGCGGCGTGGCTGAAGGCGGCGCGCAAGCACCAGGGGAGCTGGTGGGACCACTGGGCGAGCTGGCTCTCGGCACGCTCCGGCGGGCAGCGAGAGTCACGAGAGACGCTGGGCAACGATGCCTACCCGCCGCTCGGCACGGCCCCGGGACGCTACGTTCACCAGCATGCGTGAGTCCGAGCTCGGTCGCAGCCGACGCGCACATCCGACGAGCGAGCTCGTCGAGGTCGACGGCCTGAGCCTGCGCGTATCCATCGAGGGCCGTGGGCGACCTCTCCTCCTGTTCAACGGCATCGGCGCGGCGCTCGAGCTGCTGGCGCCGTTTCGCCGAGCGTTGCTCGAGACACAGACGATCGCGATCGATCTCCCTGGCACCGGTAGCTCTGCGACCACCACGTTTCCTCGTTCGCTGCGCGGGCTGGCGGGGCTCGCCGACGCGCTGCTCGACGTGCTCGGCTACGACCGAGTGGACGTCCTCGGCGTTTCGTGGGGCGGCGCGCTGGCGCAGGAGTTCACGCTGCGGTACCCGTGGCGCGTCCGCCGGCTGGTGCTGGTCGCGACGACCGCGGGCTGGGTAAGCGTGCCAGGCAGCCCCGCTGCGCTCCGCGTGCTCGCGACGCCGCGCCGCTACTACTCGCCGACCTACTTCGCCGAGATCGCGCCGACGCTCTACGGCGGCGCGGTCCGGGCCAACCCGCGACTGCTCGAGGACCAGGGACACCTTCGCTTCATCCGGCCGCCCTCGGTGCGCGGTTACGTGTGGCAGCTCGCGGCGCTGGTCGGCTGGACCAGCATGTTCCGGCTCCACCGCATCGCGAGCCCGACGCTGGTGCTGGCCGCCGACGACGATCCCATCGTGCCCCTCGTCAACGCGGAGCTCATCGTGGCGCGTCTGCGCGATGGTCGGTTGTCCGTCGTCCGGCAAGGCGGGCACCTGTTCCTCATCACCCACGCGGAGACCATCGGGCCCGAGGTCGAGGCCTTCCTCGCCGGCGGGGCATGACCTTCGTCACGCGACAAGGTGACGAGAGCCGCATGGTCCGGCGCTATCCCGTTGCGTATGAAAAGCCCCGCAGCTCCCCGTGACCGAGTGGGAGCGAGGAAAGGGCTCCATGAGAAACATCCTCATTGTGGTTGCGTCGGTGATGTTCGTTGGCTGCAGCGACGGTGGCGGCGGCACGTCGGGAGGCGGAACCACGTCCTCCTCGTCGGGCGGCTCGTCCTCGAGCGGCGGCACGTCCTCGAGCAGCAGTGGCGGCGGCTCGTCTTCTTCGAGCGGCGGTAGCACCTCGTCCGGCGGGAGCAGCGGCTCGTCGTCGGGCGGTAGCGACGACGCCGGCTCCAGCTCGAGCGGCGACGGCGGCTCGGACATGGCTGCTTGGATCGGAACCTGGTCGTGCAGCGGAATGGTCAACGTCAACAACGGCGCGCAGATGATCACGGTGCCAGCGAATCCCGCGACCATCACAGCCAACGGAGCCGATGGCATCAAGATCACGACCACGGCCCAGGGAAACACGTGCATCCTGCTCGCCACGGTGTCGGGGTCGACGGCGGTGTTCGAGGACGGACAGTCGTGTCAGGGCAACGGTGAGACGTTGACGCTCAAGGCGCCCCCACCCAGCACGGCGAAGATGAGCGGGACCTCGATGGCGGTCAACGAAGCGTACGACGCCCAGGGGCTCATCTCCGGCACCGCGACCGAGACGCTGACCTGCACGAAGATGTGAGCGTCGGGCTAGGCGCTGCCCGCGGCGCGTGCCTCGGGCAGCGCGTTCGCCATCCGGTGCTCGGCGAGGAAGTCGAGGAGCACCCGGTTGAGCGCGGCGGGCTGATCGTGCGTGGTGACGTGGCGCGAGTCGGCGATGACAGCGACGCGCGCATCGTGCATCAGAGTCGCATATGACTCTTTGAGCGCCACGGGCGTGTAGTCGCGATCCCCGCTGACGACGAGCGCGGGGCAGCGGATGTCGCGGATGCGCTCGGCGACGCTCCAGCCGATGATGGCCTTGGTGGCGGCGCGGTAGGCAGCCGGATCGTTGCTCGCAAGGCGCTCGGCCAGCAGGCGCCGATCGGCTTCTTGCTCGGGACGCGGAAAGTTGACGGCTGCGATGCGCCTCGCGAGCCACCGGAGGCCGAAGAGGCGCGGCAGCCAGAGGCGGAGCCGCAGCGTCAGCCACTGCGACAACGTCTTGGGGACGACGGCTGGCGCGCTGTTGACGACGGTGAGCGTCCGCACGAGCCGCGGCGCGTCGACCGCGAGCTGAAACGCGATCATCCCACCCATCGAGATGCCGATGACGTGGGCCGGACCGAGTGCCAGCTTCTGGAGCAGGTGGGCGGCGTCTTGCGCGAAGAGCCCGATGCTGTACGGGCCGCGCGGCTTGGCCGACTGCCCGTGGCCGCGCACGTCGAGCGTGATGACCGTGTAGCGCTCCTCGAGCGCGGGCTTCTGTCGCTCCCAGTCGAGCGAGCACGAGCCCAATCCGTGGAGCAGCAGCACGGGTTCTCCCCGGCCGGTGACCTCGTAATGCAGCTCGCACCCATCGACCGTCGTACGCGCCATCGCGGCCTCCGCGCGGCAGACTAACGCCGCGCGCGGCGTCCACAATGGCTCGAGCGCAGATCGTGACGAAGGTCACTCGCGATCGTGACGCGCGCCACTCACGACAGCAGCCTTGCCTCCGGTAGCTGGTAGCGCATGTCGGGAATTCGCAGTTCGATGTGTGCCGCGTCCGTGCTGTCTCTCCTCGCCGTGTCGCACGAGGCGCTCGCGATCGACGCGAGGTCCGTGGGGATGGGCAACACGGGTACGTCCTTCGTGGACAGCGGCGCCGCCATCTACTTCAACCCCGCGCTCATGCAGCAGACCGAGAGCTACGCCGCGACGCTGGCGCTCGGCGGCGCGAGCGCCGTGGCCCAGGGGCCAGTCGACGGGCCGAATACCTCCGTCTCGAGCTCCTCGGCTCCTGCACCGATCTTCCTTGCGGGGGGACAGTACCGGCTGAGCGATCGTTTCGTGGTCGGCCTCGCGGTGTACCCCACGCTCGGCATCGGCGCCGACTACAAGAACGTGACGGCGCTGCAGGGGGGAGAGCTGAAGACGACGGCCGTCGCTCTCGAGGCGTCGCCCGCCGTGTCCTTCGCCATCACCAAGGACCTCTCGGTCGCCGTGGGCTACCGCGCGACCTACGCGATGCTCGACACGGTGCAATCGACACCGACGCAGAAGCAGGAGACCAGCGTCTCGGGCACGAACTGGCTCGGCCTGCAGGTCGGCGCCTTCTACCGCCCCATCCCCGAGCTGCGGCTCGGCCTGCAGTACAGGGCGCAAGTCACGGACGACCTGGGCGGAAACACGACGACGACCGGGAGCGCGCCGCAGCCGACCACCTCTCAGCTCGCGATCCCGCACTCGCTTCGCGGCGGCGCCGCGCTGTCGCTCCTCGACGACACGCTCCTCCTCGTCGCCGAGGGGCAGTGGACGAACTTCTCGAGCTCGTGGCAGAAGCTCGTCGTCGTCGAGCAGCAGCCGAACACGTCCCCGTCGACCAGCACGGAGGTGCTCAACTGGGTCGACGCGTACCTGTTCCAGGTCGGCGCCGAGTACCGCGTGCACCCGATGGTGCCGCTGCGCGTGGGCTACGAGATCGAGCGCTCGCAGGTGTCGTCGCAATCGGCGTATTACTTCTTTCCCCCGCCGGGCCTCATCCAGGCCGTGCACGTCGGCGCCGGGTTGATGCTGCCGCACCTGAACATCGACCTCGGCGGTTACTACGAGTTCGGGGGCCAGCAGGACGACGTCACCAAGCAGGGCAATCCTGGCTACTACGGTCTCAAGGGCATTGCCGCGGTCCTGTCGGCGACGTTGCACGGCTGAGGGCGGGCCTTGAGCACGAAGGGCCATGACCAAAGTCACGATTGGCCTCAATCAGGTCTCGTCGTGCGTTTGCACGTTGTCGCGATTCACATTCATTTCTTATTGTGCTCGCCATGATGTCGCGAGCGTTCCGATCGGCGAGCCGGCCCGTCCGCGTCGTGTACATCGCGATGGCGCTCGCGCTCCCCTGCGCGTGCGGAGATGCGTCCTCGGCGGAGAGCTCGCCGAGCAACGGAGGACATGACGGCGGCACGCACGGCGACGACGCGGGGGCGCCGAGCGCAGCCCGCGACGCCGGCGGCGACGCGGCGAGCAGCGGTGACGCAGCGGTCGGCGCCGATGGCCAAGCGGCGTCCCGGTGCACGGCGACCGCGACACAGGTCAGCTGCACGTACCAGCAAGAGACGGTGCCGATTCCGGGAGGCTCGCGAACCGTCTACTGGCAAGTGCCCCTAGGCAAGCCGTCGGGCGCAGGATGGCCCGTCGTTCTCGTCTACCAGGGCTCGTTCTTCGAGGCGTCCACGTTCTTCTTCGGTGCCACTTCCGACGTGTTCGGCCAGTACTACG
Organism: Polyangiaceae bacterium; assembly: GCA_035499695.1. Taxonomy (GTDB): domain Bacteria; phylum Myxococcota_A; class Polyangia; order Polyangiales; family Polyangiaceae; genus Palsa-1150. Next base: position 7,249 of record DATJYG010000647.1, read on the forward strand.
GCGCCCTGATGGTGAAGAACCTCCTCGACGCCGGCTTTGCAGTCATCGCGCCGGATGCTGCCGTCAACGGCTCCACGTACTGGGAGACCAACATCCCCCCTTACTCGACCGACTGGGGCTCAGCCCCGGACAACGCCCTCGTCGATGCGCTCTTCACCCAGATCGCGTCGGGCTCGCTCGGGCCGCTCGACGGCGCGCGCCTCTACGCGACCGGGCCGTCGAGCGGCGGGTACATGACGAGCCGCATGGCCGTCAGCTACCAGGGTAGGTTCCGCGCGCTTGCGATCGAATCGGCGTCGTACGCGACGTGCGGTGGTCCGGCGTGCACGATTCCGACGCCGTTGCCGAGCGATCACCCGCCCACGCTGTTTCTCCACGGTGGAATGGATCCACTCGTGCCGGTCTCCACGATGGAGGCGTACAACTCGGATTTGCTCGCCGAGGGAAAGCAGACCAAGGTCGTCATCGATCCGAACGCCACCCACCAGTGGATCGCGGCCGCGCCGACCGAGGTCCCCGCCTGGTTCGAGGCCCACCCCTAGAGCGCATCCGACAACCCTTTCCTGGAGGACGCGCCTTGCTCAAGGGTAGACGCGCCTTGATCGATGGGAGAGGCGCTCGGAGCGCGGGCGACGACGCCGGGGCGAGATTGGACCGGCTCTTCGCCCTGGCAGAGCGCCCGAGATGGTCGGTAGACGCGCTTTGTTCTCGGTGAAACGCGACGGGAAGGTCGGTGGACGCGCTTTGTTCGCAGTGAA
>DATJYG010000648.1:0-2240 GCA_035499695.1 Polyangiaceae bacterium
CCGGCCGGTAGTACTTGTACCCGCTCGCGAGGAGCGCCTTCTGGTAGGACTCGAGCTCGCCCTCGTCAGGCATCTCGACGCGTATCGCGGTGCCGGGCGTGCCATCGCCGTGGTGCTCGCTCAGGTGGATGCGGCATTCGCCGCGCGACACCTGCATGTACACGGGCGCGACGGGCTCGAAGCGGTGCTCCCAGTCCACCTGGAAACCCAGGAACCCGACGTAGAACTCCTTCGCCCTGTCGAGATCGAACATGCGGAGGATGGGGACGGGAGCTGCGAATCGCATCGCGCGATCGTAGCGCGTCGCCGCTACGAACCCCTGCGCCGCATCGTCGGCCTGCGTGGCAGCGGACACGACACGCGCCAGGCCTCGCGCAGCGCCTCGGCGAGAGCTCGCTTCGTCACCTTTCGAAGCTGGATGAGGATCGCGGCGTAGCCGTCGAAGTGCGGGATCGTGAAGAACGCGGTCGGGTTCGCGGCGAGCGCGGCCTCCTTCTCGCCGAGGTCCGCGACGCGCACGGCGAGGATCGGACCCGCCGGCGGGGTCCGCGCACCGAACCGCTTGAGGTCGGCCTTCGAGAACGGGCGTTCCCACGCGAACGCCTTGTCGCCGACGAACCACGTGCGGTTGCCGTGTCGCTCCGCCACGCTGACCTCCGGAAGGGCCTCCGCGATGCCCGCCACCTCCTCGAGCGTCGCCGGCATCAGCTCGAACCAGCCCTGAGGCGGCGTACGCGCTGCGTCCAGGGGACCGGCGCCTGCAGCGGGTAGAAATGGGTCGCGACGAGCTGCGCGTGGAACAGCATGGCATCGCGGCGCGTGTACGCGGCGTGACCGAGGCCCGTCGCGAGGAAGTTGGGCACCACGCGCGCATCGTCGCCGTAGTCCACGAGCACGGTCTGTCCCTGCGGCGCCACGCGCGCACCATGCGCGAGATGACGTACCCACGTGCGCAGGTCGCGGCCCTTGCCGAGCACGCGGTCGAGGCGCGCGTTGAGCCCGCGCTCTCGCTCGGTGAGCGCCGGGAAATCAGAGCCGTGGACGCCGAGCTGCTGGACGTAGTCGCCGTGCTCCGTGACGAGGACGCCGCGCAGCGACGCCGCGCGCGTCGGCGCGCCGCGATGGTTGACGACGTGCAGCAGCCGCAAGCGCGCGCCGCGCCCCCAGCCGTAGCGCAGCGGCGTGCCGAAGGTCGCCACGTCGAGCGAGCACGTTCGCAGGAGCGCCAGGTGATCCTCGAGGGCGCCGAGGTCCTCGCCGCGCATGTGGGCCGCCGCGACGAGGTCCTCGTGCCCGTGGGAGCGCGCGACGAGCTGGCTGAGGATCGCGAAGAGCTGTCCACCGTGGCTGTGACCGACGAGCAGGACGCGGTCGCCCGCCCGCACGGTGAGGCCGCCTCCGTGCAACGCAATCGCGCGCGCGAGACGCACGGCCCCGTGCACCCGCGCCGCGTGATGGTTCTCGCCCGACCAGACGAACTCGATCGCGTCGATCCCCGTCGCTCGGGCGAAGGTCGCGACGTAGTCGGCGGTGTAGTTCGAGAGATCGCCGAGCAGCCGCGAGACGCCGTCTCGGGTCATGTCACGGATCTTGCGGGCCAGCGTGCCGAGCTCCGGCAGGCCGGGGACCGCCTCTTCGAACCGGCGCGAGAGGGCCAGCGGATCGTCGCCCACGAATGATCCGTGCGAGAAGACGACCAGCCGGACACCCGCCTCGCGCATGCGCTCGCCGAGCGCCGCCATCGTGCGTCGCCACTCCTCGGTGCCCTCGGCGGCGTGCGGCGCGAAGGCGACGCGGATCGGCTCACTCTCGGGCGCCGCGTCCAGTGCGGCGGGCAGCGCGGGCTCCGAGGGAGGCGGAGCGAGCCTGCGCGCGCGCGCGGCGCCGAGCCGGTAGCCGACCACGAAGGCGGCGCACGAGAGGAGGAGGACGAGGAGTAGGACCACCGCCGTGACACCCGATCGCAAGCCGGACGCCAACGAGCGCGTCGGCACCGGCAGCGAGTACGCCAGGCGCGCTCGCGCGGCAACTGTGGACGGCAGGCATCACATGACGCCGGCAACCCTCATCCGTTGGCCACCAGGCGACACCCTTCGCGACGAAGGAGCGGTGCCCAACCGTCTTGACCGGGAAAAATGGGCGTCCCACGATTGGACGATGTCCACGTCCGCGCCGGAGTCGGGGTCGGCGACGGTCACCGATCCCAACGCGCCCCGCCGCCACGATCTTCTCTCGCGCGG
>DATJYG010000649.1:0-30535 GCA_035499695.1 Polyangiaceae bacterium
CTGGGCGTCGCCAGCATCCACGTCGCGCACGACGTCACCGAGGAGTGGTCGCGCCGCTCGCGCCTCGCGGCCACCGAGCGGCTCGCGAGCCTCGGGCGCATCACGGCGGGAGTGGCGCACGAGGTGAACAACCCGGCGGCCTTCGTGTCGCTGGCGCTGCCGATGGCGCGCGAACGCGTGGCGCAGGGGCGGCTCGCCGAGGCGACGACGCTGCTCGAGGAAGCGACGACGGCGATGTCGCAGATCAACGAGGTGATGCGCGACCTCGGCGGCGTCGTTCGCGAGCGGCCGCGCGCAGCGGTGGACCTCGCGGCGGTCGCGGACGGAGCGCTGCGCATCGGGGCCATCGAGGCGCGCGCGCGGGCGCACGTGGTGCGGTCCTTCGAGGACGGCGTGATCGCGGTGGTGCGAGCGCCCCGCCTCGCGCAGGTCGTCCTCAACCTGGTGCTCAACGCCGCGCAGGCCATCCCCGAGGGCGACCGCGATCGGCACACCATCGAGGTGCGCGTGCGGCACTCCGAGGATCACGCCCTCGTCGAGGTGGCGGACTCGGGGCCGGGCGTACCTCACGACATCGGCGAGCACATCTTCGAGCCGTTCTTCACGACGCGCGGGGCCACGGGCGGCAGCGGGCTCGGGCTGTGGCTGTCGCGCACCATCGTGGAAGAAGAGGGCGGAACGCTGACTTGGCGCAACCGTACCGCCCAGGAAGGCGGCGGCGCCGTGTTCACCGTGTCGCTTCCGCTGCAGCTGACGATGCGCGTGACGGCGCAGGCCGCGTCGGCCGAGTGACTCGCTGAATCACTGCGGGCCGGGCGGCGGGATCTGGAAGTTGTCCCACGCGGGCGTGTGGTTGTTCTCGGTCGCGGGCTGATTCCAGAGGTACAGCGAGTGGTACGTCGTCACCTTGCCGGCGCCGTCGACGACGACCGGCGTGACGTAGAGCTGCGGATTGCCGCCCGGATCGCGGATCGAGCTGAAGACGATCCAGTAGAACGTGCGCCCGTCGACGGTGGTCTGCGACTGCGGCGACCACTTGGGCCAGCTGTTCGTGACGCCCGGGCTCGTCTTGCCGGTGCACGCGGGCGGATCGTTCGCCGAGAGGCGCGTCGCCGTCCCGCCGCCGCTCGGCACGACGTAGAGCTCGTCCTGCGCGTTGTTGTACATGTTGCCCGACGTCACCTCGTCGAAGGCGACGAGCTTGTCGTCCGGCGAGAACGACGGATAGAAGTTGCGCATCCCGTTGGCGCTCGCGCCCTTGAGCGCCGTGGCCGTGCCGCCCGCCTTGTCGTTGTAGGGCACCGTCCACACGTCGGCGGGGCCGTCGTCGAGACGGCCGTCGACCTGCGCGTTCGTCGAGACGTACGCGATCGTCTTGCCGTCGTGGCTCCAGCTCGGCGCGCCGGCGTAGTTCGAGTCGCCGGTCCGCGCGATGGTGCCGGAGGCCGGGGCGGTCTGCGCCTCGAGGTCGATCCACGTGAGCTGCGGCTGGTGGTTGTCCCCGGGCGCGTAGCCGGAGATCTCGATGCGGTCGCCGGCCGCCCAGTGCGCGGGCGAGAAGGTGTGGATGCCGAGCGTGGGCGCTTCCACGGCGGCCTTGCCCGCGGCGCCGAGCCACGGAGGCGCCTCCCCCGTCATGTTCTGGCGGATGTCGGCGAAGCCGTTGCCCCACTGGTTCGCGCTCGAGGAGAACGACGCGTAGAACCCGTCGGGCGTCGCCGTGTGGCAGCCGACGCAGGGCGCGTTGAACTCCTGCACCTGCGCCGGCGTGAGCACCGGCGTGACCGACTCGTCGCCGACGGCGAAGCCCTTGAGCGCCGTCGTCCCCGGGCTGGGGATGATGCTCCAGTAGACGATGGTCCCCGGCGCGGCGACCGGCGCGACGCCGAGGTCGCCCTTGGACCCGAGCGCCTCGCCCGTGAGCATGCCGCCGGAGTAGACGCCGCCGCGCACCGAGACCGTCATGGGCTGGTCCGCCGAGTCGTTGCTCAGCGAGCCCCACATCGCCTTCGGCATCGTCCACTGGGTCTGCGCCGTGTAGACGACGAGGTCGTTCGACTGGTTGGCGACGTGCAGGCGCAGCTCGAAGAGGTTCTCGCCGTTCGCCGCGATCCACGAGAAGCGCGGACGCAGCCAGTTCTTCGGGTACAGCGAGCCGACCTCCGGCTCGATGAGACACGGCCCGCCCGACTGCGCGCCCTGCGACGGCCCGCCGAAGAGCTGCCCCGCGTTCGCCGGGGGCGCGCCGCCGCCGCCGTCCGGCATGTCGAGGATGGGGTTCGGCGGGAAGTCGCTGAACACGAGGTTGCCGTCGCCGCCCTCTCCGCAGAAGAGACACGGGCCCGCCTCCATGCTGCCGTCGGAGCCGGGCGGCGTTCCGTCGGTCGTCCCGCCGCCGTCGGCGAACTGCGATCCGCTCCCGGAGCTCCCGCACGACGCGACGATGGCCGCCAGCGCCGACGGAGCGAGAGGAAGGAGAAGCGTTAGAAGCGAGCGGGGAAGACGCGCGCGGCTCACGGCGCATAGCCTGACGCGACGGCGGGCCGCCGTAAAGCTCTCGCCGTCTGAAGCCTGCAGCTTGTAGCCTGCTGTCCGAGGTCCACGCATGTTCGTCGAGATACGCCCGGGCGGCGGCGGCAGCTATCACGGTGGAGGGGGCGGAGGAGGAGGCGGGGGCGTCGGCGGCGGCGGTGTGAGCGGCGCCGGCAGCTACACGGGTGGCGGCGGCGGCTCGATGAGCCCCGGCGGGGCGCTCGTGCTCCTCCTCATCTTCGGCGTCATCTTCGGGCTCGTCTGGCTGCAGCGGCGGCGCGCGCGCTTCGCCCCGCGCACCGACCAGTTCGACCCGATGGCGGGCCAGCGGCCGTCGGCGCCTCTCGACGCGCTGCGCGCGCGCGACCCGGCGCTCACCGAGCAGAGCATCGTCGAGCACGTGCGCCCGATGGCCGACATGCTCCGCCAGGCGTGGTGCGGCGGCGACATGCGGCCGGCGCGCCCCTTCGTCAGCGACGGCGTCTACTCGCGCTTCCAGGTGCAGCTCGCGCTCATGCGCCAGGAGAACCGACGCAACGTGATGGGCGACGCGCGCGTCCTCTACACGTCCATCGAGGCGGTGCAGGACGCGAACCCGCTCGACGTGGTGCACGTGCGTCTCACGGCGGAGGCGCGCGACACCGAGGTGACGTGGCAGTCGCGCGACGACGAGATCCAGGCGGCGCTCGCGCGCACGCAGGTCGCGCCGTACACGGAGATCTGGTCGCTCGTGCGGCGCGCCGGGGCGCAGACGAAGCCGCAGGGGTTCGCCGTGGGGCGCGCGTGTCCGGGGTGCGGAGCGCCACTCGACGCCGGCGAGGTGATCAAATGCCGCTACTGCGGCGCGCTCGTGTGCTCGGGCGAGCACGACTGGGTGCTCGCCGAGATCACGCAGCTCGAGGAGTGGCGTCCGCGCATGGGCCCTCCGCCGGGCGTGGACGCGCTGCGCGCGCGCGATCCTGGCGTCGCCGCCGAGGTGCTCGAGGACCGCGCCTCATACCTCTTCTGGAAGTGGGTCGAGGCCGCGCGCGCCGGCAACGCGGTGCCGCTGCGCAAGGCGGCGACACCGGCGTTCATCGGATCGGGCGGGCGCGCCGAGTGGGCGCGCGGAGCGAGCGACGTCTCGGTCGGCGGGGCCGACGTGGCGCGGTGCGTGGTGGGCGGACCGGACGGGTACGACCACGTCGACGTGCTCGTGCGCTGGTCGGCGCGCTTCAATGGATCGAGCGACTACACGCCGTCGCAGTGCGTGATCCGGATGGCGCGCAAGTCGGGTGTCCAGTCGCGGCCGTCGATGACGGCGATGGTCTGCCAGGCGTGCGGAGCACCGGTGACCGACAGCGACTCCACGAAGTGCCAGGCGTGCGGCGCGGAGCTGGCGGCCGGAGACCAGGCGTGGATCCTCGAGGCGGTGCTCTCGCCTGGCGAGGCGGGGGTGTGACGCGGGTGTAACCTCCGACAGCGTGCACGGGCCTTGCTACCCTGAAGCAGCGGTGCGGATCCGGCTCTTGTTCTTCCTCGTTCTCGGCGCGTGCGCGCTGGGGTGCAGCAGCTCCGGGGGCAGTGTCCCCGAGGGTGCCTGCACCCCGTCCGATCCGTCGTGCAACCCCACGACCGACGCGGGGCACGACGCCAGCGCCGCGGCCGACGGCGCCGGCAACGGGATGGACGGTAGCGGTGATTCCGCCGCGCCGTGCGAGCCCACCGAGGACGATGCGGGCCTCTTCCACGGCTGCCGGCAGGGGGGCATGGGTCCGGGCGATCAAGACGACGGCGGCGACGCAGGCCCCCCTCCCCCGCCCGACGCCTCGCACGACGCGAGCGATCTTCCGCTCGGCTCACCGTGCTGGGACAGCGCGCAGTGCGCGTCGGGCATCTGCTTCGACTACGCGGTCAAGGGCACCTTCTGCACCAAGTTCTGCTCGACCAACGCCGACTGCCCGACGCCCCCGTTCATGGGCTGCAACGCCATGGGCGTCTGCCGCATGCCCTGAGTCTCGTGAGCGAGTAGCCATCGCTTGCGCTCGAGGCCTCCGCCGTAGCCGTGGAGCGCGCCGTCGGACGCGATGACGCGATGACACGGGATGGCGATGACCACGGGATTGGCGCCATTGGCCGCACCGACGGCGCGAACCGCGCGCGGCGCGCCGACGGCCGACGCGACGGCGGCGTACGAGCGCGTCTCGCCCGCGGGGATCGTCCGCAGCGCGGCCCAGACGCGACGCTGGAACGCCGTGCCGGCGGGATCGACCTGGAGCGCGTCGAGCGCCGCCACCTCGCCGGCGAAGTACGCCTCGATGGCTTCCACCACGTGCACGGGGACGCCGGGGGAGACGCGCGGATCGGCGAAGCGCACCGCGACGCGCGCGAAGAGCGGGCTCCACGAGTCTTCGAAGGCGAGCGCGACGAGCGCGCCGTCGCTGCGCACCGCGGATCGCAGCGTGCCGACCGGTGATTCGTGCGTCGAGGTCCAGAGTGTCTCCTTCATCGTCGTCGTGCCTCCGCGTCTAGTGGTCCTTCGGACCGTCGGCCCGCCTTCGGCGGATCCTCATCGTCCACAGGTGCATCGCTGCGTACGCCCTCCACGGGCGCCAGGAGTCCGAGGCGCGCTCGAAGCGCCGCAGCACTACGTCGCCGCGCGGGAACGCGTCGGGATCGCGGAGCGCGCGCATGGCGACGTAGCCGGCCGTCCACGCGCCGACGCCGGGGAGCGAGGTGAAGCGCTCGGAGTCCTCGATCACGCCCTCGCCGCCGGCGACGGCGCGCGCGAGCCCGCGGATCGCCTCGGCGCGCGCCCGCGGCATGCCGATGGCGGCGATGTCGGCATCGACGAGCGCGGCGGGCTCGGGGAAGAGATGCGTCAGCCCGTCGGTGCCGCCTTCGACGGCGCGCCCGAAGCGCGCGACGAGGCGCCCCGCGAGCGTCGAGGCGGCGCGCACGCTCACCTGCTGCCCGAGGATGGCGCGCACCGCGATCTCGAACGGATCCCACGCGCCCGGCACGCGCAACCCGGGGCGCGCCCGCACGGCCGCTCCGAGCACGCGGTCGCGAGCCAGATGCGCATCGATGCGCGCCGGATCCGCGTCGAGGTCGAACAGCGCACGCACGCGCGCGACGAGCGCGAAGAGATCCGCGCCGCCGACGCCGCGGATCGTCACGAGCAAGTGCGCTCCGGCCGCCGAGCGACGCACCGCGATCGTCCCGGGGCCCTCGCCCGGGGCGCCGGACGAAACGACACGCGTGTACGTGCCATCGTCCACGCGCTCGACGCCCGGGATGGCACGCGCGCCGAGGAACGCCAGCAACTCCTCGAACGCCAGCGGCTCGCGGTACGGCAGCCGCAGCACGACGGCGTCACCGGCGTCGCGCGATCGCGTCGGCGCGGCCTTCGCGCGGCCGCGGCCGCGCGAACGAAGCTCGGTCGGCGTGGCGTCAAGCGCGTCGCGCATGGCCTCGTTGAACCGCCGCACGCTCGCGAACCCGGCGGCGTGCGCCACCTCGGTCATCGAAAGCGCCGTCTCCTCGAGCAGCTTGCGCGCGAAGTGCACCCGCTGCGTGTGCGCGACCTCCAGCGGCGACGCGCCCAGGTGGCGGTCGAAGAGTCGCCGCAGATGCCGCGCGGTCACTCCAAGCCGCTCGGCGAGAGGATCGACGCCCGCGTCGTCGAGCGCGCCCTGCGCGATGAGCCGGAGCGCGCGCGTCACGGTCGCCGGCGTGCCGAGCGCCGCGGGCGTGCCCGGCGCCGCGTCCGGCCTGCAGCGCAGGCACGGCCTGAGCCCGGCGGCCTGCGCCGCCGCCGTGCACGGAAAGAAGCGGATGTTCTCGCGGCGCGGCATGCGCGCCGGGCACCCCGGGCGACAGTAGATGCCCGTCGTGCGCACGCCGATGACGAAGTGCCCCTCGAAGCGACGGTCGCGGCTGACCATCGCGCGGTACATGAGGTCCGTGTCGAGCGCCATCGCCATCATCCATGAACTGGATACTCCGAGGTCGCCGCCACCGCTGGCGACTTTCGGACCTCGATAGTTCGACCTCATCGGCCGAGGTCGATGTCGAACGAGTACACGAACGTCGTCTTGTCCCCGCCCGGACACGCGCCGCCCGCGAAGCGCGGGAAGCTCGTCGCGATCTTCCCGACGCACGAGGCGAATGCCGCGGCGACGCCGGGGTCGAGCTCTCCTTCCGGCTCGCTCGTCTCCACGCCGGCGCGCCCCTCGTCGGGCACCGCCGTCACGACGAGGTCGACGAACTGCGGAGCCGCCATGCGCGACGCGCAAGAGCACACGCGGTCGTGCGCCGACTCGAGCCCCGGATCGATCGCGCGGCTCATCGCGCCGACGACGATCGGCTCGCGTCGTACGTCGTTGCCGCACACGACGAGGACGCGCGCGTCTCCCGCCGGCACGTCCTCGAGCGCCCACGACTGACGGCACGCTGGCGGCGATCGCGGTCCCTCGGTCTGGGCGCCTGCGGCCCCCGACGACTCGGCCGCCGCTCCGCCCGCCGCGCCGCCCGCGCCAGAGGGTGCGCTCACGTAAGCCCCGCCCGCGGGCACCCCGCAAGCGACCAGCCCGAGCGCGAGCGTTGCGAGCTTCACGGACGTGCCAGCGTAGCGCGGACGTGAGGCGCCGGATTCGTCACGAGTGCCGCGGGGATGGGTGGGGGGTGGGATAGCTGCGGCGCGCCAGAAACAAGCACCTTCGCCGGGAATGCCCCGCAACATCCGCGTGACAACGAGGCACCGTGGCGGGATCGCAGATATATTGGATTCGTGCCGGTGTCCGCTCACCTCAGTGCGAGGACGATCGGGCGATACTCGATCTTCGGGGAGATCGCGTCCGGAGGCATGGCCACCGTGCACTACGGTCGCCTCGTCGGCCCGGTGGGTTTCTCGCGCACCGTGGCCATCAAGCGCCTGCACGCGCAGTACGCCAAGGACCCCGAGTTCGTAGCCATGTTCCTCGACGAGGCGCGGCTGGCGGCGCGCATCCAGCACCCCAACGTCGTGCCGACGCTCGACGTCGTGTCGACCGACGGCGAGCTGTTCCTCGTCATGGAGTACGTGCAGGGCGAGACGCTCGCGCGCCTGAACCGCGTGGTGCGCGACGCGGGATCGCACATGCCGTCGCGGATCGCGCTGACCATCATCGTCCAGGTGCTTCACGGCCTGCACGCCGCGCACGAGGCGAAGGACGAGCGCGGCGCGCCGCTCGGCATCGTGCACCGCGACATCTCCCCGCAGAACGTGCTCGTCGGCGTCGACGGGGTCGCGCGCGTGCTCGACTTCGGCGTCGCCAAGGCGGCCGTCCGCCTGCAGACGACGCGCGAGGGACAGCTCAAGGGCAAGCTCGCCTACATGGCGCCCGAGCAGATCGGCGGGCAGGTCGACCGGCTGACGGACATCTACGCCGCCGGCGTGCTCCTCTGGGAGTCGCTGACCGGCAAGCGGCTCTACGAGGCGGTCAACGAGGGGCAGCTGCTGCAGAAGGTGCTGCGCGGCAAGTTCGATCGTCCGAGCGTGAACGTGCCCGGCCTGTCGGCGGTGCTCGACGAGATCACGGTGCGCGCGCTGGAGCTCGACCCGCGCAAGCGATTCGCGACGGCGCGCGAGATGGCGCTCGCCCTCGAGCGCACCGGGGAGCTCGCGATGTCGTCCGAGGTCGGCGACTGGGTCGAGAACACGGCGCGGCCCGAGCTGTCGCGGAAGGCCGAGCGGCTCGCCGAGATCGAGAGCAGCACCAAGACGCGCATCCCGGTGGCGCGCGCGCACGCTCCGCCGGATGACTCGACCGAGCGCATGGCGAATCCGCCGTCCGGCTCGTCGGGCGCGTCCGGGGGACACACGCCGGGGACAGCGCCGGCGGAGTCGACACCGGGCGGCGGGCATCAGGCGAGCGCCAGCTCCAAGCGCGACCCATCGCGGCGACGCATCCTGGTCATCGACGACAGCGAGGTGATGCTCGGACGCATCCGCGCCGCGCTCGAGGCCGAGGGCTACGACGTGGTGACGACGACGCGGGCGGTGGGCAACGCGCGGCACATCGCGACGTGCGACCTGGTGATCATCGACTACCACATGCCCGGCATCGACGGCGGCACCGTGATCCAGTCGCTTCGAAGCGCGCGCAGCTCGGGCGGCGGCGCCAGCGAGCACCCGTGCCTCTTCTACCTCTACACGTCCGACGCGCAGATCGCCGGCATCTACCAGAAGCTCGGGTTCGACGGCGTACTCACCGACAAGGGCGACGAGGCGTCGCTCGTGAAGCAGGTGAAGGCCGTGTTCCGCATCGTGGCGATGCGGTCGATGCGCAAGAGGACCTAGGCGCTACGGCAGCGCGGCGAAGCCGACGAAGGACGCCATGGTCACGCTGATGGGGGAGCCCGGCGCGGCCGTGAGCGAGCCGCTCGCCGCATCGAAGACGAAGGGCACGACGTTGCCGCTCCCCTGGTTGGCCGCGTAGAGGAGCGCGCCGGACGGATCGAGCGAGAAGTCGCGCGGCGTGGTGCCCCCGCTCTTGGCGGAGCCGTGGAAGGTCAGGGCGCCGGCGGCGTCGAGCGCGAAGACGGCGATGCTGTCGTCGCCGCGGTTGGACGCGAAGAGCCACTTGCCGGACGGGTGCACGTGGATCTCTGCCCCCGTGTTGGTCCCGGTGAACCCGCTCGGGAGCGTCGAGATCGTCTGCGTCGGCGAGAGCGTGCCGGCGGTCGTGTCGAAGGCGTACGACGTGACGGTGCTCGCGGTCTCCGCGAGGACGTAGGCGACGTTCAGCGACGGGTGGAACGCGATGTGGCGCGGTCCGGCGCCGCTCGCCGCCGCGACGGTCGACTTCGCGTTGGGCGTGAGCTTGCCCATCGTCGCGTCGAAGACGTACTGCGCGATGTAGTCGGCGCCCAGGCAGGGGACGAAGACGAAGCGGTTCGACGGGTCCGGCTCGATCATGTGCGCCTCGTTGCCCGCCGAGAGCGTCTGCACCGGGGCGCCGAGCGAACCGTCGGCCTTGATGGGGAGCACCGACACGGTCCCATCGCCGTAGTTCGCCACGAGCACCCACTTGCCGGAGCCGTCGACCGTGACGAACGGCGGTCCGTTGCCCCCCGAGGACACCGCGTTCTGGAACGTGAGCGCCCCGGAGGTCGCGTCGATCGCGTACGCCCCCACCTGCCCCGTCGCGTTCTCGTCCACCGCGTACAGGTGCTTCGCCGCCGCGTCGACGGCGAGGAACGACGGCGACGACCCGAACGACGCGACGCTCCCGACCGGCGCGGTCGCCCCCGTCGTCGTGTTCACCGAGAGCCACTGGATGTTCGGCCCGTACCCGCTCGCGTACGCAACGAGGTGCTTCGGGGCGCCCGCTTCGCCGTCCCCTGCCCTCGCCTCCGACGGTGCGTCGACCGCGACGCCCGAATCCAGGGGCGTGCCGCCTTCTCCCGGAGGCGCATCGACGCTTCCCTCGGACGCGTCGTACGGCGGCGGGACGTACAGGCCCGCGTCGAAGTCGCCCCCGCTGGAGCTCCCGCAGCCCACGACCGGCGCAGAGAGCGCCAGGATCCCTGCCACGACCGTCACGCTTCGTCGCACGCCTCTGTTCTAGCGCAATCCAGCGCCTTCGATTCGTCCCGGACGCGCCAGCGACGATTCCAGAGACGCCCGAAACGATGCCAGACGTGTCTCGACCGATGACTCGCGCGCCTGGATTCGATTCGAACGCGCCTCGGTCGATGCCAGGCCCGTCTCGCATCGATTCAAACCCGTGACGCATCGATTGCGAGAGCCTCGAGTTCATCTCACCCGACCGCGAGTCGAGCTCTCGCGCCCTCGAGATGAATTCACGCGCCCGTGAGTCGAATCCAAACCCGGCGGAGATGAATTCACACGCCTGCAGCGCCGCGCGTGCGCACCGTGTCTCACCTTTCGACGAGGTCGCGTTCCACTTTGTGCCTCCTGCTCCGATTACCCAGTAGGGGGCCAAATCAAACGGACACGTTGAGAGCGGCCCGGGCCCCCGGAAAGGAGACAAGTGCCATGACCAACACGAAGCAAGACAAGCCGAACCGCAAGGATCTGGACCAGAAGGTGATGGACGGGGTGGACGCTCACCTCGCCAGCATCGGAACCCTGACGATCAACGGCGAGCAGTTCACGCCCGCGACGCTCAAGGCCGTCTTCCAGGCGGGGCAGCGCCCGGCCCGGGGTCACCCCCCGGGTCGGGCCGTTGCCTTTCGGTCGGCAGACCATCGCTCCGGGACGGCGCGCGTCAGCCGCCGTCCCCCGAGCAGGCCGTGCTGCATTTCTGCTGGACGCACGTGTTGAGCGCCGACCCATCGGACTGGCATTGGCTGCTCGCCCTCGACTCGCACATCTGCAAGTCGCTGGCGACGTAAGTGCCGTTGGGGCAGACGCAGCTGATGAAGCTACCGCACGAGTTGCTCGCGGCGCCCAGCTGCGAGTTGCAATTGGTCTGGACGCACGTCAGGCACCCTTGACCCGCATAGCTCACGAGACAGTTCGCGGATGCTCCGCCTCCGCTGCTGCTCGAGCACGCCAGCGCGGCGGCGACGAGGGCGCCGATGGCCACGCCCACGAAAAGCTTCCCCTTCATGTCCACCCCTCCTTGTTCGTAGCAGGCTCGAGGGTACCACAGCTCGCGCCGTCACTCAGTCGGCTGGGATCCGCAACGAGCCTCGCGACTGCCGCACCCACCGCTGGGCGTCGAGCTCCGAGAGCAGCCCCACCGGTCGCCGGTCCTCGTCGACGACGGGAAGAGCACGCGCACGCTCCTGGACCATGCGAGCGATGGCCGCGGCCAGTGCCGTCCCTTCGCGGACCGGAGCCACGACGCGCACCAGGCCGTGCAGGCACTCGTGCGCCGGCGCGGCCTCGGCGTCCGGACGATCGACCAGGCCCACGTAGCGCCGCCACTCGTCGACGACCATCGCGGCCAGCACGCGCTCGCGCTCGAGGGCTCGCGCCACCACTCCGGCCGGCGTCTCTACCCGGGCACAAACGGCCTTCAGCCCCATCGTCTCGCCGGTAAGGACGTCGCCGCCGAGGCGCAGGTCCTCGTCCCGCGTATTCGCGAGCGATGGCTCGGGCGGCCCTTGCCCGGGCAGAACACCGTGGAATGTGCCTCGGGCTCGGAAGAGGACACGTCGGTGCGCCGCCTGACACGCAGCTGCTGCTTCCGTCGGCCCTCCCCTGAGTCATCTCGAGCTTGTCATGAGCCGCGGCGACCGTGCCGGCTCGCCATCGCCCACGACAGCAACCGGGTGCCGGCTGATCGCAGGCGGGCGGTCAGGGTTCGCGATTCAACCCGAGGCCTACCCCATCTCCTCGCACTCGAGCTTGATGGTCGTGCCCGCGGGCTCCTCCTGGCGGGTATCCGGTTGCTCTCTCATCGCGCGAACGAGGGTCGCAAGCTGCATCGCAGCGGCTCCGTCGCGCACTCCGGCAATCTGGTCCAGCGCGGCGAGCATGTCGGGCGCCGACTGAAAGCGGTCATGGGGGTCGCGCTCGAGAGCGCGCGAGACGAAGGTCGACCATCCCTCGTCCACGTCCGGCCGAACCTTCGTCACGGGAGGCACTTCGTCGTGCAGCAGCGCCATGAGCGATGCCGCCTCGTTGTCCCGGCGGAAGAGTGGGCGCAGCGTCAGGAGCTCCCAGGCAATCACCCCGACAGGAAACAGGTCTGCGCGGGTGTCGAAGGGCTCGATTCGCACTTGCTCGGGCGCCATGTAGCCGGCATGACCCGCGATGGTCTTGGTCATCATCGAGACGGCGTCGCGCAGGCTGCGCGCGATGCCGAAATCGGCGAGCTTGACCTCGCCGTTGCGCGACAAGAGAACGTTGGCGGGGCACAGGTCACGGTGAATCACGTGAAGAGGCCTGCCGTCGGGCCCCCGCGCCCCTTCGTGCGCGTACGCGAGGGCGCCGAGGATCTCGCGCAGCAGATGTCCGACGAGCGATGCGTCGAGGCGATCGTGCCGGGCGCGCAGGTGCCCGACGAGCCGCTCGAGTGTCGCACCCTCCACGTACTCCATGGCCAGGAAGAACGACTCGCCCACCGATCCGAAGTCCATCACCTGCACGATGGCCGGGTGAGCAAGGCGCGCCGACAGCGCGGCCTCGGCGCGAAACGCGTCGACGAACGTTTCGTTCGCCGCGAGGTGCGCGTGGATGCGCTTGACGGCCACGCGTCGCTCGAACCCGCCCTCGGGACAGTAGAGGGCCTCGAAGATCTCGCCCATTCCGCCTTGAGCGATCTTGCGTACCAACCTGTACTTGGAGAAGAGATCCTCGGAGCGCACGGTCCGCTCTGCACGTACGACGGCGCGCCTGAGCCCGCGCGCGAACAGCGCGACGAGCGCGCCGGCGATCAGGAGCATCGACGACCTCAGGATCTGCATCCCCCACTGCGAGGGAAGCGGCGACGACGCCGGCAAGCGTGGGTGCACGAGCGCCGCATACACGAGCAGGTGGAAGAACGCTCCGGCGGCCCCGATGAAGACGCATGACCAGGGGCGCAGCCGCGCCGCATGCATGATGAGCACCGCGCAGAAGAAGAGCGGCGGGACCCACGACGAGAGCGCGTCGACGGCCCCCGACCCGTACGCAGCGATCGCGGCGAGGTAGAGGGAGGGAAAGCTGCTCTCGATCGTGAGCGTCACGACCCGAAGGGAGGTCGCCGGGCCGCCCGAGATCCCGCGTCCGAGCGCGACATACCAGACCAGGAGCGCGGCGCAGACCGCAGCACCCGCGAGCCCCGCCGCGCGGGAGAGCGTGACCGCGACGACCAGGCCCGCAACGGCGCCGAAGAGGGTCGCCGCCTGAAACGCGCGCACGACGACGAGCTCGAGGCGACCGAGCTCGAAAGAGAGCTCTCGATCGAGCGTTCTGGGCGCGGCCAGCGACGGGGCGCCGCCCTGCGCATTCCCCGCAACGATGCTCACCCGCAAAGGGTACCGCAACGACCATCTGGCACGACAACTGCTCCGCAGCGGCGCGTCATGCTCTCCCTGGAGATCTGTGCTCGTGAGCTCCGTCGCATGCCCGGCATGTGGTGGCAGACCCTTCTCGTGCCCGAAGGGCTCGACGGCCACGTGCTCTTGCTCACCCGGAATACCGCATACTCGCTGTTCGAGCGTCGTTGCGAGGAGGTGGCGCCGCTGAGCGCGCCTGCTGCGACCAAGGCGTCGCTCGTCGTACTCGGGATGACGCTCGTGGGCTGGGTGCGTCCGAGGCTCCGCCGCTTGCAGGTGCAGCCCTCATGGCGTCCGGGCGACTACGCAGTGTTCTGGCGCGACGCGGTCGGCGTGCATCACGGGAAGTTTGCCGTGACGACGGCCACGGTCGCGCTCGAGCCTCCGGAGCACGAGTCGGACGTCCTCCTCCGGAGCATGCGCGAGTCGAGTGGCTTGTGCAGTTTGTTTCTCCACGATCGCAACGGGTCGTGACGGTCGCTGCATGAGCGCGCCGGATGCCATGGCCCCCGGCGCCCACGGTTTCCGTGGTGTATACCCCCAGGGAGACCGTGCGCGACGACCAGACCCTGACGCGCACCCTGCCCGCGCCGGGAGGGCCGCGCCTCCTCCTCTTCTGGGAGGGCGGCAGCGACGTGCGTGAGCTGCGCGGCCAGGTGCGCCTGGTGTTCGGACGCGGTGATGAATGCGACGTGCGGATCCGCCACGACTCTGTCTCGCGCAAGCACGCCGTCGTGCACGGCAAGGGGCCCTGGAGCATCGAGGACCTGGGAAGCTCGAACGGGACCATCGTTGGAGGCAAGAAGCTCACCCCCGGCGAGGCGTGCGTCCTCGAGCCGGGCGTCGTCGTGTCCCTGGGCGCGGCGCGCCTGCTGCTCGATGAGTCGAGCACGCCCACCGCCCAGGTAGCTCCGCCCACCGCTCCTGGAACGTTGCCCAACGCCGAGATGGAACGAATCGACCGACTCGTCGGGCTCGTCGCGGACAGCGTGCTGCCAGTCCTCTTGCTCGGCGAGACGGGCGTGGGCAAGGGAACGCTCGCCGCGCAGATCCACGCGCGCTCCTCGCGGGCGGGGCGCCCGTTCGTGCAGCTCAACTGCGCAGCCGTGCCCGAGGGGTTGCTGGAGAGCGAGCTATTCGGGCACGAGCGCGGAGCATTCACCGGCGCGACCCAGGCCAAGCCGGGCATCCTCGAGTCGGCCAACGGCGGGACGGTGTTCCTCGACGAGATCGGCGAAGTCCCGCGGCCGACGCAGGCCAAGCTGCTCCACGTGCTCGAGCAAGGCAAGGTGCAGCGCCTCGGCAGTGTGCGACCGATCGCGATCGACGTGCGCTTCTTGTCGGCGACCAACCGCGACCTCGACGCGCTCGTCGCAAGCGGCCAGTTTCGGCGCGACCTCTACTACCGATTGGCCGGCGTGCCCGTGCATGTCCCGCCGCTGCGCGAGCGCCGCGGGGAGATCCCGGAGATGGCACGCGCGTTCGTCAAGGAGGCATCCGCGCGCACGCCGGAACGCACGCCGGTCATCTCGGAGGCGTCGATGCGACGCCTTTGCGCCCACGACTGGCCGGGCAACATCCGCGAGCTGCGCAACGTGGTCATGCGGGCAGCGCTGCTCTCGGGCGGGTCGCGCGTCGAGCCCGAACACCTGCTCCTCGAGGTCGCAACGTCGCCGACGCCGACGCCGGACCCCGCGCCCGCCGGCGCCAGGCGCCTCGCGGCGGAGGTCCACGCGACCGAGCGGCAACAGATCGCCGAGGCGCTCGACCGGTTCGGCGGCCATCAGGGCAAGGCAGCCGAGTACCTGGGCATCTCGAGGCGCACGCTGTCCAACAAGCTCGACGAGCTCGGGCTGCCGCGCCCGCGCAAGAAGCATCCCGAGCGCGGCTAGAGGGTGCGGCGGATCGCGGTTGCTGACTCGCGTTGTGCAGGTTTCTTCACAACCGCGACGTTCCGAATGCAGGAGCTTGCACAAGCGGCCGATCCATCTCCGGCCAAACCCGATGGTCTCGCACACTTCCGGGGGAGCCCGGTTGGTGCGGCAGTTGCCCAAGGGGCTTCCCATGCTCCGGCAAACTCGGGGGGCCTTGGGCTGGTTCGCGATCGCTCTGGCCGGGGTCGGCGGTTGCGCCGAAGGCGCCGGCGACGGGTCGGGTGACCCTCCGGCGTCGTCGACGCCTTCGGGCTCGAGTTCCGGTTCGTCGGGCTCGGGCTCGGGGTCCGGTAGCTCCGGATCGGGCTCGAGCTCGGGGTCCGGGCTGCTCGGCGACGGTGCGGCTGCCTCCGCCTGCACACCCGGGATGCCCGACCAGAGCTGCACTCCTCCAGCCAGCGCAGGCTGCGCGATGGGAACGCAGACGTGCCAGCAGTCGCAGCAGGGTGAGGTCAACGTCGGCGTGTGGGGCCCGTGCACGTGCACGTGCGCCCCTGGATCGAAGACATTCTCGACGCCGGGGACCTTCATGTTCTCCGTCCCCGACTTCAAGACGCTCACCGTGCAGGTGTGGGG
This sequence comes from Polyangiaceae bacterium, assembly GCA_035499695.1. GTDB lineage: Bacteria > Myxococcota_A > Polyangia > Polyangiales > Polyangiaceae > Palsa-1150. The sequence continues at coordinate 16,020 of DATJYG010000649.1, forward strand.
CGGCGGAGGCGGGGCGCAGGGCGCGCACGAAAGCGGCTCGCCGACCGCAGGTGGCAGCTCGAGCTTCGACGGCCACGTCGTCGCGGGAGGGGGCGCGAGCGGCGACACCGGCGCTGGCGGCACGGCATCGGGCGGGACGACGAACACGAACGGCGGTCAGGGCGGGCCTCCCATCTACTACCCGGCCGTCGGTGGTGAAGCGGGCGGCGGAGCCGCTCCGCAGGGCGGGGCCGGCGGAAGCGGCGTCAAGACGGCGCTCGACGGCTGCAATGGCGGCGACGGAAAGGACGGCGCGGCTCCCGGGGGCGGGGGTGCGGGTGATTGGGCCTGCGAGGGGAACTGGCCGGCGGCCCAAGGCTGGGGCGAGACCGGAGGCGGCGGCGGAGGCGGAGCCTACGCAACCACCACGTATGCATCGGGCGAGCTCATGACCGGTAGCGCCGTGCCGGTCGTGGTCGGCGCCGGAGGCAAGGGCTCGGAAGGCGAGTGCACCTCGTTCGCCTCGTGCAGCGGCGCGGAGAATCCCGGCCACTACACCGGAGGGGGCGGCGCGGCGGGGCAGGTCACCGTGGCGTGGACGTGCCCTTGACCTCCACCTACGTACCCAAGCGCCGTGCTTGGCCGGTCCGCGCGGTTGCTTCGCTCGCATTGCTCGCGGCCGCGGCGGTCTCACCTGCATGTGCCTCGGGCGACCCGGCGGGGGCGAGCGGCCCGGGTGACGGAGAAGGAGGCGGCGGAACGAGCGATGCCTCCGCTTCTGGCTCCGGCTCTGGCTCGGGGTCCTCTTCGGGCTCCGGTTCCGGCGCCGCCAGCAGCTCCGGCTCGTCGGATGCCTCCTCCGGCGGCAGCGGCTCCGGCGGAACCGACGCCTCGTCGCGCGTAGACGCGACCGGCGATGCCGACCCCGGGCTGCCGCCGATGAAGACCCAGACGTTTCTCATCGGCTACAGCGAGGCGTGGTTCGGCGCCAACTTCGGAACCGGCTACACGACGAACTTCGACCTCGCGTACGTGCAGAAGGTCTTCGACGGCATCGTGGCCGACGGCGGACACCTCGTGCGCTTGTTCCTCTGGGAGATCCCGCAGGGCTTCTCGCTCGCCGCCTCGCCCCCGTACACGCAGCAGGTGTCCTCGCAGTTCCTCGCGAACGTGGACACGGTGCTGACCGAGGCGCGCAAGCGCGCGCTCTGGGCGTACATCACGCTGCTCGACGCGAACACGATCGACAAGATCACGGGCGCCATCCACACCTGGGGCGTCAACCTGCTCAACGACACGTCGGGCGAGCAGGCCGCCTTCAACACGAACGCGCTCGGACCTCTGCTCGGCGTGCTCGACCAGCACCAGGACAACGTCTTCGGGATCGACATCGTCAACGAGATCCAGGCCTGCTCGCAGAACGGCGTCTTCCCCGATGCCACGAACGGCCCGCGCGCGTTCCTGCAGGCCGAGGCGGCATTCATCAAGTCGAAGAGCCCGTGGGTGAAGGTGACGTCGAGCGCGGGGTGGCCGTCGGACATCCTCATGAAGGGCGCCCAGTACGACATCGCCAACGGCCTCTATTCGGGGCTCGGGCTCGATTTCTACGACCTGCACGCGTACGACGACTCGGGCTCGTATCCTGGTGCCACGGCGATGTGCAACCGCGCTGCATCCGACGGCGTCCCCGTCTATCTCGGGGAGTTCGGCCAGAGCACCAAGCAGACCGACGACACCATCCAGTACGACGCGACGGCCTCGTTCCTGAACAACTCGAAGGCCCTCTGCTTCAAGGGCGCTTTCGCGTGGCGGTTCGACCCGCAGGAGAGCTACCTCGCCTACGTCCACGCGGACTTCTCCCCCCGGCCGGCCGTGGCGATCATGCAGACGTTCGGTGCGCTGCCGTGAGCGGTCGACCAGACGGCTACCAATCACTGCGGTGCGTGGCGATGCGCATGCCGACATCGTCGCTGTTCGCGACGCTGGCATGCGTCGCCGTGGCCTGTGGCGGGCGTTCGGGGCTGCTGGGCCCGTCCGAGACCTCCAGGGGTGACGCTGGTTTCGAGGGCCCTCTCGAGGATGCCGGAGGAGGGCCCGGGGTTGGGGGGGCAACGTGCCAGAGTCCTCCCGTGGTCGCCGTAGGAGCCTCGCTCAGCGGCACGACGTGCGGCGGGGGTCCTCTGCAGTTCCATCAGCCCTGCGTCCAGGATCCGACGGACGTCGCCTACTTCCTCGTGGATGACCCGAGCGGTGGCTTCTTCGATCTCGAATCGTCATCTCCGCTCGAGTGGTTCGGATTGTACTCGTGTGCTCATCTGATGATTTGCAGCGCCGGGGAGTCGTCCACGTTCGGCAGCGACGTCGACTCTCCGAACCTGCGACTGATCGCGGTCAGCCAACCGGGGGGGTGCGGCCCATTTATGATCTCCGTCGCTGCTCAATGAGTGATTGAGCACAACCGCCAGCGGTCCTCCCGACCCCTGACCTCCCCGAAACGCTTCTTCACTCGCGCGCGTCTTGCACGGGCACGGTGACGCCACCGGACGGCGTCGCGCCCTGGGCGAACGCGACGAGCGCGTCGTACCACTTCCTGACGTCGCTGCCCGGGTCGTCGGTGCCGTCGACGCAGTCGAGGTGCGTGAGCTGCGGCTGGGCGATCGTCTGGAACTTCGCGGCGGGCGTCTTCACCGTCGCCTTCAGACCGTCGAAGGCGCGCGTCGTCTGCTCGAGGGCGCACGCGGCGGCGAGGATCGGCACGGCGATGTCCTTGCCGTGCTGCGCAGCGAGACCGTACGCGGCGACGGGCCAGTCGGTGGCGCTCATGACGAGCGTCCCCGCCGCCGGAGGATCGAGCACGAGGCGCTGCATGAAGTACCACTCACCGAAGTTGAGCTGCGGCCCCTCGTACCAGGCGCGCGCGAAGTCGTCGATCGACGTGTTCCCGCGCGGCGTGGACGCGTCGTATTCGATCCACGAGTAGGTCGCGCTCGCGTTCGTCGGCGCCTGGATCTTCGATCCGAGGGCGCTCGTGACCGGCCCGATGCTGCCGCCCGCGGGCTCGCCGCACGAGACGGCGACGAAGTTGAGCGCCGCCGAGTCGCGGTTGAAGGCCAAGCCGAAGGCGGCGCGATCGGTCATCTTGGGCAGGGGCGTCGTCGCGAGCAGGACCGACAGCATCGCGTCGCGGTCGTGGTCCGCTTCGACGGTCGCGTCCTTCCAGTGCGCCGCCATCGCCGTGTACTCCGCGATGGCGTAGACCTTCTCGCCGAGCAGCGGCAGCGTGAAGACGGTGTTGCCCGGCCGGATGTCCTTGAGCAGCCCCAGCGACTGACCGAAACCGCCCGGCGCCATCGCCCCGCCTTGCTCGTAGGTGGTCTGATCGATCGGCGGCTCGGCCTGCCCCTCGCTCCCCGTCGCGCCGTCCACCAGCACGAGTCCTGCGAGGTCCGAGTATCCCGGCGTTCCGCCGAAGTCCCACGCCGCGTACTCCTCCGCGATCGACGCGCCGAGCGAGTGCCCGAGCAGCACCATGCGCGTCGCCCGATCCTGCTGCGGCACCAGCGCCAGCACCGCGTGCAGATCGCCGATCGTCGTCGCGAGCCCCCACTCGCTCGCCCAGGGCAGCTGCCCGCTCGTGAGGAAGCCGGCGAACGACTTACCCTGCACCGTCGCTCCCCCGAAGTAGTAGTCGTGCGCCTGCGACGGGTCCTGCTCGACCTCGGCGACGTCTTCCCCCCAGGTGTCTTCGAGGAGGTTCGCTCGGCGGTCGATCGCCCACGCCTCGTACGCGTCCTGGCTCGTGCTGCGACGCACCACCGCGCGCGCGATGCCGTCGACGCTCCCGGCGCCGCCGAGGAACCCGGGCATCATCACGACGATCGCGCGCGCCGGGCGTGGCTGATCGGAGTCGACTCGATAGCGCACGACGCGCACGACGTTCTGCCCTGCCGGCGTGCTCGCGTGGAGGACCGGGTTCGCCGGAGGCGTGACGCCCGGAACGATCACGAGCTCACGCCGAATACGCACGGGCCCCGGGTCTTCCAGCACCGTGCTCGCCGGAGGCGGTGAGTACGGCGCCGGCGATCCGGTCCCCGCGGAGCTCGAGCTGCATGCAGCGTTCGCGAGAAAGAGGAGCGTCGCGGCCGATCGGTACGTCACGGCGCGCAGCCTAACCCGGGACGACAGCCGAAGCCACCAGTACCAACCATATGGTTTGCTGCTGCTATTTTGCACGACATGCGTAATTCATCGCCATTTGTCGCAAGCTATCGCTGCGGACGATTGAGACTTCCCAACCGATTGGATTGTAGCTACGTCCCCCCGCCATGCGCCTCATCCAGTTGCTCACTCCCTTCGTGGCCCTCGTCTCCATCGCGTGCAGCTCGGCGAGCTCACCCGGCTCGGCTGCCTCCGGCAGCCATGCGGGCGGGACGTCCGCGCCCCCGGACGCCTCCCCTCTCGATGACGCCTCCGGTCTCAAGGACGTCGCCACGCCGAGTGACGGCGGGAGCGGCGGCGACGCGTGCCCTCCGGTGTCCCCCGGCTCACCCCGCTCCATCATCGGCAGCGTCACCCTCACGCCCGACAGCCAAGGCGTGCCCTTCGGCACGCAGAACGGGGCCATCGTCCACGTCGCTGCGGCAGACATCGTCGGAAAGACGCTCGTCTGGGCGACCGCGCCCGGCGGCGAGCAGATCGCCAACCTGCCCGTCCCGACGGAGGCCGGCGTCGTCACGGTCGGCTCCGACCTGACGGCTCACTTCAAGACGAGCGCTATGTACACGAACGGACCGTGGGAGCTCGCCGTCTTCATTTCCGTGACGGGTGGCAACATCACCAAGGGGCCGCAGCCCGGCGATCTCGCCGCCTTCGATCTGTCGCCTCCTCCCGCGTGCGAGCCGCCGGTCACCGGCGTGTCCATCCGCGTCACGATCGACAACGCGGACGCCAACGTCGACATCACCAATTCCAACTTCATCCGGTTCTGAGGGCCGCCGTGACCCCCTTCCTCCGCGCCGGCTTCTTCGGAGCCTCACTGTGTGGAGCCGCGTCTCTCGCGAGCTGCTCGTCGTCGTCGTCGTCGCCCGCTGTCGGCAAGGAGGGCAGCCACGACTCTGGCGCGGCGGACGCCGCAACCCCAGAGACCGGCGTCGCCTTGCGCGTTCCGGAGCTCGGACCCCTCCCCGATCTTCCCGCCTGGCCGAACGACCCTCCGACGGCTGCCAAGATCGCGCTCGGCTCGGACCTCTTCTTCGACGTCCGCCTGTCGGGGAGCGGTCACACCGCGTGCACGAGCTGCCACGGGTACCAGACCGCGTTCCAGGACAACCTCATCACGGCCATCCCGGACCGGTCGTATCCGAGCGACCGCCCCGCGCTCCCGCGCAACACGCTGTCGTTCTACAACGTCGTGTACGCGCCGATCATGCGCTGGGACGGCTCGCAGACCGATCTGGCCTCGGCCATGGCGTTCCCCTGGAGCGAGGCCAACATGAACCTCGGCACCGACGTCCCGTCGGCGCAGCCCGTCCTGCAGCACCGTCTCACGGTCGACGTACCCGGCTACGTCGCGCTCTTCCAGCAGGCCTACGGGGAGGACATCCGCAACGCGGCGCCCCCCGAGGTATGGAAGCTCGCAGGTCGCGCACTCTCGGCGTTCGTCCGGCAAGCCGTCTCGCGCGACGCGCCCTTCGATCGCTGGAACGCGGGGGACGACTCGGCGATGTCCGCCTCCGCCGTCGCCGGCCTGGGCGTCTTCCGTGGAAAGGGCCACTGCATCTATTGCCACTCGGGACCGTTCTTCACGGACTTCTCGTTCCACAACATCTCGTCGTCCCCTCCGGGCCCCGACGGCAAGCGGGCCGACGAGGGGCGCTACGACGTGACCGGAGTAGACGCCGATCGCGGAAAGTTCCTCACGCCCACGCTGCGCGGCGCGTACGACACGGCCCCGTACTTCCACGACGGGCAGCAGGCCGGGCTCTTCAGCGTGCTCGATCACCTCAACGGGCCGGACGTCACGGCCGACCCCAACCACGACTCGCTCTTCGACACGCCCCTCGGTCTCACGACGGACGACGAGACGAACCTCATCGCCTTCGTCACCGCGCTGCGCGGCACTCCCGTCTCGATCACACCCCCGGCCTCGCTGCCGTGAACAGGGCCGTCCCGAAGCGGACGTCCGTGGCGAATCGGTTAGAGTGGGCCATGGACGACGGTCACGAAAGCGGCTCGCGGCCGCGGGTCGAGGAGATCCTCGACACGGCGACGCGGCTGTTCGCCGAGAAGGGCTTCGCGGGCACGAGCATCCAGGACGTCGCCGACGCCGTCGGCATCCACAAGGCGTCGCTCTTCCACTACTTCGCCAGCAAGGACGTCCTCTACGAGGCCGTGCTCGATCGCCTGGTCGCGAGCCTGCGCGAGCCACTCGCACGCATCTACGAAGGCGGCGGGTCGTATGCCGAGCGACTCGACGCCGTGACCGAGACCCTGGTCATCGTGCTCGGCTCGCACCCCTACGCGGCCCGGCTGCTCCTGCGCGAGGCGATGGACCGCGGCCCCATCATGCGCGGCAAGCGGCTCGAAGTGATCCTCGAGGTCCTCGAGGCGGGCGCGGCGTGGATACGCGCCGGGCAGAAGACGGGAGCCTTCGCCGAGGACGACCCGAAACAGATCATCCTCACGGCGCTCGGCACGCACCTGGTCCCTTTCGCCCTCTCGGAGCTCGTCGAGCGCTACACGGGCAAGAGCGCATTCGACCCGAGCTTCGTGGCTGCTCGTTTGCGCTCGGCTCGCCGCCAGATGCGGGCGGTGCACCTCAAGTAGGCCGCGCGTTCGCCGGAGCGCCTGGGTTCGGGTTCTCCATTCGCGACAAATCGTCGTCCGGGCGTGGCAATTCCAACGGAATAGGGTGGATCGAGAGAGGGCCGCGTGCTCCGGTCCGTGCCCATGAAGTGGTGGATCTGGAACGGACTGCTGCTCGGGAGCGTGCTTCTTGCTTGCGGAGCCCCTTCGCGTGGCGCGGGCGCCGCGGTGGAGTCGCCGGACGCGGCGGCGCCTTCGAGCGCCGACGATGGCGGCGGCGGCGGCCACGGCGGTGACGGCAGCCGAGGCGCGGCGCCCGACGGCGGGGGAGACGCCGCGAGCTCCTACGATCCCTTCGCGCCCCAGCCGGACACGAGCGGCGGCCTCACCAACGTGTCGTCCGATCTGAACGCGCTGCTCGAGAACGGCGCCCTGGCCGGTGCGTGCGACAAGTACGACGCCGGCCAGACGGACCACACCACGATGTTGCTCTGCGGCAAGTGGAAGTTCTTTTACGACACGTTCGGCACCTCGGGCATGCCTGCGGCGCTCGTCCAGTTCCTGGCCACGAACTTCCCCGACGAGCTCGGGCTCGGGTTCTCCAAGCTCGGCATCATCCCGGACCCGACCTCGTCGACCAACATGCCCCTCGGCGTCGCACCGACCGTCCCGATGAGCGGCAACATCGCTGCCGTCGGCCTGACGTGCGCGAGCTGCCACTTCGGGCAGCTACCGGACGGGCGCTACTCCGTCGGCGCGCCGAACCTGCGCTTCGACTACGCGCGGTACATCCTGACGATCTCGGTCGCCCCGGGGCTCGCCATGGGCCTGAGCCAGCCTTCCGCCCACGACCCAGCGGCGGTCGGCGAGGTGCAACCGGTGCTCGACAAGTTGTCGAACGACTCGTCGCTGAAGACCCAGCTCACAGCCACCTTGCTGCCGCTGGCGTCGCTGAAGATGCCGGCGATGACGCCGACCATCGAGCACGACTACACGACGTGGCCGACCGGAACACTCGATTTCCTCATCGCGCCGCTGCCCGTCGACGACGGGGTTCACATCGTGGGCAAGATGATCGGCCTCTGGGGCATCCCCACGCCGGACGAGGTCACCGCGACCGGGATGACGAGCGGGCTGGTGTCGAGCGGACTGCTCGGGTGGACCGGCGACAGCCGCGCCCTCGACGAGTTCCTGCGCGGCTTCGCGGTCATCGGCGCGGCAGCCAGCACCCCGACGAGCGCCGAGATGGATCCGCTCATCGAGTACATCGCGTCTCTGCGCGCCCCCTCGAACCCCAACCCGCCCGATCCCACGCTGGTCGCCACCGGTGCGGCGCTCTTCCAGAGCAAAGGCTGCATCACGTGCCACGACGGGCCGCGCGGGAGCGGCAGGCGCCCGTACACCTTTCAGGAAATCGGCACGGACCCCACGCTCGAGATGTGGGCCGACCCGAACCTGAGCGGCACCACGTGCTGCGGCGTGCCCCCGCCGATCGGCGGCCTGACCCACGGGGTCAAGTCGCCGCGCCTGGTTGGCCTGTGGGCCATCGATCGGCTGCTCCACGACGGGGAACTCTCCAGCCTGGATCAGCTCTTCTGCCGCGGCAGCGGGCGGCCGCCCGTCGGAGTCGCGCCCGAGCGCACGGACGGGCACATGTTCACGTGCGATGGCCTGAGCGACGACGAGAAGCAGGCGCTCATCGCATACATGCTCGCGCATTGAGCGAATGGCGGCCCATTCGCTCCGTGCACGCACTTTGCCCCTTTCGAGGGTCGATCGCTGAGCTCAGGGCGTCGAGCGTACGGGCCCGGCGGGAATCGCCTGTGCTTGACACTGGATGGAACGCGGAGGAAGACGATTCCGCGAACGATGGAGACGTTCCTGCGCGTCCTCCTGACCGGCGACCGCGCTGCTGCGCTCGAGAGGGCACGACGCGAGCTTGCCCATGGAGGCCTCGAGCACGTCTACGACGACCTGCTGAAGCCGGCGCTCGAGAGGATCGGCGAGCTATGGGAGCAGGGCCGCCTCTCGCTGGCGGACGAGCACGTCGCGACGGCCGTGGTGCAGGCGACGATGACCGCCCTTTACCCCGAGGTACGCTGGCCGGCACGTGGAGCGAAGGCAGTCGTCGCCACGGTCCCCGGCGAGGAGCACGCGCTCGGTGCGCGGATGGTCTCCGACTTGCTCGCGCTCGACGGCTGGGACGACGTCTACGTGCCATGCAGCGAGTCGGCCCAGGCGCTGGCTGCTCGCGTCAAGGAGGAGGGAGCCGTACTGGTCGCGCTCTCGGTGTCACTGCGCTCGCACGTGCCGGCGCTTCGCGCGACAATCGAGGCGATTCACCGGGCCGCGCCTGGAGCGAAGATCCTCGCGGGCGGGCGCGGGCTCGAGGAGGTGGCGAACGGCGCCGAGCTCGGCGTCGACCTTCTCGAAAAAGAGGCGCGCAGGGGTGTGAACGATGCAAGACGCTTCAAGTCCTGAAGAGCTCTCGGGGTGGGCCGCAGTCCTCCTGCGCAGCGACGCGCACGAGCTCGCGGCGATCCTCGTGGACGCATCGCAGACCGTCGTCGCGACAAATGGCGCCGCCGCCGCACTGTTCGACCGAAACGTCGTCGGCGAACCGCTCCTCGAGAGCTTCGAGCCCGGCTCGAGGATCAAGCTGGCACGCGCGCTCGAGACAGGGGGGACGTGCGAGTTGCTCCTCCGCGGCAGCGAGAACGACGCGCCACGGGTGGTGCGCTTCGCGGTGTTGCCGGAAGCCGGCGCCCGTCGCGTTCTCGTCGGCGCTTCCAACGGCCAGATCTGGTACTCGGAAGCGCAGGGCCGCGAGCTCCTGCGCCGCAACGACGAGCTGGGGGTTCTGAGCCGCCAGCTCGCGCGCCAGGCGCAAGAGCTGGGACAGGCGCGCACACGACTCGAACACCTGAACGCGCTTCGGCAGCAGCTCACGGCAACGCTGGCCCACGATCTACGCAACCCGCTGTCGGCAGTCGGCCTGGTTGCACGCGAGCTCGGCCGGCTCGGGCAGGGGCTTCCCCTCACCCGCGTCAGCGCGCTGGCCCGACGCCTCGAGCGAAGCGTCCTGCGCATGGCAAGACTCATCGACACGGTGCTGGCGGCTGTTCGCCTCGAGGAGGACGAGATCGCACTCGACCGGACGTCGACGTCTCTCGAGGACGTCGTGCGCGAGGCCATTGACGCGCTGGCGCCGCTCGCCGACGAGCGCCACGTCTCCGTTGCGTGCGCGGCGCGTGGCGACACGCGCGCGCTGGTGGACGCGACGTGGATGGGGCAGGTGCTGGACAATCTCCTTGCGAACGCCATCCGACACGCGCCACAAGGAAGCGCCGTGCGCGTCGCCATCTCGGGCGACGAGCAGCATGTCGCATGCTCCGTCTCCGACCAGGGCCCGGGTGTGCCGCCCGAGCTTCGCGAGGCGATCTTCGACCGATTCCGCCAGGCGGGTCCGCATGCCGGCAGCGCGGGCCTCGGCCTCTACGTCTCGCGAGGCGTTCTGGAGCTCCACGGCGGGCGCATCTGGGTGGAGCAGCCAGAGACCGGCGGTGCGCGCTTCTGCTTCGAGGTTCCGAGGGCCACGCCCTGACTCCCGCGGGCCGTCACTGGAGGACTACGACGGGCACGGTCAATACGAGCGCTTCGCCGTGCCGATTGACCCCGACCTTCACCGCGTCACCCGCTTGGCGCTGATCGAGCGCGTTGTAGAGGTCGTCGAAGTCCTGGACCTTCTGCTCGTCGATGGCCGTGATCACGTCGCCCAAGACGAGGCCCTGCTTGGTCTGCGAGATCCCCTGCAACCCGGCGCGCGCGGCGGCTCCGCCAGGCGGCACCGCGAGGACCGCTACTCACTCCGCCGCGTGCGCGAGGCGCTGCTCCATTTCGACGACCCGGAGCGTGGTCCGAACGAGCGCATCGGGATTCAGGCTGATCGAGTCGATCCCGCGCTCCACGAGGAACGCCGCGAAGTCGGGGAAGTCGCTCGGTGCCTGCCCGCAGATGCCCACCTTGCGTCCCGCCGCGTGGGCCGCCTCGACGAGGTGCCCGCAGGACCACTTCACCGCCTCGTTGCGCTCGTCGAAGAGCGGCGCCACGGTGATCGAATCGCGATCGACGCCGAGGGTGAGCTGCGTGAGATCGTTCGAGCCAATCGAGAAGCCGTCGAAGATCCGGGCGAATCGCTCGGCCAGCAGGATGTTCGAGGGGATCTCGGCCATGACGTACACCTCGAGCCCCTTCTCACCACGCACCAAGCCTCCGCGGCGCATCGCCTCGAGCACGCGCTCGCCCTCCTCCGGCGTGCGGCAGAAGGGGATCATGACCTTCAGGTTGGTGAGACCGAAGACGTCGCGCACCCGCGCGACGGCGGCGCACTCGAGGAGGAACCCCTCCTCGTATTGCGGATGGTAGTAGCGGCTGGCCCCGCGCCAACCGAGCATCGGGTTCTCTTCCGTCGGCTCGAAGCCGGCGCCGCCGAGCAGGCGCGCGTACTCGTTGGTCTTGAAGTCGCTGAAGCGCAGGATGACGGGTCTCGGGTGGAACGCGGCGGCGATCGTGCCGATGCCTTGCGCAAGGCGATCGACGAAGTAGGCCTTCTTGTCGGGGTATCCGGCGGTCTTGGCATCGATCTCGCGCTGCACTCCCGCTGGGAGCTGCGCGTATCGCGTCAGGGCGAGCGGGTGCACGCCGACCCAGCCCGAGAACACGAACTCCATGCGAGCGAGCCCAACGCCGTCGCTGGGGAGCAGCGACTGACGGAGCGCGTGCTCGGGATTGCCCGCGTTGAGGAGAATCTTCGTGCGCGGACGAGGCAGGGCGGCGGGGTCGATCTCCTCGACGTCGAATCGCAGCGAGCCGCCGTAGACGCGCCCCGTCTCACCCTCGGCGCAGGACAGCGTGACCGTGTCGCCGTCGTGCAGGACCGAAGTGGCGTGCTCGGTCCCGACGACGGCCGGCACACCGAGCTCGCGCGCGACGATCGCGGCGTGTGACGTGCGTCCCCCGCGATCGGTGATGATGCCCGCCGCGCTCTTCATCACGGGTTCCCAGTCCGGGTCCGTGATCTCGGTGACCAGGATCTCGCCCGGCCTGAACTCCTCGAGCCGGCGCGGGTCCTTGAGAATGCGCACCTTGCCGCTCACGATGCCGTCACCGATCGCCAGCCCCTCGACGAGCGGCTTCGAGCGATCCTTCAGGGAGTAGACGCGGAGCTTCGGGTGCGCGCGGCGGCTGTGCACCGTCTCGGGCCGAGCCTGCACGAAGAACAGTCCGCCGGTCACGCCGTCCTTGGCCCATTCGATGTCCATGGGCGTGTCCGCTCCATGCCGGCGGCTGTAGTGGTCCTCGACCAGCGCCGCCCAACGCGCGAGCGTGAGCACGTCCTCGTCGCCGAGCGACCAGCTCGCGCGCTCGCTCTCGGGAACTGGCTCGCTCCTCACCTGCCGGTGTCCCGCCAGGTCGTAGACGAGGCGCACTTCCTTGGTGCCCAGCCTCTTCCACACGAGCGGCGCGAAACCGGCGCGCAGCGTCGCCTTGTGCACGAGGAACTGATCCGGCGCCACGCGCCCCTGCACGACGCTCTCGCCGAGCCCGAGGCTCGAGGTGACGAGGATGACACCGCGATGGCCGGTCTCCGGATCGAGCGTGAAGATGACGCCTGCGCTCGCTCGATCCGAGCGGACCATCTTCTGGATGCCGACCGAGAGGGCCACGGCCGTGTGCGCGAATCCCATGTCCTGGCGGTAGCGGATCGCGCGCGGCGTGAAGAGGCTCGCGAAACACCGCTTCACCGCATCCACGACGAAAGCGGCGCCTCTGACGTTCAGGAAGCTCTCCTGTTGCCCGGCGAAGCTCGCGGTCGGCAGGTCCTCGGCCGTCGCCGAGGAGCGGATGGCAACGTCGGCTTCGACCTCTTCGTAGCGTCGGGAGAGAACGGCATAGCCGGCGACGATCTCGCGAGCCAGATCGGCCGGCACCGTCGCCTGCAAGATGGCCGCGCGTAGCGCGTCCGAGCGCCGCACCAGATCATCGACGTCGGCGGGATCCAGACCCGAGAGCGTCTCGGTGACGAAGTTGTCGAGTCCGGCCTCGCGCATGAAGTACCGGTAAGCCTCGGCAGTGACCGCGAACCCGTCGGGCACCTGTACACCCAGCGGCACGAGCTCCCGGAGCATCTCGCCGAGCGAAGCGTTCTTGCCACCCACGAGCCCGACGTCGTCGGCAGAGACGTCCCGGAACCATCGAATCCAGCTCATCGCCCTTCTCCCGTGCAGTTGGTTCGCCGCGACGCAAGCCATGCGCGGCTTTTCGGCGCCCGCATCGTCTTTTCGCGGGCTGCGTCGAGCCCCAAGCATCACGCGCGCCACCCTCACGGAGACCTCGAATCGCTGCGGAGCACCCTTCAGCAGATCCGCGGGAGCTGCTCCCCTGAAAGGAGGTCGAGCTGCCTGCGACCGCCCAGCCGCGTCCGGAGGACGACGACGCCGTGAGCGTCGACCACGCGACCGATGCGGACCGCCCCGCGAGCGATGGCATGGCTCTGCATGATGGCGAGCGCTCTCTCCGCGTCGTCCTCGGGCACGAATGCGGTGAACCGGCCCTCGTTCGCCACGTACAGAGGGTCGAGCCCCAGGAGCTCGCATGCGCCGAGCACCGCGTCCGTGACGGGAACGGCGCGCTCCTCGAGTTCGATGCCGAGACGCGCGTCCGCCGCGATCTCGTTGAGCGCCGAGGCGAGGCCCCCACGGGTCAGGTCCCGCAGGCAGTGAACCCGCACACCCTCGCGCAGCAGAGTCTCGACCAAGGCGGCGAGCGGCGCGCAGTCGCTCTCGATCTCCGTCTCGAACTGCAGCCCCTCGCGCACCGAGAGCACGGCGATGCCGTGACGGCCCACGTCACCGCTGAGCAGCACGGCATCGCCCGGGCGGACGCATGCGGGAGCGATCTCGACACCGGCGGGGACGAGGCCGACGCCCGACGTGCTGACGAAGCAGCGATCGGCCTTGCCGCGTCCCACGACCTTCGTGTCCCCGGTCACGAGCTCGACACCCGCATCCGCGGCGGCCGCGCGCATCGAGGAGACGATCCGGCGCAGGTCGTCGAGCGGCAGCCCCTCTTCCAGGATGAACCCGACGCTCAGGAACGCCGGGCGTGCCCCGGCCATGGCCAGATCGTTGACGGTGCCGTACACGGCCAGCGTGCCGATGTCGCCGCCTGGAAAGAAGAGCGGATCGACGACGTAGCCATCGGTCGTGAACGCCAGGCGCGCACCGCCGAGCTCGAGGACGGCGCTGTCGTGACGGCTGCCCAGCGCGCCCCCGTCGAACGCCGGAAGGAAGATCTGCTCGATGAGCCCGCGCATCAACCGTCCGCCTCCGCCGTGGGCGATCTGCACGGTACTGCTCCTCCCGAGCGGCGCGGGGCAGGTCAGGACGAAGTCGTCGCTCGCCATGAGCCCGCCCTCCGGTAGCGGTAGTACGCTGCGCACGCCCCTTCCGACGACACCATCGTCGCTCCCAGCGGGGATTCGGGCGTGCATCGGGCGCCGAAAGCGGGGCACTCCGGCGGCTTTTTGAGCCCCTGGAGTACGAGGCCGCTGATGCATTCCGGCGCCTCGGCAGCCGTCACCGCGGAGACGCGGAACTTCCGCTCCGCGTCGTGATCGGCGAACTCGGGGCGGAGCGCCAGCCCGCTGCGAGCAATCGGTCCGATCCCCCGCC
>DATJYG010000650.1:0-29489 GCA_035499695.1 Polyangiaceae bacterium
GTCGGGGCCGTGGATGCGGCGATGGCGAATGCGGCGATGTCGATGGCGCACGACTTCGACGACATCGTGTGGATGGGGCACTCGTGCCACTCGGCGGTGTTCGCGTCGCTCGCCGTGGGCGAGCACGTCGGCGCCTCGGTGCGCGAGGTGATCGACGCGGTCGTCGTGGGCAACGAGGTGGCCGGGCGCCTCGGCGCATCGAGCATGCTCGGGCCGCTCAACGGGCAGATGTGGACGTTCATCCACCTCGCCGGAGCCGCGGCGGCCACCGCGCGCCTCTTGCGGCTCGACGCGACGCGCACGACGCACGCGCTCGCGATCGCTCTCGCGCAGCCCGAGTTCGCGCTGCAGCCCGGGTTCATGCGGCCGACCTCGAAGCTGCTCGCTGCGGCGACGCCCACCGCCGCCGGCATCCGCGCCGCGTTCTACGCGCAGGCCGGGATGACCGGGGCGCCCGAGATCCTCGAGGACCCGCGCGGGTTCTGGCGGCGCTTCTCGTACCTGCCGCTGCCCGAGATGATGGGCGACCTCGGCGACTTCTGGGTCCTGCGCACGCTGGCCATCAAGACGTACCCCGGCTGCCACTACTTCCAGACCGCGCTCGCCGCCCTCGAGCGCGTCCTCGCGCGCCGCGCCGACGCGCGCATCGACCGCGTGAAGCGCGTGCGCGTCGGGACCACGAAGCTCGGGTGCGAGGTCACGCGCTTCGCCGCCGAGTACATCGAGGACGGCCGGCCGACCCCCGTGAGCGTCAACTTCGACCTCGCGCAGTCGGTCGCCGTCATGCTGGCGGCGCGCACCTTCGGCGTCGAGCAGCTCGAGGAACCGTGGCTCGACGCGCACGCCGCCGAGATCCGCGCGTGGCGCGCGCTCGTCGAGGTGCGCCACGCTCCGGAGCTCACCGCGCGCACGCTCGCCTCGATGCGCCGCGTGAAGATGGGCCGCGCCGCCATCCGGCGTCTCCCCATTCGCGAGCTCCCGAAGCTCGCCCGCCGCTACGCCGACGAGTACCGCTCTCGACTCGCATCGCCCCGCGAGATCGCCGGCCTCGCCCGCGCCCTGATAAGCCGCAACCGCGCGCCACGCGCCGCCCGCGCCGCAGACGGTCTCGCGATCGCCCTCGAGTTCCCCAACGTCGTGACCATCGACTTCACCGACGGCTCGCACGAGACCGAGCGCGTCGACGTCCCCCCCGGCGCGCTCGCATCCCCCGGCTTCACCGCCGCCCTCGAAGAAAAGGCGATGAACGAGATGTCCTCCCGCCTCGGCCCCGCCGGCGCCCGCGCCGCGATCGACCTCGCCTGGACCGCGAGCGACGAGGCCGCATCGACCCTCGCATCGCGCGTCGCCGGGACCTAGCGGGCAAGGCGGCGCCAAGAAACTCGCGATTGGTTCTTGACCGCAGAGGCGCAGAGGGGGAGAGGAGGCCGCAGAGGTTTGGGTGTGGATCCACACAAACCCCTCTGCGTTCTCCTCTTCTCTCTGCGCCTCTGCGGTTAAGAACACACCGCGAGCGCCCCTCGTTACAGCCCGAAGCCGCGCAGCTTCTTGTGCAGCCCTTCGCGGGTGATCCCCAGCGCCTTGGCCGCCGCCGTCTTGTTGTTGTCGTGTTCCCTGAGCGCCTCGATCAGGAGCCAGCGCTCGAGCTGGTCCATCATTTCCTTCAGCGTGCCCTTGGTCGGCTTCACCTTGTCGACCACGCCCTCGATCTGGCGGATCCGCGGCGACAGGAGCTCCGGCGTGACGAAGCCCCCCGGCTCGATTTGAATCACGAGCCGCTGCACCTCGTTCTGCAGCTCGCGCACGTTGCCCGGCCAGTCGTAGGCCTGCATCAGCTCCATCCCCTGCTGCGAGTAGCCCGCCGCCGGCTTCCCGAGCTCCGAGCCGTACCTCTCGAGGAAGTGCTTCGCGAGCAGCGGGATGTCCTCGCGCCTCTCCCTCAGCGGCGGCACGCGGATCGGGAACACCTTGAGCCGGTAGTAGAGGTCCTCGCGGAACCGGCCCTCGGCGACCTCCTTCTCCATGTTGCGGTTCGTCGCCGCCACGATGCGCACGTTGACGCGCTTCTCCTGCGTAGCGCCGATGGGGCGAACCTCGCCCTCCTGCACCGCGCGCAGCAGCTTGCTCTGGAGCGACAGCGGCATCTCGGTCACTTCGTCGAGGAACAGCGTCCCGCCGTCGGCGATCTCGAAGAGGCCCTTCTTGTCCTCGTGCGCTCCCGTGAAGCTGCCCTTGCGATGCCCGAAGAGCTCACTCTCGAGCAGGTTCTCCGGCATCGCCGCGCAGTTCTGGCTCACGAAGAGCCGGTCCTTCCGGCGCGAGCGGTAGTGCACCGCCGCCGCGATGAGCTCCTTGCCGACGCCGGTCTCGCCCTCGATGAGCACCGTCACGCGCGTGTCGACGACCTTGCCCAGCTGATCGAACAGCGACCGCATCGCGGGGCTGCGCCCGATGATCTCCTGCTCCCCCTTGCCGACGCGCCGCGATTCCTCGCGCGACTTGAGGAACCGGTTCTCCTTCTCGAGCTTCTCCTCCGCCGCCCGCAGCCGCTGCACCAGGCGCGCGTTGGCCACGGCCAGCGACGCCACGTGCCCGAGCACGGCGCACACGTCGAGATCGGAGCTCGTGAAGACGCCGGTGCTCTCGCGGTTGTCCATCTGGAGCACCCCGAGAATCTCCTCGCCCTTCCACAGCGGCACGCCGAGCACGCTGCGGATCTGGGCGCCGAGCAGCGACTCGGTCTGCCCCACCTCGCGCGGCGCGTCCGCCGCCAGCACCGCGGCGCGCTCGCTCACGACCTTGCGGAACACGCTGCGCGTCACCGGGATCGGCTGCGTCGCCGGCCCCGTCTGCCCCTTCACGCGCGTGACGATGGGCACGTAGCTCGAGGCGCCGTCGTCGTCCTCGCGGAGCACCACCGTGACGTGCGTCGCGCCGGGCACGAGGGCGAAGGCCCCGTCGCACACCGCCACGAGGACCTCGTTCAGGTCCGCGGCGCCGCCGATCCGCTTCTGCGCGTCGTACAGAGCTCGCAGCCTGCCCGAATCGCGCTCGACCGCCGACTCGGCGCGCCCGAGCTCGTCGATCTTGCGCATCGCGAGGACGCGCGCTTCCTCCGTCTCCTCGGCGATGGCGACGCTCAGGCGCACCAGCTTGTCGCCGGAGCCGAGCTCCACCACGTCGCCGGCCGCCAGCGCGATCTCGCGCCCGTTCCCGTCGTCCAGCGGAACGCGCAGCGTGCCGCGCACCACGACGGTGCCGTTCGTCGAGCGCAGATCGCGCAGCAGGTACTTCTCCCCGCCGTACACGATCCGCGCGTGCTCGCTGGAGATCGGCTCGTCGGGCAGGACGAGGTCGTTGTCGGCCGAGCGTCCGAGCCGGATCACGTCGGCGGACGACTCGTGCCGTTCGCCCCGCTTCTGCCCTTGCGTGACCTCCAGCTTGATCATCGGCGCGCTACTGGGCGCGCACGCGCAGGCGCCAGGACACCTGCTCGACCGTGTTGTCCGTGGCGATCAGGTTCGCGTCCCCGGCCTTCGTGTCGGCGTCGACGATCTTCTGCAGCGCGTCGGCCGTCGCGACGTCGCCGTTCGGCGTCAGCTCGTCGATGGCCTCGCAGATCGCGATGCGCGCCCCGGTGTTGGTCACCTTGGGCAGCTTCGCCACGAGCGCCGCCCGCGTCGCCGCGGCGTTGCCCGACCCGTAGATGACGGCCATCCACGTGGCCTTCACCTGCTTGTAGTACGCCGTCGACGGCGACACGGGGATCGGCTCGTCGAGGATCGACAGGTAGCAGCTCGAGTCCGTCTTGCACTTGGACAGCGCGCTGTTCATCGCGTCGTACATCGCCTGGACCTTGGCGTACCCGTCGGCCGGCGTCTCCTTCTTGATGCCCGGCAGCACCGCCGCGACGTTGTCCTGCGTGTCCGGCGTCATGAGCTTCGCTTCGGCCTCGAGCTGCACCAGCCGCGCCGAGTAGTCGGGCGCGCCCTTCATCTCGCCGATGAGCCACGTCACGAGCTTCGGGTCGTAGAACTTGGCCGACTGCTGCGCGAGGGCGATTCGCGGGGTGAGCGCGCCGAGCAGCGCGTCCGAATCGGTCCAGGGGACCTTCTTGTACGTGTCGAGGAACGCGGGCTCGTTGCGCGCGTCGTTGGGCATCTGCGTGAGCGCCTGCGCCAGCTCGGTGCGCGCCGTGCCCGTGTCGGCGCCCGGCAGCGCCGCGAGGATCGCGTCACGCCCCCCGGGCCGGCCGATGATGGCGAGCACCTCGGAGATGACGCCGATGTTCGTCTTGTCGTCCCACGGACCCTGCGCCGCGTAGTCCGGGTCGGTCCCGTTGAGCGCCTTGATGAGCTCCGGCTCGGCGTCCTTGGCCATCTTGAGGAGCGCGAACTGGATCTTCGCGCCGAGCGCCGCCGTCTTCGCCGGCGTGAGGAGCGCGACGATGAGCGGGTGAATCGCCTTCTTGTACTGGAGGTCGCTGATGACCTGCACGCACGTGGGCTGCCACCACATGAGGAGGTCCTTCTGGTCGTCGACGCTCGGGTTGGGCGGGATCGGCGCCTTGAGCTTGTCGATCGCCTTGTCGCCGTAGCTCGGGTCCTTCACGGCGAGGATCGCGTCGTGCAGGCCCTGGTAGAGCCGCTGGCTGTTGGTCTTCGACAGCTTGAACCCGGCGAACACGGTCCAGAGGCCGTCGGCGACGCTCTGGTCGATCTTCGTGCCGTTCTTGACCATCGCGGTGACCGACTCGCAGGAGACGCGCACCTCGTCGTCGGTCTTGCCCATCTCGAAGCTCGAGAGGGCCTTGGCGATTGCGGGCTGCGTGCGCGCGTCGTGCGTCTCGGCGAGGAACTTCATGAGGTCGATGCGCGTCTTGTCGTCGAGACCGCCCGCCGTGTAGGTCTTGGTCAGCGGGTCGACGATCGTGTCGAGCAGCTCCTTCATGGCGGGATCGGACTGGTTGTTGCCAGCCTTGGTCATCCCGTCCTCGTAGAAGCTGCCGAGGCGCTCGATCGCCTTCGCGCGCTGCGCGGGATCGTCGAGGCGCTTCACCCAGGTCTTGGGATCGTTCTCGTCGTCGCAAGCCGTTACGAGCGAAGCCCCCGCGACCAGGGCAGCGACAGGCGCTGCAGCGCTGGCGGCAGCGGCGAGAAGACGGAGCGCACAAACGACGTTGGTGGCGCGTAGCATGACGTTTCTCCCGCGTTTTTCCGGGGTGGACGGTACCCGGCGCGGCGAGCGAGTGTCAACGCGCGTTTACCCGATGATCATCGCTTCGCCTGGGGTCGGGGGCGCGCCCGACGCGAAGCGGCGAAGGTTCCAGCGCTCGAACATGGGGATGGGGGCCGCCTGCTCGGGGCGCGCCACCAGCTCAGCGAGGAGCTTGCCGACGACGGGGGCCATCATGAAGCCGTGCCCCATGAAACCGCTGGCTTGATAGAAGTGGTCGACCCCGTCGACCGAGCCGACGATGGGGTTCGAGTCCGGGGTGAGGTCGTAGCAGCCGGCCCACTGGCGCAGCACTTTGACGCGGCCCAGCACGGGGCAGGCGCGGACGAGGGAGCGCGCGTACTTGCCGAGGAACGCGGGGCTGCTGTTCTGGTCGAGCCCGGGGGGCACGTACTCGTTGCCGATGCCGCCGACGATCTCGCCGCGCGTCGACTGGGAGAAGTAAAGGCCGTCGGAGAGGTCGGCCACGAGCGGCTTGAGCCAGGGCTTGAGCGGCTCGGTCGAGCAGATCTCGTGGCGATGCGGCTTGTTCGGGAGCTCCACCCCGAGCATCCGCGCGATCCCGGGCGACCACGCGCCGGCGGCGTTGACGACGCGGTGGGTCCGGATGGTGACGGTGCCGGGCTCGGCCTCGCCGGGCGGGCCGATGCGGCTGATGCGGACGCCGTCGATGCGCGACCCGGTGGTGTCGAAGCCTTCGACCTCGTGCCACGTGATGAGCTCGACCCCGAGCTTCTGCGCGGCCTGCGCGTAGCCCCACACGAAGGGCCAGGGGAAGACGACGCCGTCGTCGGCGTTGAAGCTCGCGGCCTCCACGCCGTCCACGTCGAGCTCCGGCACGAGGCGGCGCGCCTCGTTCGGCGTGAGCATGCGCGTCGAGAGGCCGCAGTCGTTCTGCAGGGCGACGCTCTTCTCGAGCCGCTCGCGGATGAACGAGGTGCGCGCGAGGAAGAGGTAGCCCCCCTGGCGGAACCACACGTTGATCTTCATCTTGCTCGCGAACTCGCGGCACAGACGGATGCTCTCCTGCATGATGCGGACGTTGGCCTCGTTCGACCACTGCGCGCGCACGCCGCCTCCGTTGCGCCCGCTCGCGCCGCCGCACAGGTAAGAGCGATCGACGACCGTCACCTTGGTCATGCCGAGCTCGGCCAGGTGGTACGCGATGGCCAGGCCCATGATGCCGGCGCCGACGACGACCACGTCCGCAGAGTCGCGCATGGCGTTGGTTCTAGCGAAAGATCGGAAGAGCAGAAGGAGGAAGTGGCACCAGAGTGAGACGAGAGGAGAGGGGGAAGAAGATCAGAAGATCAAAAGATCAGAAGAAGGTTTGGGTGTCGATCCGACCGCCCCCCAACTTCTTGATCTTCTGATCTTTTGATCTTCTTTCCCTCTCCTCTCGTCTGACTCTGGCGTCAGTTACCCTCTGCTCTTCTGATCTTGCTGTTCCCTTCTCCTCTGTAGGGCCTGAACGAGGGCCGCGTGCAGGCGGCCGTTGCTGGCGAGCAACCCGCGCGAGTTCTCGATGTCGGCCGTGCCGTAGTCGAACGGGTCTCCGTAGGCGTCGGTGCATGCGCCGCCGGCGGCGACCACGAGCGCCTCGGTCGCGCATGCGTCCCAGCGCATGCCGGCGCGGCCCGGCTGGATGTACGCGTCGTGATCGCCGGTCGCGACGAGCACGCCCTTGAGGCCCGAGCTGCCGAAGGGCACGGCGCGTGCGGCGCCGATGGAGGTCACGAACGCCTCGATGCGCGCGGGCGCGCGTGACCGCGAGACCACGATGGTCGCGCCGGCGAGATCGGTGCGCGACGTGACGTGAAGCGGACGCGCGCTGCCGTCGGCGCCGATCTCCCAGGCGCCTTCCCCGACGACGCCGACGAACGCGCGTCCCCACGCCGGAGCCACGATGGCCCCCAGCACCGCTCGCCCGCGCTCGGCCAGGCCGATCATCACCGCGAACTCGCCGTTGCGCGCGACGAACTCGCGCGTGCCGTCGAGCGGATCGACGAACCAGACCGAGCCCGCGCTGGCGAACCCCGCGTAGTGCGCCGGATCGCTCTCCTCGGCGACGACCGGGACGCCCGGCGTCTCGCGCGAGAGCCGCTCGACGATGAGCGCGTTGGCCTCCTTGTCGGCGCGCGTGACCGGATCGTCCTTGCCCTTGTACTCGACGTCGAACGGCGCCGCGTACACGCGCATGACGACGGCCGCCGCCTCGCGCGCGACGTCCAGGGCCAGCTGCGCCTCTTTCCTCACGGGTCGATCCCGACGCCCTCGAGCGCCCGCGGGATGCGCATCAGGTCCTCGTCGCGCAGGTAGATGGGGCCCATCCCCACCTCGCGCACGATGTCCTCGAGGTGCGCCACGTTGCGCGGCCCGAGCATCGCCGTCGAGACGATGCGGTTGGCGAGCACGAAGCGCACCGCCGCCGAGCGCATCGTGGGCACGTCGCCGTGCACGAGGAACTTCAGCGCGCCGAGCTGCTTCACCCGCTGCTCGAGCTCGAGCACCGTCCAGCGCTCCGAGCGATGGTCGTACGCCGGGAACTGGCGCTCCTTGGTCCAGCTCCCGGCGAGCAGGCCGTAGGCGAGCGTCGAGTGCGCCAGGATCCCCGCGCCGGACACGATCACGTCGCCCGCGAGGCGGTGCAGGTCGGACCCTTGCACGAGGTTGTACGCGAGCTCGACGACCTCGGCCTGGCACCGGATCGCCGCGCGACCCACGTCGACGTCGCCGACGCTCACCCCCCAGTGCCCGATCTTCCCCTCCTCCTTGAGCGCCAGCATCGTGTCGACGGCGTCGCCGCCCTCGAGCGCCGAGACGCTCGGGTTGTGCAGCAGGTACACGTCGATCCGGCGACGCGCGAGCCGGCGCAGGGAGCGCTCCACCGCTTCTCGCAGGTAGGGCCCGTCGAATCTCTTGCGCGCCGGCGCCGTCGTGCGGTCGGTCCCGCCCTTGGTCACGACGACCACGTCGCGCCGGTCGGCCAGCACGCGCCCGAGCAGCTGCTCCATGCGCCCGCCGCCGTAGGCGTCGGCCGTGTCGACGATCGAGAACCCCATCTCGAGCGCCCGCTCGACGACCCGCTGCTGCGTCGCCTCCTCGACGGGGCCGTACCCGTCGCCGGAGAGGCCCCACGTCCCGAGGCCCATCTCGGATACGCGAAGTCCAGTCTTACCGAGGGGTCTCGATCGCATGCGTCCGGTTAGCGGTCGTAGCGCAAGAAGCGAACCTCTTCACGGTAGAGACCAAACGAGCTAAAGGGCGGCGCCGAGAGGACTCTCAGGGGACCCAGCCGATCTGGGGAGGAGACAATCGCATGCGTTCGACGATCATCGCAGCTCTCGCCGTTCTGTCACTCGGACTCGCCGCCTGTGGTGGCGAGGAGCCGCAGCCGGTTCCGCCGGCGCCCCCGCCGCCTCCGCCCCCGGCGGAGACCGCTTCGGCCGCCCCGACGGACACCACGCCTCCGGCCCCGCCGCCCAAGCCGGCGCTGGCCGACGTGATCCCGCAGACGCTCAAGACGATCGGCGACGCCTTCAACGCGCACGACGCGCAGAAGATGGCGAGCGCGTTCACCGACGACGCGGCCGTCTACGCGTACGGCGAGGGCGAGACGCACAGCAAGGGCGACATGGCGAACGGCATGGGCCAGTTCTTCCAGACGTTCGGCGACGCGAAGTCCGCCGCCACGCGCGTGTGGATCAAGGGCAACGTCGCGATCGCCGAGATCGTCTGGGCCGGCACCATGACGGGCGACATGATGGGCATGAAGGCGACGAACAAGCCGGTCGGCGAGACGCGCCTGCACATCATGTTCTTCAACGACGACGGGCTCGTGAAGGAGATGCACGAGTACGGCGACGACTCGGCGCTGATGATGCAGATGATGGGCAAGAAGGGCGCGGCAGCGGTGCCGACCGTCCCGACGAACCCGCCCGAGGTGCACGTCGCGAAGGGCACGCCGGACGAGGACAAGCTCGCCGACTGGGGCAAGAGCGTGGCCGACACCTTCAGCAAGGACGATCCGAAGGCTTCGGCGGCGCTCTGGGCCGACGACGGCGACATGTCGATGAGCGACGGGAGCCCCGCGGTCAAGGGCAAGAAGAACATCCAGAAGACGGTCGCCGGCTTCTACAAGTCGCTGCCCGACATGAAGGACGCGGTCTCCAACGCGTGGGGGATCGACGGCTTCGCCATCGTCGAGCACGCGATCAGCGGCACCGACAAGGGCCCCATGGGCCCCATCCCCGCGACCGGCAAGACGGTGACGGGCTGGCACATGGTCGACATCATGCAGCCGTCGGCCGACAACAAGATCATGCACGACTGGGGCTACGCGAACACCAACGAGCTCCTCGCGCAGATCGGCCAGCTGAAGGGGATGGGCGGCGACAACGCCAAGGCGCCGCCGGCGAAGCCCAAGACCAAGTAATCACCCGTTCGGGGGACACTCCTCCGGGAACCGCCCTGGAACCTGGGGCGCGGCGCGCTGTCGGTCCATGCATCGGACGACGGCGCGCTGCGCTGTCGCCACAAACGACGGGGTCGGCTTTCACCGGCCCTGGGGAGAGTGTGTGCGATGAACTCGGTGCAGGGCGTATGGGGCGTGGAATCGGACGGTGCGGTCAGCGCGAGCGAGCGGCTGGTCGTGGAGGCGGTGCTCGCGTGGCGTGATGCCCGCGGGGGCAACGTCCTCGCGGTGAAGGAGCTCGCTGCCGGCGGGACGCTGGCCATCGGCGAGAGCGCCGACCTGGTCATCCCCGGCGACGTGCTCGGGCTCGAGCGCTTCGAGCTCGCTCGCTTCGACGGCGAGCGCGCGGTGCTCAGCGTGCCGCCGGGCGCGAAGCTCCGGATCGACGGCTGGGATCGCACCGAGCGCGAGATGGAGATCGCGCGCGGGCACGTGACCGAGGTCCTCGTCGGCGCCTTCTCGGTGCGCCTCACGCTGGCGCGCGCCGGCTCGCGCATCGCGGGCGCGCCCCTCGAGGGCCTGCGGCGCGGAGGAGCCGGGATGATCCTGGCGTCGGCCCTCGCGCACGCCGCGGCGTTCGCGGTCATCGCGTACGCCTCGTCGGCGCTCGGCGCGACCGAGGAGGACCCGTTCGATCGCGACCGCGCGGCGCTGCTCGCCCAGTACCTGAACGCGAGCGCGGAGCGCGAGAAGGAGCAGCCCCAGGAGCAGCCGCAGGACGACGCGATCACCTCGGAGGGCGGCAACCACAACCCCGGCGCGCTCGCGAAGGGCCCGGAAGGCGCCGCGGGCAAGGACTCGCCGAACACCGATGGTCGCTGGGCGGCGCGCGGGACGGCGAGGCCGGAGAACGCGACGCTCGCGCGGGACAAGGCGCTCACCGAGGCCGCCAACTGGGGCGTCATCGGGATGCTCCCGGGGTTCACCGGCGACCCGAACGCGCCGACCGTCCCCTGGGGCACGACGCTCAACGGCTCGGACGATCTGAGCAAGATCGGCCACCTCTTCGGAAGCACCATCGACGACGCGATGGGCAGTGGCGGCTGGGGCCTGAGCAGCGTCGGCGAGGGCGGCGGCGGGACC
The DNA here is from genome assembly GCA_035499695.1 of Polyangiaceae bacterium. Classification (GTDB taxonomy): domain Bacteria; phylum Myxococcota_A; class Polyangia; order Polyangiales; family Polyangiaceae; genus Palsa-1150. The sequence continues at coordinate 10,793 of DATJYG010000650.1, forward strand.
GCCGGGATCATCGGCATCGGCGACATCGGCGCCATCGGCATCGGCGGCACCGGCACGTGCGGCGGCGGCAACTGCAGCGGCATCGGCACGGGCCACGATCGTCTGAGGGGCAGGCACGTCGTGACGGTCCGCGGCCCGCGCTACGGCACCCCGACGACGAACGGACACCTGCCGCCGGAGGTCATCCAGCGGATCGTCCGGCAGAACGACGGCCGCTACCGCTTCTGCTACCAGCAGGCGCTCAAGACGAACCCGGAGCTCACGGGGCGCGTGGCGGTCAAGTTCCTCATCGCGCGCGACGGGTCGGTCGCATTCTCGGCCGACGGCGGCAGCGACATCCCCGACGCGGGCGTGCGCCAGTGCGTCGTCTCGAGCTTCACGCAGCTCAGCTTCCCGCCGCCCGACAGTGGCGTCGTGACGGTGGTCTACCCGATCGTCTTCAGCCCCCAGTAGTGGAAGAGGGTTGCGCCGGTGTCTCGTCCCTCGCCGGGGGGGCCGCCGTCGCCGGAGACGACGACGTCGATGCTGGTGCTGCGGCCGGCGAGGCGCGCCGGGATGTCGACGGCGCGCTCGCACCAGTCGGTCTCGTCGCTGCAATCGAGATCGCCCACCGGCTCGCCGCCCGCGAGCACGCGGAGCACGGTGCCGGTGGGAGCCTCGAATCGCACGACGAGCCGCGCGGCGGCGCCCTCGGGGAGGTGGGCCACGAAGCTCTCGCGCCAGCGACGTGAGCGGCCGCCGTCGACGACGCGGGCGCCGTCCGGCGAGGACCCGTCGTGCACCACGTTCTCGCCCTCGCGCGCGCCGAGCAGCACGTAACCGTGCGCCGCCTCGCTCTCGAGGTCCGCCACGTCGAGCGAGTCGACCACCTGCGCGTCGGGCGCGCTCCAGGGGCGCTCGCCGCTGCCGAGGGTGGACCAGTCGGCGACGTACGCGGTCATCGTGTCGCCGCCGAGGATCGAGCGCCCGTAGTCGGTGACCGAGGCCGAGCGCAGCTCGTCGCCGAGGACCATCGGCATCGCCATCCACTGCGGGTACACGATGAAGTGGGTCGGCAGGTGGCCGGTGCCGGCGAGGTGCTCGTAGTGCTCGAAGCGCGAGCCCTGCCCGGCGACCCAGTAGCGCGCCTCGCCGTCGGTCGTGAGGCCCACGACGTCGAACGTCGGGTGGTCGCCGAAGTAGGCGATGGCGCCCGTGTCGTTCACGCCGATGCGCGCGCCGGGCGGCAGGCCGTCGCGCGCCCAGTGACCGAGGGTGACCTGTTGCCGGTCGATGCCGCTGGCGGACCACGCGACGTCGTCCATGGTCCCGTCGATCTTGCTCGCGAGCATGCCCGCGAAGACGCCGCAGAGGACGGGCGTGGCGATGCGCCAGCGCGGGCGGAGGCTCGCGGCGAGATCGCCCACGACGCGCGCGAGACACGCGAGGCCGATGATCCAGCCCGTGGCGAAGGGCCAGAGGTAGCGCAGGCGGTTCCAGAGGAACGTGTAGTAGAAGCACGGCGCGAACATCGTGAGGGCGATGAGCAGGACGCCCACCGCGCGCCACCTCTTCTTGTCCCGCCAGCCCAGGATGCCGATGGCACCGAGACCCGCCATCCACACGGGCCCGCAGGCGCGCGGCAGGAACTCCTGCGAGAAGCGGTCCCCGTTGAGCAGGTCGGCCACGAGCTGCCGCACCTGCTCGGTGACGCGGAGGGAGAGCGCCTGCCCCGTGTAGTAGGGGTTCCCGGGCAGGAGCTTCACGATCGCCGTGTTCGAGCGCGTGGTCCCGGTGAGCAGGAGCAGCAGCAGCGGCGTCGCGAGCACCGCACCGGCGGCGGCCATCGAGAGCGTTCGCTCCTTCCACGCGCCGGTCCTCGGGAACACGGCGAGCGTCGCGGCGACGAAGAGCGCCACGATGCCGCCCTCGGGGCGGAAGAGGGTCGCGGCCCACGCGAGCGCCACGAGCTCGCCGGCGCGGCGTGGCGTGCGCACCTCGGGCACGTCGTCGGCCCAGTCGGCGGCGCGGCGGGTCGCACGCGCGATGGCCCACGCGAAGGGCAGCACCTCCATGCCGCTCGTGGCGCACCACGTGAAGGCCGAGAACGCGAGCACCATCGCCCCCGCGCCGACGGCCGCGGCGCGACCCGCGAGCCGGTCGGTGATCCGCGCCGCTTCCCACGCGAGCGCGCCGAGCGCGACGAACGAGAGCGCCCACGCCACCCACATGATGGCCTCGCCGTGAAAGCCCACGAGGTAGAAGGGCGCCAGCAGCGCGGGCCAGAGCATGCTCGTGGCTCCGCTGGTCACCGGCTCGCCCGTCTCGAAGCGCAGCGGGTGTCCCTCCGCGATGGCGCGCGCGTACTGGAAGTGGATGTACGCGTCGTCGAGCGCAGCCGCGGGGTGTCCGACGCGCGCGAGCACGGTCGCGATCGATCGCCACGCCAGCACCGCCACGGCGACGGCGATGGGTCCCCAGGCGAAGACGCGCTGCTTCATGAGCGCGGATACGATAGACGCTAAGAGGCGCTCATGCCCCGCCCTCGTCCCTACGAGCACGCCCCCCGCCTGCCCGAGGGCGACCGGCTCGACGTGCGCGACCTCGTGCGCGGCGAGTGGGTCGAGCTCGAGGTGGGACCCGGACGCGGCTGGTTCCTGGTCGAGCGCGCCGAGCACGAGCCGCGCGCCGGGCTGCTCGGGCTCGAGATACGGCGCAAGTGGGCCACCATCGTGGACGAGCGCCTCGCGAAGCGTGGTCTGGCGGCGCGCGCTCGCGTGCTGGCGGAGGACGCGCGCGAGGCTCTGCCGCGGCTCGTCCCGGACGCGAGCGTGCAGCGCGTCTTCCTGCACTTCCCCGACCCGTGGTGGAAGAAGCGGCACCAGAAGCGCCTCGTCATGCGCGACGGCTTCCTCGACCAGGTGGCGCGGCTGCTCGCGCCCGGAGGGGAGCTCTTCGTGCAGACCGACGTACAGGAGCGCGCCGACGCTTACGAGTCGCTGGTGAACGCCGACGGTCGCTTCGAGCCGGCGGGCGACGAGCGCGGCTCGGCGCGCCTGGCCGACAACCCCTATGGCGCTCGCAGCCCCCGCGAGCGACGCGCGATCACCGACGGCCTGCCGGTGCACCGCATGCGCTGGAAGCGCGCATCACGGGGGTAGGGTGAAGGCGTAGCGCGTGGTGCCGTCGGCATCGATGCGCACGCCCGTGCTCAGGGTGCGCCCGCCCTCGGGCGTGCACGTGACCGTGTGCGAGCCGGCAGAGAGCACGATGCCCGCGACGGGCGTGGGCCCACGTGGCGTGCCGTCGACGCTGACGTTGCACCAGCCGCCGTGGGCGCTCACGTTGAGCTTCCCGGTCCCCACGGGCGCCGCTGCCGGCGCCTGCGTCGGGTGAGCTCCGGGCTGGGGACGTGGCGCCTTGTGCGCCGCCACCGACGCCGCCGGCGCGTCTGGATCCGCAGGCGCGCTGCTCGTGGAGGCCGAAGCCTCCGGCTCGGCGACGCTCGCCGTCGCCGTCACCGACGGCACGGCCGCCGCGGTCGATGCCAAGGTCGCGGCCATCGCGGTCTCGTGCGCGTCGCCGTGTCGGGCCATCCAGAGCGTCCCCACGATGGCGGCGACCCCGATCCCCGCTGCGCCGGCGCCCCACATCAGGCCCTTCTTCGCGGCAGCGACGTCGGCCACCGTGCGCGCCGAGGCCGCCGCCACGCTGATGCTCTGGCTCTGGCTCGACCCGCCGTGCCCCGAGGCCGATTCGCCGGCCCCCTGGTGCGCGAGGACGTCGGCGAGCTGCTTGCCCTGCAGCAGCGCCTCCTTCTGCGCCGCCAGCTTCTCGGCGAACAGCCGCTGCATGAACTGCGAGAGCGCGATGTTGCTCACCGGCACGCGCTCGGCCCGCACGAACTGCTCGATCGCCGCCTGCATCTCGCGCGCGCTCTGCCAGCGGTCCTCCCGCTTCTTCTCCAGCGCCCGCATCACGACGGCCTCGAGCTCCGGCGGGTATCCGTCGCGCACCTGCGACGGCGTCGGGTACTCGCGCTCGCAGATGAGCTTCAGCGACTCGAACTCGCTCGCCCCCTTGAAGAGTCGCTTCCCGGTCGTGAGCTCGAACAGCATCGTGCCCGCCGCGAAGACGTCGGTCCGCCAGTCGACCCGCTCGCCCCGCGCCTGCTCCGGCGACATGTACGGGATCTTGCCCTTGAGCCGCCCGCTCTCGCTCTGCCCCGGCCGCGCCGCGTCGCTCTTGGCGATGCCGAAGTCGACGATCTTCACGTCGCCCGTGAAGGTGACGAGCACGTTCTGCGGAGAGACGTCACGGTGCACGATGTGGAGCGGCGTTCCGTCGAGATCGCGCTTCTCGTGCGCGTACGCCAGGCCCGCGCACATCCCGAGCAGGATGGCCAGCGCGTGCTCGAGCGGGAACTCGGTCTCCTCCTTCTTCTTCATCTGCCGCACGATCGAGCGCAGGTCCTCGCCGTGGACGTGCTCCATCGCGATGAAGTACGTGCCGTCCACCTCGCCGACGTCGAAGACCTGCACGACGTTCGGGTGCGACAGCGTCGCGGCGACGCGCGCCTCGTGCAGCAGCATGTCGATGAAGGCGCGGTCCTGGTTCATCGCCGGCAGGATGCGCTTGATGACCACCAGCTTCTCGAAGCCGGCCACGCTCTTCTGGAGGGCGAGGAACAGCTCGGCCATGCCGCCCGACGCGAGCTTGCGGATGAGGGTGTACTTGCCGAAGCGGCAAGGCAGCCCCTCCATCGAGCCATCGCGGGCGTTCATCGAGTCCCCGGACGAAAGATAGCGGGTGCCCCCCGCACGGGCTAAGAACGCGCTTCGAAGCGTGCGCCTCGCCCTGTCCCTCGTGCCCCCGGCGGTGCTGCTCACGATGCAGGGCGCCGCATTCGCCGCGGCCCCGCGCATCGTGAAGGGGCCGTACGTCACGGCGGTGTCGGACACCACCGCCGACGTGCGCCTGGAGCTCGATTCGCCGGCGGCCGTGACGCTCCAGGTCGTGCGCGAGCGCGCCCCGGCGACGCTCCGCAAGGTGGTCGACGGCGCCTCGAGCACGATGCACGTGGTGCACCTGACGGGGCTCGACGCCGGCAAGCCGTACATCGCCGGCATCAACATCGGGCCGACGCAGGGACCGGTCGTCGCCGAGGTGGCGTTCAAGACGTCGGTGCCCGCCGACCCCAACGCGGGCACGCACTTCATCGTCTACGGCGACGACCGCAGCGATCAGGAGACGCACGCCGGCGTGGTGCGCCTCATGGGCCAGATCCCGTCCGACTTCCTCGTCAACACCGGGGACATCGTCGCCGACGGCGCGAGCAGCTCCGATTGGCAGTCGTTCTTCGACGTCGAGGCGCCGCTGCTGCACGAGCACCCCCTCTTCCTCTGCATCGGCAACCACGAGCTCTACGACGACGAGGCGGGCGCGAACTTCGCTCGCTACTTCGGCTTCGCCGGTCCCGGCGGCGCGCCGAGGCCGTACGGCACGGAGCGCATGGGGGACGTGCGCTTCTTCTTTCTCAACGGCATGCACGACTGGTCGAGCGGCGAGGAGCGCGACTGGCTGGAGCACGAGCTGACGCGCGCCGACGGCGAGCCGGGGCTCGTCTGGCGAATCGTCGTCGTGCACCACGGCCCCTGGTCGTCCGGCCCGCATGGCCCCAACAGGCGGCTCATCGAGGCGCACATTCCCGACCTCCTCTCGGCGCACAAGGTGGACCTCGTGCTCTCGGGGCACGACCACATCTACGAGCGCGGCGACGCGGGCGGCCTCAAGTACCTCATCTCCGGCGGCGGCGGCGCGCCCGTCTACAAGCTCGGCACCCCCACGCCGACGACGCGCAAGGCGGAGTCCACGTACCACTTCATCGAGGTCACCACGACGGCGAACGACCTGCGCATCGTCACGCACAGGGCGGAGGGGTCGATCCTCGAGAAATGCGGCTTCGCGAAGGGCAAGGCGTGGGACTGCGACACGGCGCCACCCGCCCCGCGCCCGGCGGCGGCCGCGACGCAATCACCTGGCGATGCCCCCGCTCCGGCCAAGAGCACGTCGAGGTGCTCGGTCGCCGCCGCGGGAGCCTCCGGACCGCGCGGCCTCGCCGCGCTCGTCTTCCCCGGGATCCTCGCTGCGATCCTCGGTGCCGCGCTCGCCCGCCGTCGACGGGGTTGATCGGCAGAGGCGCACCCCGGTACGCTCTTGTCGATGCGCCTGCTCATCCCGGTGGTCGCCGTCGCCCTGTCGTGCGCACCGATGCTCGCGGGCTGCGCGACCTACCAGGACGACCTCGCGCGCGGCCAGCGCGCCTTCGAGGGCAGCGAGGACGAGCGCGCCCTCGCCATCTTCCGCATCCTCGAGCCGGACACGTCGCGCCTTTCGGACAGCGATCGCGCCCACTACGCCTACCTGCGCGGCATGACCGACTTCCGCATGGGGTACAAGTCCGAGGCGCGCCACTGGCTCTCGATGGCCGCCGCCATGCAGAAGCAGACGCCGGACGTGCTCCCCGAGGACTGGGCGAAGCGCATGAACGACGCGCTCAAGGAGCTCAACGAGGCAGTGTACGCCGCCGGCACGGAGGCCCTGACGAACACGCCGGGGCAGAAGGCCCAGGGCGACGACGATTCGAGCTCGTCGGGAGACACGGACAACTCCTCGAAGCAAAAGCCGAAGTCGTCCGACTCGAACTGAACCGCGTCCCTCCGGGAACATGGCCCAGGGGTGGCTACTCTTATCCGGGAGGATGCTTCAGCTCCGGCTCCTTCTGGCTCCCGTCCTGACCATCGCCGCCGCCGTTCTCACCGGGTGCGCCGGCGCATCGCGGACTCCCGTGGCCCCCTCCGGGCCCACCCACGTCGAGGTCCGAGAGATCATCGTCACGCCCGACGACGCGGGGACCGAGGCGGAGCTCGCCGCCCGCGGCGAGAGGGCGCTGATGGAGCAACGCTGGGAGGAAGCCGCCGACGCGTATCGCACGCTCGTCGCCGCGAACGCGACGCCCGCACACCTGCCCGAGTACCTCTTCGACCTGGGCCTCGCGCTCGAGGGCATGCAGGATCGCGAGCACGCGCGCGACGCGTTCCTCGGTCTCGCGCGTCGCTTCCCCGACGGGCCGAAGGCGCGATCGGCGCTCGTCCGCGCCGCCAGCCTCGACGCGTACCTCGAAGACTGGAACGCCCTCTCCGGCATCGGCGACACGCTCCTGGCGCGCACGGACCTCGAGGACCTCGATCGCATCGTCGCGCTCGGGTCGCGCGGCCTCGCCCGCGTCGAGCTGGGCGACGACCCGGGCGCCTCGAAGGACATCTTCGACGGCCTCGAGCTCGCCGATCAGCTCCACTACGGCGCACGCGACGTGCTCCCGGTCGCGGTCGCGCAGCTCCGCTTCGCCCTCGGCGAGCTGCGACGCATGCGCTCCGAGCGCATCCGCTTCGAGCCGCTACCGCCCGACTTCCTCGACAAGATGGAGGAGCGATGCGGCGGTCTGCTCGAGGCGCAGGCGGCCTACGCGCTGGCGGTGCGATCGATCGACCCGCACTGGGCGGCGATGTCGGGCTACCGCGTGGGCGAGATGTACCGCGCGCTGCACCGGGACCTCATGCTGATCCCGCCGCCGTCGACCTCGAAGACCGACAAGCAGAAGCAGATGTTCTACGCCTTCATGCACGTGCGGTATCGCATCCTGCTCGAGAAGGGCCTGCGTGAGATGGAGCAGACGGTGGCGCTCGGCGAGCGCACGGCCGACTCATCGGCCTGGATCGAGCGCGCGCGCGAGGCGAAGCACGAGATGCAGACGGCGCTCGACGACGAGAAGGCGCAGATCGCCCGTATGCCGTTCACCGAGGCCGACGTGAACGCTGCGCTCGACATCCTCAAGAAGAAGACCACCGCTGCCGGCGCCGCTCACTGATCCCGCGCAAGAGCCGCGCGCGCCACGCAACTTGCACGCAACCCCCCCGTCGACTCGAGCTGAGTCGGCTCAACGGAGAGGGAACCCATGAAGTCGTGCAGAAGGACAGGCAAGACGGCCGCGGTGACGGCACTCGTAGTACTGGGCGCAGCCGCGTGGTCCAGCGGGGCGGCAGCCCAGCAGGCCCCCGCTCAGCACCCGAGCAGCACGGAGCACCCCAGCGCGGAGCATCCGAGCATCAAGGAGCACCCGACCGGTCAGCCGACGCCGGGTGCGGCGGCCGCCGCCGCCCTGGTCACCACCTCGGCCACGGTGGAAAAGATCGACAAGGACAAGGGCCTCATCACGCTCAAGGGCGCCGGCGGCAAGAGCCTCGAGGTCAAGGCCGGGCCGGGGATCAACCTGGACAAGCTGCGCGTCGGCGACAGAGTGGATACGGCGTACTTCGACGAGGTCGCGGTCGACATCAGGAAGGCGTCCCCCGGCGCTCCCACGATGACGACCAAGGCGGTGGAGCGTGCCGGCGTCGCGGCCATGCAGTCGACCGTGACCTCGCGCATCGTCAGCGTCGACGCGGCCAAGAACACGGTGACCATCAAGGGCCCGAAGGCCGAGGAGCACACGCTGAAGGTGACGGACCCGGACCTGCAGTCACGCCTCAAGGACGTCAAGGCGGGCGATCACCTCGACGTCACCTACACGCAGGCGGTCGCCGTCTCGATCGAGCCGGCCAAGAAGCCCGAACCGGCGAAGAAGACCGAGCCGAAGAAGTGACGCGGAGCGGACGTCGCGATGGGCTTCGGGGTTAGTTCTCGCTCCGCCGCCTGCGGGCACGCGCCAGGGTGAGGACGAACCCGACGCCCATCACGAGCCAGCCGGTCACGCCCGCGTTCGCGCCCGAGGACGCGACGCTGCAGCCGCTGGACGATCCCGTCGCGCCGTCGCCGCTTCCCCAGCCGGCGTCGTCGCCTGCCGTGCCGGCATCGTCAGCGGACGGGCTTCCCCCGCCCGGACCCGACATGGAGCCGCCGCTGCTCGAGCCGGTGGCGCCGCCGCCACTCGATCCCGAGGAGGTAGAGCCGCCCTTCGATCCGGAGGAGCTTCCGCTCGATCCGCTGCCGCCGCTCGAGCTGCCGGTTCCCGCGTCGGGTCCGGCGACGACGAGGACCTGCACCTCGAGATCGTTGTCGGGCGGGCCGCCTTGCCCCGGATCGCTGAACCACGCCACGCCTTCCTCGACGAGGTTGAAGTACTCGTAGTACGTGCCGGGCTTGTCGGGCGCGTGCAGGTTGAACTGGAACTTGAAGGTGCTGCCGGGCTGCACGGTGCCCGTCACGGCCGCGAGCCGGTTCGGGCTGATCCACGACGAGTCGGCGAAGACGCTCATGCGATCGCGCGGGTTCGACGTGCCGAGGCGCGTCTTCGAGTCCCACGGCAGGCCGCCGGTGTTCTTCATCTCGATGTACGAGGCGATCGTCTGACCGGTCGTCATCTGCAGCGCCGTCGTCGCCAGCGGGAACGACTGGCCGACGTACGACGCGGCGTAGCCCTGCGAGAGGCCGCCGACCGGCGAGATGAAGCCCGAGATGGTCATGCCCATGACCCCGGGCGAGGTGCCCACGGTCCCGGGGTACGCCGGCGAGTTGAGCACCACCGACGACGTGCTCGAGAACTCCGCCTCCGTGCCCGACTGCCCGTTCCAGTCGCCGCTCACCGTCTCGATCGTCCCGTTCGAGTTGACCTGGGTGACGAGGGCGACGTGGTCGGCGACTCCGCCCCCCTGGTAGTCGAAGACGACGGCGTCGCCGGCCTGCGGCGTGTTGGAGAGCGTGCCGTTGTTCTGGCCGTAGCAGTAGAAGCTCCCGGCCGCGGCGTTCAGGCCCGTCGTGTCGGCGCCCGAGTTGGCCCACACCCACTGCGCGAAGTCGGCGCACCAGTACTCCGGCTGTCCGCCGTTGCCCGTGCAGCTCGTCTCGAAGTGCGTGCCGCCGAGCGAGTTGGTGCCGCACGCCGAGCCGCCCACGTTGGCGAGCGCCAGGCTCACGATGCTGGAGCCCGAGACCTGCGGCTTGACGTCGAGCGCGGCGCGCGAGTTGGCGACGGCTTCGGGGTCCGACGACCCGGGGGCGCCGGAGCATGCGGATGCCAGGGCGGCGAGGGCTGCGCCTACGAGGACGATTCGCGGAGACATGAGACGTGCGCCAGTGCACGGCTCGGGCCGCGGCGGCCCCACGATTTCTCCGTGATCTCAGATGGACAGCCCAATACCCAGACGTCGATGAGACGCGACGCGTCGCGAGGCGCTCGTGACGGCGCGCGAGGGGCCGATGTGGTCAGTGGGTGTCGGCGAGTTCATGACTCCGCACCTCCTCCTGAGAGTCCAGGTGATGTGTCACGGGACGAACGCCATGCTCCCGGCGACGACGGGAGGCGGCGCGTTCGCGGTGGTGATCGCGCCCCAGTTCGTGCCGTCGAACGCCCACGTGTCGTCGAGCTCGGACTCGCTGTTGTCGAGGCCCGCGAAGAGCACGATTGTGCCGGCAATCGTGGCCATGCTCGCTGCGCTGCGCGCAGCGGGTGTCGTCGACGTCATGACTTGAGTCCAGCTCGCGCCGTCGAAGGTCCACGTGTCGTAGAGGGCCCCGTTGACGTTCGATCCGCCGAAGAGCACGACCTTGTTGCCGAGCGTGCCCATGGTCGCTCCCGTGCGCGCCGACGGAGCGGGCGTGGTGGTCACCTCGTTCCACGTGGTGCCGTCGAACGTCCACGTGTCGCCGAGGAACGCGGAGTACTTGTTGAGCCCTCCGAAGAGGACGACGGTGTTGCCGAGACTGGCCATGGCTGCGCTCTGGCGGGCCGTCGGGGGGGTCCCGGGGAGCTCCGTCAGCCAGTACATTCCGTCGAACGTCCAGGTGTCATTCATGGCGCCGTTGCCGGAGGTGCCCCCGAAGAGCACGACTTGGCTTCCGAGCACGGCCATCGTCGCGTAAGTGCGTGCGGGGGGTGCCGTCGCGCCCATGACCTGGGTCCAGCTCGTTCCGTCGAACGTCCAGGTATCGCTCAGAGGACTGCTGCCGACCTGTCCTCCGCCGAAGAGAACGAGATTCTTGCCGAGAGTGGCCACGGCTGAACCCTGGCGCCCGGACGGAGCGGTCGAGGGGGTGAGCTGCGTCCAGGTCGATCCGTTGAACGTCCACGTATCGGTCGGATAGCCGCCGTTCACGTTGCCTCCGAAGAAAGCGAGCGACGTGGACCCGGCGTCGATGTTCGCTCCAGAGCTGCTCCCACCCTCCGAGCCGGAGTCGCGGCCGGAGCTGCTCCCGGCATCCGATCCCGAGCCGCTCGATGCATCCGACCCGGAGCTGCTGGAGCCGCCCGATCCGGAGCTGCTCGACCCGCCTGATCCGGAGCCGCTGGAGTTGCCCGATCCGGAGCTGCTCGTGGCGCCCGATTCGTAGCCGCCGTCGCCAGAGCTGCTCCCGTACGTGATGCCCGGAGTGGACCCGCCGCCGGCGCACGCGGAGGCGTACGGAGCGAGAACGACGGGCGCGAGCAGCAGCAACGAGGCGAGTCTCATGGACGGTCCTCCCGCGGCGCGAGCCGCCAGCAAGACGTGTGCTCGGGCGAGATCGCCGCGTCTGCTTCGCGCGATGGGCGCGCGTTGGTGACTCGAGTCGACTGACTGTGGACTCGAGTCGACGATGCGGTGACGAACCCCACTGCCAAGCACGCGAGCTCTCGGCGGCACGTCAGTTGCCCCCGGCGGCACCCGGTCATGAGTCGCGCGATTGGGCACGCTCTCGTCGGATTGATCGTGATGGCCGCTTGCGGCGGTCCATCGTCGCGGAGCGGGTTCGATCAGAACGGCTCGAGCGACGACGGAGGCGGCGGGGCGACGCCCGACGCAGGCGCAGGACCGAGTCGCCGTGATGCCGGCGGCGGCAACTTCGGGACGGCGGACGCCGGGGCTAACCCGACGATGTGCCCGCACATGGACTCCACGGACCACGACGGGGACGGCTTCTCGTTCGCCGACGGCGACTGCGACGATTGCGATCCGAACTACAACCCCGGGGCGTTCGACGTCCCCAAGGACGGCCTCGACGAGGACTGCAACGGCGTCGTCGACGACGAACCGACGGGCTGCGACGTGAGCGTGCCTCTCGCGCCGGCGACCGGGTTCGACATGGCCGAGGCCATGGACCTCTGCCGCCAGACGACCGAAACCGCGCAAGGAAAGAAGCGCACGTGGGGCGTCGTGTCGGCGAAGTTCGTCGCGCCGGATTACTCGGACACGTGCACCGACCAGGATTCGGGGATGGTCGGCTCGTGCGCGACCGATCCCAACTTCGGACCCAGCTTCGCCCTGGGCTTCGGCGACCTGTCCAAGCTGGGCGTGAATCCGCCGCGACAGGGCAAGCACATGGGGGCCGTCTCGTCGGGCTCGGCGCGCGATCCGAGCGATCCCGGCTACCACAACGTGTACGGGCCCGACAGCTACGGGGACTACGAAGGCTGGGACAAGGGCTTCACCCTCGGTTCGCCACCTCCCTATCCCAAGGACACGCCGGCTTGCCCGGGCGTCGTCACCGGGCAGCCGCATGATGGAGCGGCGCTCGAGCTCGTGATTCGCGTCCCCACGAACGCGAACAGCTTCACGGTCGATCTGAACTTCTTCACCATCGAGTTCCCGTTCTACGTCTGCAGCCAGTACAACGACTCTTTCGTCATCATGATGACGCCGAAGGTGAAGTCGCTGCCGGACGACAACATCGCCTTCGATCAGGCGGGCAACATCATCAGCGTGAACAACAGCCTCCTCCAGGTGTGCGACCCGCAAAGCGCATACGGGAAGAACTTCCCGTGTCCCCTCGGCTCGTCGAGCCTCAAGGGAACCGGCTTCGGGGCCGACCTCGCGTCGGACGTGCTCAACCACGCGGCGACAGGGTGGCTGCAGACCACCGCTCCCATCGACCCTTCTCTCAAGGGCAAGGACATCACGCTGCTGTTCACGGTCTGGGACTCGGGCGACGGCGTCCTGGACTCGACGGTGCTGCTCGACAACTTCCAGTGGTCTGTGCAGCCGGCGTCCGAGCCGATCACCCAGCCGGCTCCGAATCAGTAGTTCGCATCGACGCTCACAGTGGCAGCACGTACTGTGAAGTGAGGGACGATGCGTGTGACGTGGTTCGCGGGCGGTGTGGTGATCGCGACTGTGTGCGCGACCGCGCTCGCGAGCTGCGTCGACGACCTGGATGCGAACTACGGCCGCGTCGACTCCGGGACGTCGGCGGAGGCGTCTCCCCCTGGCGTCGACGGAGGCAGGCTGGACGCTGCATCCGTGCAGGACGCTTTGGACGGATTCGTCGGCGGCGACGCGGCCATCGTGCTCCACGGTCAGACGACCGCCCGCGTGGCGGGAGCGACGTCGTCGCTCTGTTCGCTCGGACAGCCCTCCCAGTCCACCCCTGGCGATCTGCTCGTCGCTGCACTCCTCTTCGGCAACATCTCGGCGACCGGTGGGACCACAGTGACGGCGCCGACCGGCTGGACGGAGCTCGGCCAACCGGCGGCCGTTGCTCCCGACAAAGCAACCCTGTTCGTCTACTGGGCCGTCGCCGGGGGGAACCTCCAGTGGCCCGCGGTGTGGCAGATCGGCGGGGTCGGCAACACCGGCGTCGCATGGCTCTCTTCGTACGGAGGGGTCGATACGAGCACCCCGCCCGCGTTCAATGCCGGCCAGTCGACGTCGTCGGACAGCATGAACTGGCCGAGTCCGACGCTTCCGGCTGCCCCGGGCGACGTGATCGTGGCCACGTTCGGCGGCTTTGCCTGGAACCCGGACGGAGGCACGGCCATCCCGACCTGGTCCCTGCCGGCCACATGGACGTCGGTGATGACCATGTCCGATGCAGAGCGGCGCTCCGGGATCGTCGGGCAACTGACCGAGACCGTGTCGGCGACGGCCGCCCAGGTCACCGCTCAGGCCAGCGGCGCGAACTTGCCCCAGTACGTCACCGCGGGCCTGCTCGTGCTCAAGCCCAGGTGAGAGTCAGCGCCGCTTCTGTACGCCGTACTTGGCGATCAGCCGCCCGAGGTACCCACGATCGAGCCCTGCCCACCGTGCGGCCACCGTCTGGTTGCCGCCGGCGGCATCGAGCAGCACCTCGAGGTAGAGCGCCGTGAAGCGCTCGACCAGCTCGTCCTTCTGCTCGGCATAAGGACGGCGAGGGTCGGCCATCTCGCGCAGGCCGAGATCGAGCGTCGCCGCCTTCGATCGGGTGGGCTCGGGAAGCACGCCGAGCGCGACGTACGCCTGAACGGTGTTCCGGAGCTCGCGCACGTTACCCGACCAGGGACGCGCCTTGAGCCGTTCGACGACCGACGGGTCGAGCCCGCGCGCGAGGCCCGCTTCCGTCGCGAGCCGCTGCGCCAGGGGCTCGATGTCGTCCATGCGTTCGCGCAGCGCCGGCAGGCGCACTCTGATGACGGCGAGCCGATAGAAGAGGTCCTCACGAAAGCGACCCTCCTGAACGTCCTGCTCGAGATCGCGGTTGGTGGCGGCGATGACGCGGACCTTGACGAGCTTGGGCTCGTCGCCGCCGAGGGGGCGGACCTCGCCCGTCTCGAGGACGCGCAGGAGCAGCGGCTGCAGCTCGAGGGGGAGCTCGCCGACCTCGTCGAGGAGAAGTGTGCCCTCGTGGGCGGTCTCGAACGCGCCCTTGCGCGCGTCGATCGCACCCGTGAAGGCCCCCTTGCGGTGCCCGAACAACTCGCTGCCGATGAGGTCTCGCGGGAGCGCGCCGCAGTTGAGCGCGACGAAGGCCCGCCCCGCCAGGGCCGAGCGATCGTGAATGGCGCGAGCGACCATCTCCTTGCCGGTGCCCGACTCGCCCTGCACGAGCACGGGAGTGAGCGAGCTCTCGATCCGGGTGAGCAGGCCGAAGAGACGCTTCATGGGCTGCGACCGCCCGTAGAGGTCCTGGTAGCCGTCCGACGTGTACTCGACCTGCTCGCTCGCGGGCGGCGTCTCGGCCTCCAGGTTCACCACCACCGCGCCCAGCGTCAGGGTGGCGCCCGGCGACAGCGTCGCCTTCTCGACGCGCTGGCCGAGATAGAAGGTGCCGTTGCGGCTCCCCAGGTCGCGCACGACGATCCCCTGCGGCGTCAGCGTGAGCTCGGCGTGCGCGCGCGAGACCGTGGGCTCGGAGATGACGACGTCGCAGTCGGCCGCATTGCCGATCCGGCAGGCGACTCCCGTCTGCAGCACGAAGGCGCGGGGCTTGGCTGGCGCACCGACGACCCGGACGACGGTCCCCTCGAGCGCGGGACGCTGGACCTCGCCCCCGCCGATGGGCAGCGTGACGTCACGCGTGGGATCGACCATGCGCCGCACCCAGTCTAGCGCGCAGGGAGCTTCAGAAGCAGTCGGGCTTGAACCGCTTGACCCCGTTGCCGTCGATCGTGAAGGGTGGATTGCAGGTGGACGCGGGCGGAGGCTGCGGCGGTGGAGCGACCGCCGCGCGGCTGCCTCGATTGGGCCGGGCGCGCGATGAAGGAGCAGGCGCCGGAGCTTCGGCGGTCGGATCCTGCGCGGGCGCGGTGTCCGTCGGCGGCGTTGCGGCCTGTGAGGCGATGGCCACCGCCGAGGTGGACGTGACCGGGTTGGGCGGATCGGCTCGTCGCCTCGAGAACGCGAGCGACGAGGCCAGGGCGAGCACGCCGAGCAGGAGGACCGCCACGCCGCCGATCCAGATCCCTCGAGAGGCGCGCTGCTTCACGGCCGGAGTGGCAGGAGCCGTGACGGGCCAGTCGACCGTGGCCGTCGGCATGTCGACCATCAGCTTGCGGCGTTCGGCCAGCTTCGGTCCGGCGACCGCTGCCACCCACGCGGCCACCTCCCTCGGGGACGCCGGCGGGACGGCGATCTCCAGGTTGGCCACGAATTCGAGCGCGGTCGCGTAGCGAGCGGCCGGACTCATGGCGAGGGCGCGGGTCACGACGGCGTCGAGCACCGAGGGCACGTCGGTCCGGTGTGCCGACGGAGGAGTCTGCGACCCACGCAGCACCGCGCTGATGATCGACGCCGGATCGTCGCCCGTGAACAGGCGCTTCGACGTCGTTAGCTCCCAGAGGACCACACCGGCCGCGTAGACGTCCGTCCGGCGGTCGATCTCACCGCGCTGCAGCTGCTCGGGCGCCATGTACGCGAGCTTGCCCTTGACCTTTCCGTCCTGCGTCGAGTGCATGCGGGACGCGGCCTTGGCGACGCCGAAGTCGGCGATGCGAGCGATGCCGTCCGCACCCACGAGGATGTTCTGCGGCGAGACGTCGCGATGGACGATGGCCATCGGCTCACCGCGGTCGTTGCACGCTTCGTGGGCCGCATGAAGCCCGTTGAGCACGCCGGTCATGATGGACGACGCGATCGGCAGCGGGATGTCCTCGCCGAGGCGATGCGCCTCCTTCATGAGGTTCGCCAGCGAGTCGCCGAGCACGTAGTCCATCACGAGGAACAGATCGCCCTGGTCGGTGACGACGTCGATCGTCGAGACGACGTTCGGATGCTGCACGCTCGCCGTGAGGCGCGCCTCGTCGAGGAACATCGTCGTGAAGTCCGGATCGTCGGACAGGTGCTCGTGCATCCGCTTGATCGCGACGAGCCGGGAGAACCCCGCGGGCCCGAGGATGCGCCCGATGTGCACACTCGCCATCCCTCCGACGGCGATGCGGTCCTGCATCAGGTAGCGGCCCACCCGGCGGCCGGACATCCCGGAAAAACTAGCACACGGGCGATGCGCCCAATCGACTCAGAAGGAGATCTGCACGCCCGGAAGTCCGCCCTGGGCGCGTGGGCGCTCGTGATTCGTCAGGAGCTCCCAGATGCCTATACCGAGGGCGACGAGCCCGACTCCACCGACGACGCCCGCGACCCAGTAGTCGCGATTGACCGTGCTCACGTCGCCTGGCGAGCACGTTTTGCTCGTCGAGCACGAGTCGGCGAGGAGCGAGCTTCGCTTCGCGAGGCCGGCGACGGCGAAGCTGGCGCCCACCGCGACGGCGACGCCGCCGGACACCGCCAGCGCCAGCCCGAGAGCGTCGACGCCTCCGCGTCGTTGCTCCGTTCCCGCCGCCTCTCGCGAGGACAGGGCCTGCGAGGACGGGACGGCGAACTGAAAGGCCAGCCTGCGATCCTTCTCACGCTCTCGCACGACGACTCGCTGCTGCGGCGCGAGCCACCCGTCGTGCTGGATGGTGACGAGATGCTCGCCGGGGTCCACCTCGAACGCGGTCGCGGACAGCGAGGGGGCGACGACCTGCCCGTCGATGACCAGGCGCGCGTCCACCGTGTCGGTGCCGTCGGGCTGCTGGGCGGCGACGAGAAGGGTCGGCATCGACGACCGCACGTCGTCGTACCGGGCGGTGCAGTCCTGCGCGACCGCCGCCGGGCACTGCAAGCGCAGGCAGGTCTGGAAGAGGACCTCGGCGTCGCGCCAGTGACCCTTGAGGCGGAGCTCCTGGCCCTGAGTGTCGGCGTCGATGCAGGCGTTCTTGTCCTGCGCGTGCGCCACGCCCGTCATGCCCGGAAAGGCTGCGCTTGCGGCCCAGGCGAAGGCCGCCAGATCCATCGGCCACCGCACGGCGGGCGAGGGTACCACGTCGGGGTAGCCGTTCTTGACAGTCCTGAGGCCTCGCGCTAGCCAAGCGCCCCCCCAGGCTACGCCTCGCGCCCAATCCTTGCTTGCGCAAGGGCTGGGCGAGAAGTAGTCTTCGCGCCCCCGTTCCCCCGGGGGCTGGCGGCAGACACTGCCGCGAGGGCTGGCGTAGCTCAATCGGCAGAGCACCTGTTTTGTAAACAGGTGGTTAGGGGTTCAAGTCCCCTCGTCAGCTCGCAAGAAACGACCGCCTGACTTAGCCAAGCAAGAAGCACAAGAAACTGAGGAGAAACGTAAGAACTTCGGAGGGTTGCCCGAGCGGCCAAAGGGAGCAGACTGTAAATCTGCCGGCTATGCCTTCGATGGTTCGAATCCATCACCCTCCACGGCAGATCACATCGCGGGAGTAGCTCAGTTGGTAGAGCGTCAGCCTTCCAAGCTGAACGTCGCCGGTTCGAACCCGGTCTCCCGCTCGCAGAGACACCCCGAGTAGAGGCAAAGCGAGAGAACGGCACGACAAGTCACCGCCCACCTAGCTCAGCGGTAGAGCACTTCCTTGGTAAGGAAGAGGTCACGGGTTCAAGCCCCGTGGTGGGCTCGAGCCGCACAGAGGCAGCACCAGGTTCTTCGACGTCTTCAGGAGACTCCAGTCATGGCGAAAGAGAAATTCGTTCGATCCAAGCCGCACGTGAACGTCGGGACGATCGGTCACATCGACCACGGCAAGACGACGCTGACGGCTGCGATCGTGAAGGTGCAGTCGAAGAAGAACCTGGCGAAGGTCATCAGCTACAAGGACATCGCCAAGGGTGGCACCGTGCGTGACGAGACCAAGACGGTCACGATCGCGGTCGCTCACGTGGAGTACGAGAGCGACAAGCGTCACTACGCGCACGTCGATTGCCCGGGTCACGCCGACTACATCAAGAACATGATCACGGGTGCCGCCCAGATGGACGGCGCGATCCTGGTCGTGTCGGCTCTCGACAGCGTCATGCCGCAGACGCGCGAGCACGTGCTGCTCGCCCGCCAAGTCGGCCTGAACCACATCGTCGTCTTCCTCAACAAGTGCGACGCGGTGGACGACACCGAGATGCTGGACCTCGTGGAGATGGAAGTCCGCGAGCTCCTCAAC
>DATJYG010000651.1:0-21058 GCA_035499695.1 Polyangiaceae bacterium
GTCGTCGCGGCGCATGGCGAGGCGGCGACCGTTGCGGCTCACCGTGAACGCGCCCTGGACCGGAGTCGTCGTCGCGTCGCCCGTGTCCAGCTTCAGGGTGAGGACCCCGGTCGCGTAGGCGAACCACAGCGTGCGCCCATCCTCGGAGAACGTGCCGAAGACACCACGGCTGTTCAGATCCGGCGCCTGCCACAGGCGGCGACGCTCGCCGGGCCCGGTGGGCTGGAGCCAGACCGCCGCGGTCTGGTCGACGTAGGCGACCATGGCGCCGTCGCCGCTGAGCGTGGGCGCGCTCAGCGTGGTGTTGGCGGGGAAACTCGTGAGGCGGTGCTCCATGTATTCGCGCGGCGGCTCCTCGATTGCCGCGGAGGCCGATGTGGCGGGCGTCACGGCGCGCGGTGCGTTCGGGCGGACGAGGAGGAAGGCGGTCGACGCGAGCACCAGCGCTCCCGCGACCCCGGCAACGGGCCAGAACCGCCTGAGTCCAGCTCGCCGAGGCATCTCGATGGCCTCGAGTGCGTGGGCGAGCGCCGCACCGTCCTCGAAGCGGCTCGCGGGGACCGGGTCGAGGCAACGTGTGACGATGCGCTCGAAGTCGCGCGACGCTGCTGGGTTCCTCGTGCGAAGCGGCGCTGCCAACCTCCAGGCCGGAGAGTCCGTGCCGCCCCACTCCCACGGCGCGCCGCTCCTTCCCTGGAACGGAAGCTGGCCCGTCAGCACCTCGTAGAGGACGACGCCGAAGGAGAACACGTCCGAGCGAGCGTCCACCACCTCGCCTCGCGCTTGCTCGGGCGACATGTACGCGGGCGTGCCCATCACGCGCCCCTCCTCGCTCACTCCGGCCACCGCGGGCACCGTCGCCCCGAGGGCGAGCGAGGTCGGGTCTCTTCGCGACACCGCGGCCGCGGGCTCGGCCTCGTGCGCCACCTTCGCCAGCCCGAAGTCGAGGATCTTCACGTGCCCGTGGGCCGTGAGCATCACGTTGTCGGTCTTCAGGTCGCGGTGCACGATGCCGCGCGCGTGTGCCACAGCGAGCGTTCGCGCGATCTGCAGGGCGTAGTCGAGTGCCTGGGCGGGCGGCAGCGCACCGCCGTCGGCCAGCTTCGCCGCGAGGCTCTGGCCGGCGACGTATTCCATCGCAATGAACGCCACGCCGCCGTCCTCGTGCACGTCGTAGATCGCCGCGATGTTGGGGTGGGTCACCGCGGCCGCGCTCCGCGCTTCCCGGAAGAGCAGCCGCTTGTTGCGGTCGTCGGAGAGGTAGCGCGCAGAGAGGACCTTCAGGGCCACGGGGCGTCGCAGCTTCTCGTCGATCGCCTTGTAGACGACGCCCATGCCGCCTTCGCCGATGCGCTCGACGACGCGGAAGTGCAGCAGGCGCCGGCCGACGAGCTCGGCGCCCGCCGAGCCGGCCCCGGGCGGCTGCGCATCCGATCCGCCGGGCGTCGTGTGGTGGTAGACCGTCCCCGAGATACCGCTGTCGGTCTTGCCTCGGGCCACGACGCGCAATCGTAGCTCGGTTGGCCGACGTCGTATCCCTCAGCCGCGGATTGCCTTGAGCGGCGAGGTGCGCGCGGCGCGGATGGCGGGGAAGAAGCCGCCGATGATGCCCATGCCGCAGGCGAAGACGAGGGCCGTCACGATGACCTTGGGCGTCGGGTCGAAGGAGAAGACGATCTCCGACCAGCTCGCGAAGTTGACCATCGAGAAGTGCACCAGGCCCATCGCCGTGGACGCGGCCGCGCCGGCGGCGCCACCGAGGATCGCGAGGGCGACGGCCTCGAAGAGGAAGGAGACGAGGATGCTCGTGCGCGAGAAGCCGAGCGCGCGCAGCGTGCCGATCTCGCGCTGGCGGTTCGCGACGGCGGCGTACATCGTGATCATCGCGCCGATCATGGCGCCGATGGCGAAGAAGACCGAGACGACCGTGCCCAGGGCGCCGACGAAGATCGAGGCGCCCTCGGACTGCTTCTCGTAGAAGGAGGTCTCGCGCAGGGCCTGCAGTCCGAGGCGCTTGTCGTTCTCGACGCCGGCGCGGAACGCGTCGAACTTGCTCGGCGACTCGAGCTGCACGCGGACGCTCGATTCGACGCCCTCGCGTCCGTAAGCCTGGCGCAGGATCTCGCGGTCGACCCAGATCTCGGACTCGTAGGAGGAGCCTCCGGCATCGAAGACGCCGACCACCTGAACCGGCCGGCCCTTCTTGATGTCGAAGCTCTGGTTGAGATCGACGCCCTTGATGCGCCCGCGGATGCGGGCGCCGACGAGCGCCTCGTCGGTGCCGGGGCGCGGCGGTCGTCCGGCGACGATGTGCACTTCAGGACGGAAGCGCATGACGTCGTCGGGCACGCCGCGGATCGAGACGTTCGTCACGCCAGTCGTCCCGAGCTTGTCCATCGCGCCGACGACGACGATCTCGGCCACCCCCATGGGCTGGCCGCGCTCGTCCTTCTTCACGCCGGGCGCCGCGAGGATGAGGGCGACGCTCGACTCCTCGATGACGCTCCCGAGCTCGGCGTCGCTGCCCATGCGAAGCACGATCGCGTTGTCTACCTTGCCCGCGGAGCCCAGCGTCTTCTTGATCCCCGCCGAGAGCATCAGCGACGACGCGAGCACGAAGACGACGAGGGCGATGCCGGCGGCGGTGGCCACGGTCGTCGCCTTGCGCACCGCCAGGCTGCGCACGTTGTAGCGGATGGGGATCATGCCACCCTCCGCACCGCGTCGACGACCACGAGCTTCGAGGCCCTCCACGCCGGGATCGCCGAGGCCGCCGCGCCGAGGAGCGCCGCGATGCCGAGCCCGAGCAGGATGTTCGCCGTCTCCAGCCGGAAGTAGGGGAAGAAGGCGCCCATGTTCTCCTCGAGGAAGCGGCCGACGCCGAAGTTGATGAAGGGCCAGGCGAGGAGCACGCCCACCACTCCTCCGAGCACGCCCAGGACGAGCGACTCGAAGACGATCCAGAGCGCCACGTGTCCGGGCAAGAACCCGATGGCCCGCAGCACGCCGTACTCGCTCGTGCGCTCACGCACGCCCATCGCGATCGTGTTGCCGAGGATGAGCGTCATGATGACCAGGATGACCGCCGAGATGATGTCCATCGCGTTCAGGATCGCCGAGAACATCGCGAGGAACGACGAGTTGAAGCTGCGCTCGTCCTGCGAGAGGGTGGGGGTGTCGAGATCCTCGAAGCGCTTGTCGAGCCCGACGCCGATGTCGGCCACGTGCGCCGGATCGTCGACGCGGCTCACGATCCAACCCACCTGGTCCTTGCGCTGGGCGGGCAGCGAGTCGTTCAAGTAGTCCCACTGGAAGATCATCGTCGACCGGTCCACCGACTTCGCGGTGGTCGTGTAGATCGCGTCGATCGTGAACTCCCAGTTGCCCGGATAGATCCCGCTCTCGAGCGCCACGCGATCGCCCACCTTCCATCCGAGCTTCTTCGCGAGGACGTCGCCGACGATCGCTCCCTGGCGATCGTGCTTCCATGTCTCGAGCTGGTCGGGCTGGACCTTCATCTCGTCGTACACGCTGAAGTACGTCGAGGGATCCGCGGCGAGAGCGCTGAAGAACTCGCGGTCGTGCTTGGGATCCTTGCCGCCGAACCAGTTCGCCCAGGTCACGGCCTTCACGTGCGGAGCGTTGCGCACGTCCTCGACGTAGCGCTTGGGGAGCGTCATCACGAAGGTGACCTTGTGGCGCGTGACGACGCGGTCCTTGGCGGCCCACTCGGCGCCGCTCGCCCACGCCCAGATGACGGTGCGCAGGAGCAGGAACGCGACGACCGCCACCGCGACGCCCACCACGGTGAGCACGACGCGGAACTTGTTGCGCCCGAGGTTGCGTACGGCCAGGCCCGTGAGCGTCATGACACGAGCTTGCCCTTGTCGAGGCGACGGATGATCTTGGCGCGCTCGGCGGCGGCCGGATCGTGCGTGACCATGAGGATCGTCTTGTTGAGCTGCGTGTTCAGCTTGTCGAGCAGGCCGAGGATCTCGTCGGCGCTCTTGCGGTCCAGGTCACCCGTCGGCTCGTCGGCGACGATGATCGTCGGGTCGTTCACGATGGCGCGCGCGATGGCCACGCGCTGCTCCTGACCGCCGGAGAGCTGCCGCGGGTAGTGCTGCATCCGGTCTTCCAGACCCACGATGCGCAGCGCGGTCTGCGCTCGCTTCTTGCGCTCGGCCGACCCGAGGTTCGTCAGCAAGAGAGGCAGCTCGACGTTCTCGAGCGCCGTCAGCACCGGCAGCAGGTTGTACGACTGGAACACGAAGCCGATGGTGTTCGAGCGCCACTTGGCGAGCGCGCCCTCGCCGAGCGACTCCAGGCGCTTGCCGGCGACCTCGACCGCGCCCGCGTTCGGCCGATCGAGCCCAGCGATGAGGTTGAGCAGCGTCGTCTTGCCGGATCCGGAGGGTCCCATGAGCGCTTCCCACGAACCGCTCGGCACCTCGAGGTCGAGGTCCTCGAGCACGGGCACCGCCTCGCCGCCGCGCGTGTACGTCTTGGACACGCCGCGCAGCTTGACGATCGAACCGCCCCCGTTCTTCTCCGCTTCCGGCATCTACGGACTCCTCTCCTTGATCGTCTGACCGTCCGCCATCGTGGCCGGCGGATCGGACACCAGCTTGGTACCCGGCGCGGGGCCCGAGGTCAGCTCGAATCCACCCGCGAAGGGCGCACCGAGCACGACCGGGACCATCCGCACCTTGCCGTCGTCCACGGTGAAGACGACCTTGGCGCCGCCGCGGTCGGCCACGGCGGACGCGGGCATGACCGTCTTGGGCGGCTCCTTGAGCTTCGCCACGTCGAGCGGCGCGTCCAGGAACGAAATGCGCGCCGCCATCTCGGGCAGCACCGTGTCGTCGCGGTCGAGGAAGCGGACCTTCACGGTCGCCGTCGCCTTCGCCCGGTTGAGCTGCGGGCTGATCGTCACGACCTCGCCGCGCCATCGCTTGTCGGGATACGCGTCGAGCACGATCTCGGTCGGCTGCGCCTTGGTGACGAGGTGAAGGCGGCCCTCGGGGACGTCGGCCTCGACGAGGATCGAGTCGAGATCGGCAATCCTGGCCAGTGCCGTGCCCGGCGTCACGATGTCGCCAGGCGCTCCGTTCCGGACGACCACCGTCCCGTCCATCTCGGCGCGAATCGTCATGTTGGCGAGGTTCTCGGTGGCCACGTTCACCTCGGCCTGCGCCGCCGCGATCTCCGCGTCGGCCGCGTGCACCTGCTCCTCGAGCGACTTGGCCCGCGCCGCCAGATCGTCCGCCGTCGCCGCCGCCACCGCGCCCGTGTCCGCGAGGCGTCGCTCGCGGTCTCGCTGGAGGACCACTTCGGAGAGCTGCGCTCTCGCGGTCGCTGCCCGCGCCTTCGCCGAAGCCACGCGCGCCTGCGCGCTCACGATGGCGGCACGCTGGTCGGTCGGGTCGAGGAGGAACAGCACCTGGCCCGTCTTGACCTTCGCGCCCTCGTCGATCTCGCGCCTGGTGACGCGGCCCACGACCTTCGACGAGACGTCGCTCATGAGCTGGGGCACGACGTACCCGGTCGCCGTGAGCCGCACCTGCGCCTGAGCGGGTGAGACCACGGAGACCTCGGTCAGGACGACCTCCGTCTTGAAGACGCGCGCCTCGACGGCGGGCGCGCCCATCTTCCACGCGGCCAGGGCGACGGCGACGACGATGAGCGCCCCGGCCACCCATTTCAGGGCGCGGCCGGACGAAGGCGCCGCCGCCTTCCGGTCGATGCGCAGCGAGGCCAGATCGGAGCCCAGGCGGTCGTCCATCGGACGGCGCCAGCATAGTGGCCGCGCGACCGGCATTCTAGCGCGCGCTTCGCGCCGTCGGCCCGCCTGCGGCGGGACCTCAGTGCACGGGAGGTTGCGAGGGCCCCTGCGAGTCGTCCTGGACGCAGGAAACGAGGTCGAAGAAGAGGAATTCGAGCGACTGCTCGTTGACGCCGTGCGGGTCCTGACGCGCCGCGCATTCCTCGGGGAATGCGCCCGGCAGGTCCGTCTCGCCGGACAGGTGAACGTCCGAGAACGTCGCGCGCCCGCACTGGTTCGCCACCGGCGCCGCGACCGGCGTGTTGAACGTCAGGTACTTGGACTCGTAGTCGCTCGAGCTGGCGCTGTCGGCTCCGTAGATCCAGCGGGTCGCGCCCGTCACCTGCTCGACGCTCTCGCGCGTGTCGGTCAGGCCGACCATCCCGTACGTCGGCGACAGCGCGTTGGCCTCGAGCCAGTCGGCGAACGCGCGACCGCGCGGGAACGAGGTGTCGACGAAGTAGTCCATCATCACCGGGCTCTCGGTGCCCTCGCTCCACACGGCCAGGTTCTGGAACGCCGGCGGGCCCGACGGAGGCGCGAACCAGTTGTACTGGAAGTGCGTCGTGTAGAGGCGCCCCCCGCCGTCGAGGTACTGCAACATGTTGGCGTACGCCGGGCCGTCGGCGTCACGCGGGTACGGCTGGCACTCGCAGGCCGCGAAGATCACGTCGTACTGCGCCATCGTGTCTGCCGATCCCCAGAGCCGGTAGGCGTCGCCCATGCCGGGCATGGTCATCGCGCTCGCGTATCCCCCGTAGACGTGGACGTGGCCACCCCCCTCCGGGGCGGTGAACTCCGACGGGTCGATGCCGATGCCGGCGAGGAAGCACTCGGTGACGTCGCATCCGGTCGCGAGCGCGATGAGCGGCATGTCGCCCTCGCTCGCCTTCGAGGGCAGGCGCGTGAGGTCCGGATCGAGCAGCGCGTTGTCGGTGCATGCCTCGACGTGTGGCAGACGGATCTGTCTCCGCCACTTGCCCACCTGCATCACGAGCGGCACGTCGTCGCCGACCGGCACGTCGGTGAGGTGGAACCAGCCCTGCGCGTCGGTGGACGTGGACACGATGGGATCGCCCGTCGCGTCGGCCTGACACGCGGCACATCGCGGATGCCCCGCCGGGATGGGCTCCGGCTTCCCGTTCGGCACGTAGACGAACACGTTGTAGAGCGGCACTGCGCCCGCCGGGTCGTAGACGATGCCGCTGAGCGTCGTGTGCGGTCGGCCGCGCGCGGCGCAATCGACCTGCCGGCACTTCAGATCGCCACACGGGGTCCCGCCCTCGCCCACGAGGTCGGGTGGGCCCGCTTGCTCGCTGGCCGACGTGCTCGATCCGGAGGCCCCTGCGGCGCAAGCGGCGAGCCATCCCACCGCCGCGAGGACGAGCACCCGAGGCGCCCTCCACTCGCGCATCCACCTCAAACGTAACCCTGTTCAGCTGCGCGTACACCCCCTCGCGCCTCGATTCTTCCTTCTTGCTCCCTTTCGGGAAAAGCGCCGAAACCAACTGGAAACAGTCACACGGTAGGAGTGTGACCCATGGCGAAGATCGACACCGGGGACACCGCCTGGCTCATCGTGTCGAGCGCACTCGTGCTCCTGATGACGCCGGCTCTGGCGCTGTTCTACGGCGGAATGGTCAGGCGCAAGAACGTGCTCTCGACCCTCATGCACTCGATGGCGGCCATCCCCGTCATCAGCGTCGTGTGGGTGCTGGTCGGCTACTCGCTCGCCTTCGGACCGACGCGCCACGGCGTCATCGGCGGTCTCGAGCTCGCGGGCATGCGCGGCCTCGCCGCGGATGTCCACGGGACGGTGCCGACGCTGGCCTTCGCGGCGTTCCAGATGATGTTCGCGGTCATCACTCCGGCGCTCATCTCGGGTGCGTTCGCCGAGCGCATGAAGTTCAGCGCGTATCTCGCGTTCATCGTCCTCTGGTCACTCCTCGTGTACGACCCCGTCGCGCACTGGGTCTGGGCGGACGGCGGGTGGCTCTACAAGCTCGGCGCCCTCGACTTCGCGGGCGGCACCGTCGTGCACCTGACCGCCGGCGTCTCGGCGCTCGTGTGCGCCCTCGTCATCGGCAAGCGCGCCGGGTACCCGCGCCACCGCGCGCTCCCGCACGACCTCACGATGACGCTCGCCGGTGCCGGTCTTCTCTGGTTCGGGTGGTTCGGGTTCAACGCGGGGAGCGCCCTCTCGAGCGGGCAGCTCGCGGCCCTCGCCTTCATGGCGACGCACCTCGGCGCCGCCGGCGGTGCGCTCGGGTGGCTCGTGGTCGAGTGGAAGCACCGCGGCAAGCCGACGGCGCTCGGCGTGGCCTCCGGGCTCGTCGCGGGGCTCGTCGCGATCACGCCGGCCGCGGGCTACGTCGCGCCGTGGGCGGCCATCGTCATCGGCTTCGTGGCGGGCGGCGTCTGCTACGGCGGAGTGCTGCTCAAGAACCGCTTCGGCTACGACGACTCGCTCGACGCGTTCGGCGTGCACGGCGTCGGCGGCCTCGCGGGGGCGCTGCTCACCGGCGTCTTCGCGCAGAAGGTGCTCAACGACGCCGGCGCCGACGGCGCGCTGTTCGGCAACCCGAAGCAGCTCGGTATCCAGGCACTCGCCTGCGCCGCGAGCGCGGTCTACGCGGCGGTGCTGACCTTCGGGATCCTCAAGCTGGTCGACGCCACGCTGGGCCTGCGCGTGGCCGAGAGCGACGAACGCGAGGGCCTCGACTCGACGCAGCATGGCGAGGAGGCCTACGGCGAGTCGAGCGCCGGCGTGAGCCACGAGATGGAGGACCTGGAAGAGGCTCCCGTCCCCGGTCGCATCGTGTCGCCGCAGGTTTCGGCGGAGTGAGGGGCTAGTAGACGATGCCGCCGTGGCGGGCGCAGCCGCCACGGACCACGGTGCGCGTCCAGGTGCCGTCGGCGCACTGCAGCGGGAGGCCGGGAGCGGTCACGACCTCGGGCACCCACACGGGACCGTGCGCGACCGCGGGGGCCACCGGCACGGGCTGGATGCGCGTCGAGTCGGCCTTGCTCGTCGCGTGGAAGGCGAGCGAGCAGACGAAGCTGAGGACGAAGGCGACTCCTCCACCGAGCACCCACGTGCGCTTCGGCGGCGGCAACGGGAGGGGCCAGGGCATGTTGCCGTCGGTCCTGCATGGAAAGGGCCACCCGAGGAGCGCCGGAAACCCGAGGAAATCCGTGGAGCCGATGCGCTGACAGCGGATCGCCGTGGATCCGAGGGTGGGTTAAGGCGCGGTTGAACGTCGCGCCTCGCGGGGGCACCCTGTTGACCGGGTGATGACACGCGTGCGCTGGCTCCCGTTCGCTTCGGCGGCCGTCCTGGCGCACCTCGCGCTCGCCGCGGCCGTCGCCTCGCTGCCGGTGCGGCGCGGAGCGCCGGTGCCCGCGCAGGAACCTTCGACCGAGGTCGCGAGCATCGACGTCGAGCCGGTGCCCGCGGAGCGCTCGGCGGATCCACGCTTGGCCGGGAGCGAGACGATCGTGCCGGTCGCGCGCGCGGTGCCTGTGCGCGCGGGCCACGAAAGTCCAGCGACGCCGTCGCAGGGAGAGACGTCGCCCGAGCCGGCGCCGCCCGCGCCCGAACCCGCGTCGAGCTCCGACTCCGACTGGACGTTCAACCCGACGGTCGGCATGAATCCGACGTCGAGGGAGACCATCGCGCGGGGCGTGCAGCCGCAGGTGCGCGAGTTCGGGAAGCACCTCGGGGACGGAGCGACCGCGGGTGGCCTCGCCGAGGCGCTCACGGCGCGCGACGTGGACCTCGGACTCGGTCAGGGTGGTCAGGTGCTCTCGGCCTTCGAGGCGCGAGCGCGCACGATGGACGTCGCGGTCGAAGGGTGGGCCGTCTTCGACGTGGGCATCGACTCGTCGGGCCGCGTGTCGGTGGCCGTCACCGATGCCTCCACCGCGCGCGATGCCTGGGAGCGTGTGGCCCGGACGGCCGTCGCCGACGTCGACGCGAAGCGCATTCACATCCCGCGCGGAGCGCGCGGCTGGCGCGTCGCGGTCCGCATCGAGGCCAAGGAGCAGTACCCGGACGGCGAGCGCCCGAAGGACATGGGCCTTCACGCGCGGACGACGCCGCTGAAGCCTTCGAAGACCTCGATGGTGGTCGAGAGCCTCCCCGGCGTGGAGCTCGCGGCTCGCGGCAAGGTGTGCAGCGTCGGCTTGAGCTTGCAGCTCCCGTTTCCACCGATGATCGCGGGCGGATGCAACCCGGAGAACGCCGGCGTGGAGGCGATACGCGTCGTGTCCGGACGCATCGTCGACGAGGGGCCTCTGTAGCGTGAGCTGGGATCCTTCCTTCTTCCGAAAGAGTCCTCTGTTCTGGGCGATTGCGCCCGCGGCCCAGAAGCTCGAGCGATTCACGCGATGGCCCGAGCCCGAGGACCTCTCGTGCCTCTTCGACGGCGACGCGCCCGTGTCCTTCGTGCCGGCTGCACCCCGCACGCGACGCGGTCGGCGTCTGGGCGCGAGCGAGCGCTACGACGCGATCATCACGGAGCAACGCGTCGTCCCGACGCGACGCGGGTCGTGGCACGACCTGCTCAACGCGCTCGTGTGGGCCACGTTCCCTCGCGCCAAGCGGGCGCTCCACGCGCGCCAGCACCGTGCAATCACGTCGAGCCTCGGGCCCGACCTGCGCCTGCCGGGAGGGCGCACGCGCGATCAGGACGCCGTCGCCATGCTCGACGAGGGCGGCGTGGTGATCGTGGACCAGGGAGGAGACGCGCCGTCGGCCATCGTCTTCGGTCACGCGATCTACGAGCGCCTCGTCTGCGACGGACGCGTGTCGCTCTGGGCGGCGGCCGTCCGTGTCCCCACCGATGACGCACCAAGCGCCCCCGAAGCACGCGTCGAGCTCGCGGACGCGACCCTCCACGCGCTCCTCTCGTCGAGCACCGAGATGAAGCGCGAGGACATGGGCTCGTATCGTCTCCTCAGTAGTAGTCGGCCATGAGCTCGGTCGCCCACGCGGGCTGCCTCACTTCGCCGCGAGGCGCGAACTCGCGCATGTAGGGCTTGATGTCCAGCACCGGCGTGCCGTCGATCGCGTCGAGCCCCGCGACGTGCAAGCGCGTGCCCTCGACGCGCAGGAGCTGGCACCGCGAAACGCCGAGACGGTTGGGCCGCGCCTTGCCGCGCTGCGCGAAGATGCCGACGAGGGGCCAGTCGAGACGCTCGCGCGGGTGACGTGCGCGGGTCTCGATCTTCGATTCATCGACGCGATCGAACACGTAGACGACTTCGAGGTGCGAGAAGGCGTCGAGCCCCGCGAGCGACTCGGCGCCGAACCGCTCGTCGAGCTCCAGGACACATCGCTCGGCGTCCCATCGATCGTCCGTGGGCGCGCTCCTGCCGCCGCGCACGCGGGCGACGGGGACGACGGTGAACGTTTCAGGGTTCTTCGTCATGAGGTCCCCATTATCATCCACGGACATGACGCGCGTGATCATGGCCGTCGCGTTCGTCGTCGGGTCCTGCGCGGTCGCGTGCTCGAGCGGCTCGGGGTCGTCGTCCTCGACGCCGCCCGGCGACGACGGAGGCGGAGCGGGCGATGCTCCGTGCTGCGCGGATGCGGGCTCGGAGGGCGACGGCGGGGGCGGGGGCGGGGACGGCGCCGTGGATGCACCAGCGTCCGGCGATGGCGCGTCGGACTCCGGCGCGCCCGGGGACCCGACCGGTGTCGTCGCCGTCAGCGCGAACGTGTTCCTCGCGTCGCTCGGCGTGAACACGCACATCGATCAGGGCTTCGACCCGACGAAGTACGTGCAGCCGCTCCAGTACCTCGGCGTGCGCAACATCCGCGACGGCGAGCGGAACCTCGCCAGCACGATCATGGTCCACCAGCAGACGGGCGTGCTCGTGAACGTGACCGCTGGCGGGGACGTCACCGGTCTCCTCGCAGCAGGCAAGCAGCTCGCGGCGGCCGGCGCGCTCCTCTCGTTCGAGGGTCCGAACGAGCCGAACAACTTTCCCATCACCTACGGCGGGCAGATGGGAGGCGGGAGCGGGACGTGGGTGCCCGTCGCGCAGGCGCAGCGGGATCTCTACGCCGGTGTGAAGGGCGACGCGACGCTCGGCAAGTATCCCGTGTTCTCCGTCTCCGAGGACGGCGCCGAGACCGACGACGTGGGACTGCAGTTCCTCGTCATCCCCGCCGGCTCGGGCATCGCCATGCCCGATGGCACCAAGTACGCGGACTACGCGAACCCGCACAACTACGTGATCGGCAACGCCGGCACCTACAACGACAACCAGGCGTGGGGAGCCGCCGATCCCACGCTCAACGGCGGCGTCGGCGGATGGGATGGGCTGTACGGCGAGTACGGCGTCACCTGGGCCAAGCAGTTCAAGGGCTACTCGAACGCCGACCTGCAGACGCTGCCGCGGGTGACCACCGAGACCGGGTGGGACTCGGTGAACAATCCGGGCGGCGAGCACGTACAGGGAGTGGTGCTCGTGAACACCTACCTGGCGCAGTTCAAGCGGGGCTGGACGTACACCTTCATCTACGAGCTCGTCGACGAGCAGGGCAGCACGGGGGACCAGGGCCTCTATCACACCGACTTCACGCCGAAGCTCGCGGCAACGTACATCCACGATCTGACCACGATCCTCGCCGACACGAAGACGCTCGCGAGCCCCGGCCGGCTCGACTACGGGGTCGCCAACGAACCGGCCACGATGCACGACCTGCTCCTGCAGAAGAGCGACGGCACCTTCGAGCTCGTCGTGTGGAACGAGCGCGCGACCGCCACGGACAGCGTCACCGTGAGCCTCGGCAAGGCGCGGAAGACCGTGAATCTCTACGACGTCACCACCGGAACGACGCCGACCAAGACGCTCACGGACGTCGACTCGGTGGCGCTTTCCCTGAGCGATCACGCCGTCGTCGTCGAGGTGGTCGAGTAGTAGAGTCCGCTGATCTCGATGAGTTGGCTCGGCGCGTGGCGGATTCGCCGGGCCGCGGCCATGATGGGGGATGCGAGCGTTCTTACCGGGGGTCGTCGTCTCGATTTCTCTCGCCGCGGGGTGCGCCAGCGGCTCCACGTCCGACTACTACCCGCCTCCGCTCTTCGGCGGCGGCAGCGGCGACGACGCCATCGACGCCGGGAGCGGCGGCAGCAGCGGCGGCGCCGTGCCGACCAATCCCCCGTCTCTTCCTCCCACGGTGACGGCGAAGGTGCCGCCCCCGCCGATCTCGGGAGGCACGCTGGTCGTCGGGCTCGATGGGACCTTCGCAGTGGCGGCCGACTCGGATCGCGACGCCATCTATGGCGTCGACCTCAAGACGAAGAAGGTCGCCTACGCCGTCGCGCTGAACCCGGGCGACGAGCCCGGTCGTGTCGTCGAGGACGCCGGCTACCAGCTCGTGCACGTGGCGCTGCGCGGCAGCGGCGCTCTTCTCACGATCAACGAGTACACGGGAGCCATCGTGGCGCGGCGCGACGTGTGCCCCGCTCCGCGCGGCGTCGCGTGGGAGTGGGCGACCGATCTCGTGTGGGTCGCCTGCGCCACGGGCGAGCTCGTGGCGTTCCCGTCCAGGGGCGGTGCGGCGGTGCATCGGTGGGTCATCGAGCGCGATCTGCGCGACGTCCTGTTCGACGACAAGGGCCTGGCGGTCACCTCCTTCCGGTCCGCGGAGATCCTGCGCATCGGAAGCAACGGCACCGTCACGCAGCGATACTCGCCGGTGCAGTTCCCCGGGACGTCGACCCACGTGATGTGGCGCGCCGTGACCACGACCAGCGGGCTGACGCTCGCCGTCCACCAGGCCGAGTCGCTCTCGCTGATCCAGACGCAGACGCAAGGCGGCTACGGCGGCGGCGGTTGCGGCCCGGAGGCGGTGTTCGCGACGACTTCCGCGTCCAGCCCGTCGCCGCCTCCAGGGGGCTTCGAAGACGACGGCGGTGCCGGGTGCCCGCCGCCGATCGTCACCGCGCAGTACACGGTGCTCGACAGCTCGGGCAGCACCAAGTTTGCCGCCCAGTTCAACGGCGTGCTGCCGGTGGACGTGGCCATCTCCCGAGACGGCAAGCGGGTCGCCATCGCCGCACCGGGCAACGCGTACACCCCGAGCCTCGCCTCGTTCTTCACGGCCGCGGTGCCGTCTGCTCCGGCCTGGTCGGCCGACATCACCCAGGAAGGGCAGCTCTACGACGCGCACAACCTCGACAATCAGCCGATTGCGGTCGCCTACGACGCGGACGACGACGTCGTGCTCCAGTCGCGTGAGCCGGCGAGCCTCTGGATCGAGACGGCCTCGGGCCCGTACGTGATCCCGCTCGCGAGCCAGACGCGCCGCGACACCGGACACGACGTGTTCCACACGCAGGCGGGGGCGCTCATCGCATGCGCGTCGTGCCATCCGGAAGGGGGCGACGACGGGCACGTCTGGCAGCTCGACGGCAACCCGCGCCGCACGCCGTCGCTGCGAGGGACGATCGCCGGGACCGCGCCGTATCACTGGCCCGGCGACGAGCCGGATCTCGTGGCGCTCGCGAACGACGTCTACACCAAGCGCATGGATGGAGCGCCGCTCGACCCGGGGCAGATGAGCGCACTCTCCGGGTGGGTGGAGAAGATCCCCGCGCCTCCGGCGCCATCGTGGGTCGACGCGAATGCCGCGCAGCGTGGCAAGCAGCTCTTCTTCCAGCCCGCCGTCGGATGCGCCGGGTGCCACTCGGGCGCGAAGCTCACCAACAACTCGACGATGAACATCGGCACGGGAGGGAGCTTCCAGGTTCCGCCGCTCGTGGGCGTGGGCTGGAGAACGCCGCTCCTGCACGACGGCTGCGCGACGACCATCGCGGACCGCTTCGGCCGCTGCGCGACGGCGCAGCACGGGTCCATCGGCTCGCTGTCGGCGCAGGAAATCTCCGACCTGGGCACGTTCCTCGAGACCCTCTGAGGCCGGGTCGACGGTTCACGCGCCGCGGCGACGGCGGCGGCGCGTGACGACCGCGGCGATCGCGAGGAGCGAGAGGCTTCCCGCGGCCGGCGCTCCGAGGCTTCCGTTGCGGCTCACGACGATGCAGCCGCAGCCGGAGCCGCCCCCGCTGCCACCGGACGAGGGTGCTGCGTCACCGCCCGCGTCCTCTCCACCATCGGCGCTCGCGTCCGGGGAGCCGGGACCCTGACTGTCGCCCGCGGCGTCTGCGGTGGCCCCGTCCATGGGCGGCATCGCCGCGTCGGCGACGGGGCTCGCGTCGGCCGCAGCGTCGGGGCGCATGCCAGCCTCTGTGCCGGCGTCCGTTCCCGCTTCTACGCCTGACTCGGCCGCCGCGTCCGGCGATCCGGCGTCGGTGCTCCCCACGGTGACGTCGGCGATCTGCTCGACGCCGTTGGCGTCGAGGGCGCCGACGACGACCGAGCCCGCCAGCGGTCCGGAGAAGAAGTCGCCCGAGGTCTGGTCGATCGAGGAGCAATTGCCGCTCGGGTCGCACGTCGAGTCGTGACGCACGAACCATGTGATCGGCGTCGTGCCGCCGGTCGCCGTGAATTTCAGGTTCGTCGTCGTCCCGATGCTGGCGGTCGCCGGCGAGATGGAGAGGGCCGTCGGAGAGAAGGTGATGCGCGCATTCGCCGAGTGTGACGGCAGGTGCGCCGGGTCGCCCTCGTACTCGGCGTAGACGTCGACGTACTGCATACCCGGTCTGACGAGGCCTGGCGGGATGGGCGCCGCGAGCGTGGCCGTGCCCGAGTTGACCAACCCGCCCGTGATGGTCGACGTGCCGATCGTCCACGACAGATCGGGCGCGCCCGTGGCCGTGTACGACTGGAAGACGAACGCCACGTTGCCGCCGACTGCGCTGCCGTTCGGCGCTGGCACGGCGACGGTCGCGGTGAGGGCGACGGGCGTTCCGGCGCTCGTCGCGGGCGGCGTGGCCGCGACCGTCACCGTCGTCGGTGCGTGCGCGAGCATCGCCGTGAGCAGGTTGAGCGCGTCCACCGAACCGAGCCCGCTCGCGCAGTCGTAGCCCGCGCTCGCGGCATATCCATAGAGGCTCCCTGCCGGGCAGCCCGGGTCGGAGCCCGGATCGCACGTGACCTCGTCGTTGCCCGTCGTGATGTCGTGGAACGCCGACGGTGTCGACGTCTGCAGCCCGTAGAGAAGCGGGTTGATGTTCCCGAGAGGTCCGCCCGCGAGCTGGTCCATGAGCGCGACGACTCCCGCGAACGCCGAGACCGAGAAGGTCGTGCCGGAGGCGGTGTTCAGCGTGGGGGTGCCGCCCGCCGTGGTGCAGTCCGAGCCGCTGAGGGTGCACTCGAAGAAGGAGGGGATGGTCGCCGCCGTCGAGCCTCCGGCGGTGAACGCGACGTCCGGGAGCTGGCGCATGCTCGCCGCGACGACACCCGAGACGGGCAGCGATCCCACGATCGTGCAGGTGGGGACGGCGCCCTGGTAGTCGGGTCGGCTGAAGAGCGAGCTGATGCCGCCGCCGGTCGCGGCCACCCCCGCGAGCTCGTCGTTCGTGTCCTCCCAGACCTCCTCCGCGGCGGAGTAGGCGGTGAAGTAGCCGTTGCCTCCCGTCGTCAGCGAGCCCGTTGCGAACGCGGTCCCGCCGACGGCCGTCACGCCCGGGTAGGAGGCGGGCATGTTCACGTAGAGACCGCCGTAGCCGTAGCCGAGGCAGCCGGTCGCTCCCTCGTCACCGGCAGGGGCGAGGTAGGTGATCCCGAGGATGTTCGCCGCCGAGGCGTAGACGTCCACGATGCTCTGGTCGCTGTTGCTGAAGCCCGCAGACACGGCGACGCTCTCGCAGGTGCCGCCCGCCTGACTGAGCACCTGCGCGAGATTGTTCTCGATGGCGTAGTACGCCGCGTCGTCCGGGTTCTGGTCGTCGGCGCCCGTGTACACGTAGTCGACCGTCGCCCCCGGCGCGATGCCGCCTGCCCACTCGACCTGGATGACGCCGGCGATGGCCGCGCCGTTGCCCGACTGCGCCGCGCCCGTGTTGGGCACGAGCTTCATCGTCACCGTCGATGCGGGCAGCCCGAACGTCGACCGCCACGCGTCCACGTCGCTCTGCGCGATCGGCGCGAGCCCCACGACCGCGATCGTCACCCCGGTTCCCGTGAGCACCTTGCCGCCGACGCCGGTCGTGTACGCCGGGGCCACGTCGTACACGTTCGCCCAGTCGGGCGGCGCGAAGCCTGTGCTCGTCGCGTGCGTGTACTCGGGAACCGGCTGACCGAAGAAGTCGTGCGTGTGCGTGACGTCGAGCACGACGTCGGCGAGGTCCGCCGGCACCTGCGGCGGCGAGGTCATCGCGTAGTGCATCCCTCCGCCCACCTCGAAGCGGTGCATCGGCGCGCGGAACGCGGCCTCGATGTTCGCGACGGTGCCCGAGAAGGTCAGTCGCGATCCGAGGCGGGAAGCGCCTTGGACCTCGAGGCCGTGCGACGCCAGCCAGGACGACGCCCGATCGACGTCCGCGGGCCGCGCGCCGAACCGCGCCGCGTACTCCTCGGGCGACAGCCAGCGGTGGTAGCTCGGCGACGCGGGGTCGAGCAGCGCCCGCTTCAGCGCCTCACGATCCGCGAGCTGCGCGGGCGAGAGCCTGAAGGCGAGCGAGAGGTTCGCAATGCGACGCGCTGGATCGAGCGGCCCGCGATCGAGCTCCGGTCGCGCCAGCGGATGCACGCCGCGCGGGAGCGACACGTACGCGTCCTGCCCGCGCGTCTCGGACGAAGCGTTGTCCGTCGCGCACGACGCGAGGCATGGGCCGGCCAGGAGGGTGAGGACGGCGGCGAGGTGAGGACGACGAGCGCGAGGTCGCGGGTGAGCGATCGGCATGGTCGACCAGCGTACGGCGCGAAGGTGCTCGATGCACCTCTACTTACGTGCTCACTGGCACAGACCGCTCACGCACGTGGTGCTGCCGGGGCACTCCCAGTTTGCGTTGCAGCCGTCGACGCAGACGTTGTCGATGCAGATCTGGCCCGAGCCGTCGGAACCCGGGTTGCAATCGCCGTCGGTCGAGCAAGCCACGCCGGAGCCCGCGTCGGGCGCGCCCGATCCGGCGTCCTTCTGAGGGGGAGGGGGAGGAGGGCTCCCGCTGCCGACGGGACCGAGGGGCGTCGTCGAGTCGACCACCACTGCGTCGACGCGCGCGTGGTCGCCCCAGCCCTCCTCCGATCCGAAGAGGTACATGATGGTCGGGTACGAGACGTCCAGCACCCAGAAGTTCGCGTCGTTCTCGACGGTGCACGACGGTCCGTCGTCGAGCACCATCACGACGACCGACTTGCCGTTCGACGGATTGCTTACCTGCAGTCTGGTGCCGCAGCCGTAGCTCGAGCCGCCGACCGAGTACCAGTTCACCGTGCGCTGGCACTCCGCCTTGCTCATGCCGCTGGTGCAGACGCCCTCGTCGTAGCCGCTCTGGATGCACGACGCGGAGCCGCACGTGTCGCCCGGGTCCGTGAAGTACGGGTTCGACGAGCACCCGAAGTCGGTCGCGTAGTACGCGCCCGTGGGGCTCGGGTTCTTGTTGTACAAGCCGGAGCAGCCGGGGAAGCCGCCGACGGCGGCGTTGCCGGTGGCCGAGTGCTCGCCGAACCCCGACGTGGGCGCGGACGAGCATGACGCAGCGAGCAAAAGAGCAGGGAGTCCGAGGAGGCGCAGGAGCTTCATGGGCAGCGGTCGTCCAAGCACCGCACGTGCCAGTGTGTGTGCGCCGCCGACCATCGCGCACCTCCGCGAGACTGCGTGAGTCCTCGAGAAAGGAAGGGAGCACGCTCGCGATGGATCGCGATGCAGCGCGCGTCATGGCGAAGCTCGGCTCGCGACGCGCACCGAGCCCGCTCGCCCGGATGGATTCGCGACGATCCATCACGTTTGACGCACTCACCCGCGATTCGAGTGCGTCACGTCACCATCTTCTCGGCCCGTAACCACGTCGGAACAGAAAGAGCACCAAGTCGGTGACCTGCTCGACGGCGCGCTGCTGCTGCACGGCTTCCGCGCGAAGCTCCGCCTGGGCGACGCGAAGGAGCGCCTCCGCTTCCTCGTTGTTCCCCGCGGGTGGCGGCGGCGGCGTGGCCTGGTCTTCGATCCCGCCCTCGCGCACGAAGTCGAGGACCGCATCGAGCTCCCCACGGTCGAACCAGGTGCCGTGCGCGCGGCACACGTCCAGGATGATCCCGGACCGGGTGCCGAAGTTCATGCGCGTCATCGGCTGCGCGCACGTGGGGCAGCGGGCGTAGTGCACCTCGCGCTCGCGAGGGGCGCCGCGGGCGTGCCTGGGCGCATCGGGTTGCGGTCCGCCGGGCCGGGCCGCGTCGATGCGCGCGGTCAGGTCGCCGTGATCTACGAACGCACCTCCGCAAGCTGCGCACGCGAGATCGGGTCCGTGCGTCGCCTGCAGCAGCCGGGTGCAGCGCGGGCACAGCGGACCCAGATCGTGCGACGCAGAGCCGTGATGCGCGGGCGGCTCGACGTGGCGTGATGCCGGCGCGCGATAGGGTGTCGCCGCGGGCGGTTCGGCCGGCGCGTCCACGACGTTGTCCGCTCCACACGCGGGACAGCGCACGTGCGCCCCCGGGAAAACGTGCGCTTCGACGTCCGCGCCACACCCCCGGCAACGCATCTCGGTCCCAGTCTACGCCGCTCAGAAGGCCCCGGGGCTGATCCACGGCGACGGCGTGAACGTGAAGTTCATGAGCTGCCCGTCGTTCCCGCCGCTCGTCGCGTCCGCGGTGGTGCTCGCGGTGCCCGTCTCGTCGAGCTTCCAGTACCCCTGCAGGCCTGTGGTGGAGGGGTCGATCGTGCGCTTGTAGTTCGCGGCGATGTCGGCCGCCGAGCGCTCGACACTCCAGACGCGGACCTCGTCGATATCCCCCTGGAAGAAGACGATCTGGCTGTCGAAGGCGGTATGGCCCATTCCGAGACGGAAGTCGGTGTCCGAGGTGAAGGTCGAGGCGGTGGGTGTCGCCGATGTGGCCGCGGGCTGGCCGTCGACGTAGAGGTTCATCCCGCCGACGACGCCGAGCGTGCCCGCCGCGTGGTGCCAGGCGCCGTCGCCGTACGTCGCCGCGGTCGTGCAGATTTGCTGGTACGGGCTCGCGTAGACGTAGAAGCAAACGGCGCCCGAGTTGAGCGAGAGGAAGCGATCGGCCCCGCCTCCGGAGTCGTAGACCTCGAACATGTTCCCGATGACGGTCGTGGTCCGGAACCAGAGCTCCACCGAGAAGGCCACCTCGCTCGCGCCGCCCGGCGCGGCGGGCAGGTGCACCCAGTCGTCGATGCCGTCGAACGACAGCGCGCCGAGGTCCCCCGTCGCGGCGTCCATGGCGTCGGTCGCGCCGTCGTCGAGCGGTGCGTCGGTCCCCGCGTCGACGTTCGCGTCCGTGCCCGCGTCGGGGGAGGCGTCCGTCGAGGCTCCGTCGCTCACGTCTGCGCCCGCGTCGGCCGCGTCGCCGCCCGCATCGAAGGCGGCGCTCGTGTCCGAGCCCGCATCGAGAGACGTGTCCCCGCCGTTCGACGAAGAGCTCGAGCTGCAGGCGGCGGTGAGCACGCCCAGCGCGGTGGCGAGGGGCGGAATGAAGGCCGCGCGAATGTGGCGATGGCGCATGCGAGGCAGACTACACCGTCTCGGTGACCCGGCACGCAGCGCGAGGTCGCGTGCGCGTCACCAGATGCTCGCCGCGAGCTTCACCCAGAGCGCGCCCAGGACGAAGTTGCTCAGGGCAAAGAGCGTCAGGCGGTGCATCACCTTGTTGTAGGTGAGATGCACCAGGCTGTGACCCGCGCGCAGCACCACGTACGCCCAGGCTGTCCCGAGGGCGACGGGGTCGGTCGTCCTGGTGACGTAGAACGCGAGACAGCACACGTAGAAGAGCACCGGCATCTCGAGGAGGTTCATGAGATTCCGGTTCGGGATGCTCACCTCGCCCGGCACCCGGTCCGACTCGCCGTACTTGAAGTCGTTCGCGCCCACCTTTCCCGCGAACGCCGCGCGGAAGCGGCGGATGGGCACCTGCATGAGCACCAGGAAGGTGAGCCCCACGAGCGCCACTGCCGGCAGGAGGATGCGCGTATCGGTCATGTCGCAATCCAGCGTACGCCGATCGCCGCCGCCTCCGGTTCGCTCAGATTTTGTAGAATGAAGGCCGTGACGCGTCCGAGGAGCGCACTCGCCGCCGTCGTGTCGCTGCTCGTGGCGGCGGCGGCTTGCTCGCTCGCCGCATGCAGCAGCAGCATCGGCG
>DATJYG010000652.1:0-16208 GCA_035499695.1 Polyangiaceae bacterium
CCGCGAGGAGGTCGTCGCTTCTCTCGTCGCGGCGCTCGAGGAGACCATCAACATCGGGCTGCGCAACGCCGCGGTCGAGGCGCTCGTCTCCATCGGGCCGGACGCCGTGGGCGCCGTCGTCGAGTCGTTGCCGCGGCTCGACGCGGATGCCCGGAAGCTCGCCGTCGAGGTGCTCGGAGGCGTGCCCGACGTGCGCGGCACCGCGGCGCTCACGCGGTCGCTCGCCGACGACGACTCCAACGTGCGCGTCGCCGCTGCGGAGGCCCTCGGCAACGCAGCGCTCGCGGGGGAAGACGCCCGCGACAACGCGACGCGAGCCCTCGTCGCGAGCCTCGCCACGAGCGACACGTTCCAGAAGATCGCGGCGCTCGACTCGCTCGCGCGGCTCGAGGCGCAGCTCCCGTGGAGCACCTTCGAGCCCTTCGCACGCGACCCGCTGCTACGGCGTTACGCCATCGCGGCGGCGGCGGGGTCGCGCGAGCCGGACGCGGTGCGCGCGCTCGCGCTGGCCACCGGAGACTCGTCCCCGACCATCGCGCGCGAGGCGGTGGTCGCGCTGGGTGACCTGGTGGCGCGGGCGTCCGAGCCCGACGACGCGAAGCTGCTCGAGAACGCGCGCGATGCACTCTCCAAGAGGAAGGCGGGGCTCGCCAACGCGCGACGCATGGCGCTCGACGCCGAGGATGCGCGGGCGCGCGGTGGGGCGCTGCTGGTGCTCGGGCTCGGGCGGGACGTGGGCGACGTCCCGGTGCTCGTCGAGGCGCTCGCCGAGGACGACGTGGCCGAGCGGGCCGACCTCGCGGTGCGTCTCTTCGGCCCGGCGGCGGCCGCGCCTCTGCTCGCGTCGGCGCGCTTCGCGAAGCCGTACGTGCGCGCCGCGGCGCTCGGCATCGCCTCGTCGCTCGAAGGCGCCGAGGTCGCCGTCGTGCGCGCCGCGCTCCGCGAGGCGCTCGAGGAGCACTCGTTCGAGGTGCTCGTGGCGGCGCTCGACGCGATCGGTCCGCTGGGAGAGCCCGACGACTTGAAGCGCGTCGCGACGTTCGTCGACGACGAGGACGAGCGCGTGGCGGCGACCGCGACGATCGCCGTCTCGGAGCTGGCCGCCCGCCACGTGGATGCCGCGCGCGCGTTGCTGCGCGAATCCAGCGCCGGCGACCCCCTCGCGCTCGCGTGCATCCTGCTCGGCGCGATCGCCTCGACGCGCGAGCTGGGCGACGACGACGTTCGCGTCCTCGAGCGGGCGCTCGCGCACGACCACCCGCGCGTGCGGCGTGCCGCGGTGGACGCGCTGGCGCAGGCCGGAGGCGACGCCGCCGGGGACGCCGTCGTGTTCGCACTCGCCGACGAGGAGCACGAGGTGCAGCTCGCAGCGGTGCGCGCGCTCGGCAAGCTGGGGCGCGCCGAGCCGCTCGCCGGCGTCGTGCGCGACACGCGCGACCCCGTCCTCACGGCGACGGCGCTCCGCGCGCTCGGCGACGCGGACCCGGCGCGCGCCCTCGCGGCCGCGCGCCCCCTCGTGACCCACTCCGACGCGGCGCTGGCGTGCGCCGCCATCGAGGCGATAGGCCCGCTGGCGTCCTCGCCGCGCGCGTCCCAGCACGTGCAGTCCGAGTGCGAGGACGCCCTCTTCGCGGCGCTCGACCATCCGGACCCCGAGGCGGTGAAGCTGGCGCTGTCGATCGTCGGCGTGAGTCCGGGCCCCCGTGCCCTCGCGCGCCTGGGGCTCTCGCTCGACCACCCGTCCTGGGAGGTGCGCCGCGTCGCCGCAGAGCTGCTGGGGCAGGACCGGAGCTCCTCTGCGCAGGCGCTGCTCCGCGCCCGCTACGAGCGCGAGAAGGATCCCATCGTCCGCGAGGCCATCGCCGCCGCCGTGAGCGAGCGGCCCCCCTCGTACTCCACGCGCGCCCCGGAGGCGGGGGACTGAGTGCGCAGGACCCCTCCGTTCGGTGACGCCGTCACGTTGAAGCCGGACGAGTTCCGGTTGCTCCGCGACCTCTTCGCCGCCCGCACCGGGCTGCAGTTCGGGCAGGACGCGCGCTTCTCCCTCGAGCGACGCCTGCGCGAGCGCCTGACGGTCCTCAAGCTCTCGAGCTTCGGCGAGTACCACCACTACCTGCGCTTCGGCGCGCGCCGCGAGGAGGAGTGGGACGAGGCCGTCGACCTGCTCACGACCAACGAGACGTACTTCTTCCGCGAGGAGCGCCAGCTCCGGTCGTTCCAGCAGGAGCTGCTGCCGATGCTGCAGGGCCTCGCGCGCCCGCGGCGGCGGCTCTCCATCTGGAGCGTCGGCTGCTCCACCGGCGAGGAGCCGTACACGATTGCCATGCTGGTGCAGTCGTCGCGCCTCTTCTCGGACTGGGACGTCCGGATCTACGGGTCGGACATCTCCCGCAAGTGCGTCGCGGCGGCGCGCAGGGGCGTCTACGGCGACGCGAGCTTCCGCGCGACCGCCCCGGACGTGCGCCGCGCCTTCTTCACGCAACGCGGCAGCGAATGGCACGTCAATGAGCCCATCCGTTCGCTTTGCCACTTCGGGCAGATGAATCTGCTCGACGACGAGCGATCTCGCCTCCTGGGGGCGGCGGACGCGATCTTCTGCCGGAACGTTCTCATCTACTTCGACACGCGCGCCCGCAAGAAGGCCATCGAGACGCTCTACGAACGGCTGAACCCGGGCGGAGTGCTGCTGCTGGGCCACTCCGAGTCGCTGCTCAACGTTTCGACCGCGTTTGAGCTATTACATCTGAGGGAAGACCTGGTTTACCGAAAGCCGCTCACCAGCGGCGCGACAGAACCGCCGCCGGCGCCTCAAACGTGACCCATCCCGCAGCAACGAAGCCCATCCGCCTGCTCGTCGTCGACGACTCGGCCTACAACCGCCGCAACATCGCCGAGGTGTTCGCCGATCGGAAGGACGTGGAGGTGGTCGGCAAGGCGGGCGACGGGGAGGAGGCGCTCAAGCTCGCCACCTCGCTCAAGCCCGACGTCATCACCCTCGACCTCGAGATGCCGCGCATGGATGGGTTCACCTTCCTGCGCATCCTCATGGCGAAGGCGCCCACGCCGGTCATCGTCATCTCGAGCTACGCGCAGCGGGAGAACGTCTTCAAGGCGCTGGAGCTCGGTGCGCTCGACTTCGTCCCCAAGCCCGAGCGCCTGGGGCCCGAGGCGACCGAGGTGCGCGAGGAGATCCTGCAGAAGGTGCTCCTGGTGCGCGCCCTGCGGCCGTCGTTCGTGCCGACGTCCCTCATCCGCCGCATGAACAGCGGCGCCTTCAACCCCGACGGGTCGCCGGCCTCGTGGGACGAGCCGTCGGCGGTGAGCGGGAGGCCGTACCGGTCGCCCAAGACGCTGGTGGCCATCGCGAGCAGCACCGGCGGCCCGAGCGCGCTGCTGTCGATCTTCGCGAAGCTCCCGGTGCTGACGACCGCCGGGTTCGTGGTCGCGCAGCACATGCCCGACAAGTTCACGCGCACCTTCGCCGAGCGCCTGGACAAGCGCGGCGTCGTGAAGACGACCGAGGCGTCCGACGGGGACCTCGTGGGCCAGGCACAGGGTTTCGTGTGCCCGGGCCGCAAGTGCATGGAGGTCGTCAAGCAGG
Source organism: Polyangiaceae bacterium (assembly GCA_035499695.1). Classification (GTDB taxonomy): domain Bacteria; phylum Myxococcota_A; class Polyangia; order Polyangiales; family Polyangiaceae; genus Palsa-1150. Next base: position 3,602 of record DATJYG010000652.1, read on the forward strand.
GTATCGAGGTCAAGCTGCGCGTAGGGCCCGCGGCGACGACCGATCGCTACGTTCCGAGCGCCGACAAGCTGTTCAAGAGCGTCGCGGCGACGGGGCTGAAGTGCGTCGGCGTGATCCTGACGGGCATGGGCGACGACGGCGTGGAGGGCGCCCGCGCCATCCGCGCCGCCGGGGGAATCGTCATCGCCGAGTCGCAGGAGACCGCGGTGGTCAACGGCATGCCGGGTGCTGCCGTGCGTGCGGGCGTCGCGAGCGAAGTCCTGCCCCTGCCGCAGATCGGCGAGTTCCTCTCCAAGGTCTGACGCATGCAGTTGCGCTAAGGTGCGCTGGCGATGGCCAAGCGTCCGCGCGAGCGCGAAGAGGAGTCCGAATCGGCGCGCGCGGTGGACGGGGTGGCCCAGGGGGACGACGCGCAGTTCGACCGGACACTGCGCCCGCGCACCCTGGCGGACTACGTCGGGCAGACCAAGCACAAGGAGAACCTGCGCGTCTTCGTCGAGGCGGCGCGCCGGCGCGGCGAGCCGCTCGACCACATGCTGCTCTCCGGGCCGCCCGGGCTCGGGAAGACCACGCTCGCGCACATCCTGGCCAACGAGATGGGCGTGCAGCTCGTCGCCACGAGCGGGCCGGTCATCGAGCACAAGGGAGCGCTCGCGGCGCTGCTGACGACGAAGCTGCAGGCGCGCGACATCCTGTTCGTCGACGAGATCCACCGGCTCAATCCGGTGGTCGAGGAGAGCCTGTACCCGGCCATCGACGAGCTGGCGATGGACATCTCGACGGGGGAGGGGGCCTACGCCAACGCCGTGCGCATCCCGGTCCCGCCCTTCACGCTCGTCGGCGCGACGACGCGCACCGGGCTGCTGACGGCGCCGCTGCGATCGCGCTTCGGGCACGTCGTGCGGCTCGATTTCTACCCGCCGGAGGAGCTCGCGCAGATCGTGACGCGCAGCGCGCGGCTGCTCGCGGTGCCGCTCGAGCCGGACGCGGCGCACGAGATCGCCCGGCGCTCGCGGGGCACGCCGCGCATCGCGAACCGCCTGCTCCGGCGCGTGCGCGACTTCGCCGAGGTCCTCGGCACCGGCAAGATCGACCGCGCGCGCGTCGTGACCGCGTGCGAGCGCCTCGAGGTGGACGAGGCGGGCCTGGACGAGATGGACCGCAAGTACCTCGGCGTCATCATCGACCACTACGAGGGCGGCCCCGTCGGCGTCGAGGCGCTCGCGGCGGCTCTCGCCGAGCCGAGAGACACGCTGGAGGACGTGGTCGAGCCGTACCTCGTGCAGCAGGGCTACGTCGGCCGCACGCTGCGCGGCCGCGTCGCGAACCGCAAGGCATACGAGGCGCTGGGCAAGAAGACGCCGAACAAGACCGGCGCCCCCCCCCAGGGCGACCTCTTCGACTAGCCGCCCCGGAGTCTCTTCTCCGGCACAGAACGCCCCTTTCTGCGGCGGCCGCGGTTGCTCGCTCCGCGGACGGACGCGTACACTGTAATACGTGGCCGGCGGTCCCGTCCTGGTCGTCGACGACGACACGGTGAGTCGTCACGTATTGATCCAGGCTCTGGCGAACGCCGACCTGCCTCACGTCGCCGTCGCCTCCGGGACCGAGGCGCTCGAGCAGATCGAGAAGGTGCAGCCGTCGCTCGTGCTGCTCGACCTCGTGATGCCGCCACCCGACGGCTACCAGATCCTCCGCATCCTGCGAGCGCGCGAGGAGACGAGGGACCTGCCGGTCGTCGTGCTCACCGCGCTCGAGGCCGACGAGGAGATCGCGAAGGCCTTCGAGGCGGGCGCCGACGACTTCGTGCGCAAGCCGTTCAAGCCGGTGGAGCTCGTCGCGCGCATCCGCGGTCAGCTGCGCCTGCGTGGCGCCGTGGAGGGGCTCGAGAAGAAGGAGCAGGACGCGCGCCTGGTGCTCGAGCTGACGCAGGCGCTGGCGTCGAACCTCGACTTCCGCGGCATCCTCTTCACGGTCGTGCAGCGCATCGCCGAGGTCGCGCGCGTCGACCGCGTGAGCATCGTCCTCGTGCGCGAAGCCGGCGACGTCGGATACGTCGTCGCGGCGAGCGACGACGAGCAGCTGCGTGACCTGCCGATCGACCTCGCGAAGTACCCCGAGATCCAGCAGGTGCTCTCGAGCCGCGAGCCGCTCGTCGTGCCCGACATCGCGACGCACCCCCTGCTGGAGATCGTGCGCCACGAGGGGCACAAGACGGCGTTCTCGTCGCTCGCCATCCTGCCCATCCTCTACGAGGGGCGGCCGATGGGCGTGCTCTTCCTGCGCGCCAGGCACGCGTTCACCTTCGGCGAGCGCGAGCTCGACCTCTGCAAGACCGTGTCGAACGCCATGGCGATCGCGCTCCGCAACGCGCGCGTCATGCAGTCACTGCGCGACCAGACGCAGCAGGTCACCGTCGCGCGCTTCGAGGCCGAGCGGCGTCTGCGCACCCTGCAGCGCTACGCCGATTTCTTCGAGAGCGCGGCGGACGGCATCATCGTCATCGACGCCGACGGGCACCTCCTGTTCTCCAACCCGCGCGCGCGCGCCATCATGGGCTACAGCGAGACCGACCTGCGCGGCGGCCGCGTGGGCGACCTGTTCGCAACCGAGGACGCCAAGCTCGCGCACGACCTGCGCCAGGGCTTCGCGCAGGGCCTCTACCCGCAGAACGTCGACGTGCGCGTGAAGCGCAAGGACGGCGAGATCGCGATCCTGAGCGTCAACTTCAACTCGGTGCTCCGGGAGGAGGGCGTCGTCCTCTGCACCTTCCGCGACGTGACGCAGGAGCGCGCCGTGGAGCACGAGCTCCAGAAGACGCGCGACTTCCTGCAGAGAATCATCGACTCGTCGGTCGACGCCATCGTCAGCGCCGACCTCAAGGGCCGCATCCTGCTCGCCAACCCGGCGGCCGAGCGCATCTACGGCGTGCGCGTGACCGACCTCGTGGGTCGTGACGTGCGCACCCTCTACCCGGAGGGCGTAGCCAAGGACGTGATGCGCCTCATCAAGGCCGGGGGTGGGCGCGTCGAAGGGCTGCGGACGGAGGTGCTCGCGGTGGCCGACGAGCGCGTGCCCGTGTCGCTCTCGGCGGCGCTGCTCTACGAGGAGGACCAGCCGGTCGGCTCGGTCGGCATCTTCACCGACCTTCGCGAGAAGATGCGCATGGAGCAGAAGCTCGCGCAGGCGCAAGAGCAGCTGCTCTCCCAGGAGCGTCAGGCGATCGTCGCCGAGCTCGCCGGCGCCGCGGCGCACGAGCTCAACCAGCCGCTGACGAGCGTCATGGGCTACGCCGAGCTCCTGAAGCGTCGTCTCGAGCGAGACAGCGCGCCCTACGCGGCGGCCGAGGTCATCTACAACGAGGCGGAGCGCATGGCCGAGATCGTGCGCAAGATCGGCAAGATCACGCGCTACGAGACGAAGAGCTACGTCGGGCGCGCGCGCATCCTGGACCTCGATCGATCGGCACCGGCGTCGGGGCCCAAGATCGACGAGGACAAGCGCACGCAGGGGGAGGGCGAGTAGGCCGTGCGAAAGAGCGCTCCCCGCCCCAAGCGCAAGGACACGACGGTGCCGCCGCGCCCGCGTCACAGCGACACGTCGCTCATTCATCAGGAGCCGTCGTCGCAGTGGCCGCGCGTGCCCGACGTGGTGCCCGCGGCATGGTTGGACAGGCTCCTCGCGGCTGCCGTCGACCTGCCGCTCGCTTCGGGCGAGCGCGCCGTCGTGACGGCGGTCGTCGAAGCGGTGGCCGCGATCCTCCCGGGCTACGCCGTGGGCGCGTGCTTCGTGCCGGTGGGGGCGGCGACTCCGCGCGACCAGGTTCTCGTCAGGCGGCTGCCCGAGGGGATCCGCGAGTCCTCCGCCGGCGTGGATCCGGCGCGCCTCTTCCCGGTCCTCGCCCACGAGCACGTTTCGCCCCTGCCCGGATCGACGACGGGATCCACGCTCCACGTCGCCTCGGATGTGGACCCGCTCGACCACGAACGGTCGCCCACCGTGCACCTCGTCGATCGCACCGCGCTCGTCCTCACTCGCGCGCTCGCGGTGGCCCGCGACCTGGCGTCCCCCGCGCGCACCGTGCGCGACGCGCGCGTTCTCGAAGAGCGGCTGATGCAGGCCGACAAGCTTGCAACGTTCGGCCAGATCGCCGCCGGCGTCGTGCACGAGCTCAACAACCCGCTGACGTCGATCGTGGCGTACTCGGACTACCTGATCCGCAAGGCGCTCGCCGACGGTGCTCCGCGCGACGCGGACGACGTCGAGCGGCTCAAGCGCATCAGCGAGTCCGCCAACCGGATGCTCCGCTTCACGCGCGACCTGGTGAGCTACGCGCGGCCGTCGAACGGCGTGGCGGGCCCCGTCGTGCTCCACGGCGTCATCGACCAGTCGGTGGCGTTCTGCGAGCACGTCCTCGCGGCGGCGGGCGTGAGCGTCGACAAGCGCTATGGCGCCGACGTGCTCACGGTGCGCGGCGTGAGCGAGCAGCTCGTTCAGGTCTTCGTGAACCTGTTGACGAACGCCTCGCAGGCGGCTCCGGCCGGGGGCGGGCAGGTGGTGGTGACGACGCAAGTGGACGCGGCGTCGCGACGGGTGCGCGTGGTGGTCGAGGACAACGGCTCGGGCATCGCCCGCGAGCACCTGACGCAGGTGTTCGTCCCGTTCTTCACGACGAAGGGCGACCGGCACGGCACCGGCCTGGGCCTCTCGATCGTCAAGAACATCCTCGAGGCGCACGACGGCGAGATTCACGCCGAGAGCGACGCAGGCCGCGGCGCGCGCTTCGTGCTCGAGCTTCCGATCTGGAGCCGCTGAGCCTTTGGATGCGCGGCGCGCGCGAGGCGTCGCGCGCTTGACGCGCGCGACGTCGTGCTCACGTTGACCCGAATGGATGCACCTCTGGACTTCGACGCCGAGGCGCTCGACGCGTACTCGCGCGCGGTCGTGGGCGTGGTGGAGAGCGTGGGACCGGCCGTCGTCAGCATCGCGCGCCGGGGGCCTCGCGGCCCTGCCGGCGCCGGCTCGGGTGTCTCGTACACGCCGGACGGGTACGTCCTCACCAACGCGCACGTCGCGGCTGGCGCGCGCGAACTGCAGCTCGAGGTGAGCTTCACCGACGGTACGACGACCCGCGCGCACGTCGTCGGCTTCGACCACGCGACCGATCTCGCCGTGGTGCGCACGAGCGAGCCGGCGCCGAGCCACGCGTCGTTCGGCGACTCGGCGCGCCTGAAGGTCGGTCAGCTCGTCGTCGCCATCGGCAACCCGCTGGGGTTCAGCTCGACCGTGTCCGCCGGCGTCGTGAGCGCGCTCGGGCGCACGATGCGCGCGCGCGACGGGCGCGCCATGGAGGGCATCATCCAGAGCGACGTGGCGCTCAACCCCGGCAACTCGGGCGGCCCGCTCGTCGACTCGCGCGGGCGCGTGGTCGGCGTCAACACCGCCATCATCCTTGGCGCCCAGGGTCTCAGCTTCAGCGTGCCCATCGACACCGCCAAGTGGGTCGTGGCCGAGCTGATGGCCACCGGACGCGTCCGCCGCGGCTGGCTGGGCATCTCGGCGCAGAACCGGCCCCTGTCTCGCGACCTGGCGAGGCGCCTGGGGCTCTCGCACGCGAGCGGCGTCGAGGTCAGCGGCTTCGACGAGCGGGGTCCGGCGGCCAAGTCGGGCCTCCGGGCCGGCGACGTCGTCGTGCGCATCGGGACGCAGCGCGTGGAGAGCGTCGACGACGTGCACCGGGTCCTCGGGCGCTGGCGCGAGACGGGCGACGGCCCGCTCGAGCTCGAGGTGGTCCGCGACCAGGAGCTCGTGCAATTGGGCGTAGTGCCTGTAGAGGCGCCCCTTTAGCCGACCCAAGGGGCCAATTCGCGGTTTACACAGGATCCGGCCGTCAGGTACGGTTTGGGCTCAAAGGCTATGCCTCGCGCCAAGCGAAGCCCGATCGTCGCCCCGCTGGTCGTCCTCGCATCGGCGCTCGTCAGCGGGACCATCCTCGCCGGAGGCCCCACCTCGGTGAAGGGGAAGGTCCAGGGTTGGGAGCGGCTGTTTCCCGGCGTTTACGCCGAGGCGGCCAAGCCCGACGCGCACCGTTACACGTGGCGCGAGCCGTCCCCCACGGTGAAGCAGGACTTCCGCAAGCTCACGGCCAGCGTCTCACGCGACGTTTGCGTCGCCGCCATCGGCTCCGGCGCCGCCCAGCCCCACGATTCGGAGAAAGTCTTCGTCACCGGCGGCCGGATCACGCCGTCGACGATCGTCGTTTCGCCGGGGACACGGCTTCAGTTCAAGAACTCCGACCCGTTCCCCCACCAGCTCTACGAGGAGAAGAACGCCGCCTGGGCCCCGACGCCGACGGCGCCGGGGTCGACGCGCGATTACGCGGCCGCGGGGGCGGGCGTGCACGTCATCCGCGACCAGATGTTCCCGAGCATCGTCATGTACGTCGTCGTCGAGCCGAACGCCGTCGACTTCGCGATGCCGGATCGCGAGGGCAACTTCGCGCTGCAGGTGCCGCCGGGCGAGTACACGCTCAAGGCGTACTTCGACGGCAAGCCGACCGGAAAACCGCAGGACGGCGTCAACGTGGGGGAGCGCGAAGTGGACCTGAAGGAACCGCTGGGCCTCGGAGGCACCTAGGCCGTGATGATCCTCTCGCGCGTCTGGTACGTCGTGCTCGGCCTCGCCGTGGCGGTGGCGATGTACGTCATGTACGTCGCCGTCGGGCAGTACTCGCGGCAAGGGACCCGAGCGCTCAAGGAGGGTCTCGCGTCCGACAGCCAGACCGTCGAGTGGGCGATGAAGATCGACGCTCGACGCCGGCTCGACGCACTCCTCGTCGGAAGCGTCGACGCGACGCTGCAGGGCGCGCTCGTCGGGGCCAACGGCGTCAAGACGGGCAAGATCCCGGGGCCGCCGCGCGATGCCGCGCGCAAGGCGCTCGGGTCGATCAACGACGCGATCCCGGCGGACTACCGCGCCGACGCGCTCTTCGCGGTCGACCGCGATGGTCAGGTCATCGCCGAGCTCGGGTACGACCAGGTCGCGGGCAACGACGAGTTCGAGCTCGGCGGATACCCGGCCGTCAACGACGCGCTCCACGGGTGGCTGCGCGACGACGTCTGGCTGCTCGGCAGCAAGGTGTACGTCGTCGTCGCGCGCCCGGTCGAATACGACGTCACGCAGAGACCGGCGGGCGCCATCGTCGGGCTCAAGGAGATCAACGAGCGCTTCGTGACCGAGCTGGCCAAGCGCACGCGCACGGCGCTCGCGTTCTACGTGAACGGCGCCAAGGTCGCCGGGGGCGTGGGGGTCGACGGGTTCGACGCCGAGAAGCTCGACCAGGTGGCAGCGGACCTCGCCAAGATCGACGACAAGGCCTACGGCGACGGCGGGCGCACCGACGTGCGCATGATGAGCGACGACCTGGGGGCGATGTTCGCGCGGTTGCCGGGCGACGTGTGGACGCAGGGCGGCGGATTCCTGGTGGCGCGTGCCAAGGCGCCGCTGGCGGGCCCCATGGGCTTCCTCGCGAACGCCGACGACAACGACAAGAAGAACGTGCCCTGGCTGCTCCTCGTGGCGGTGGTCTTCCTGGCGTCGGTGCTCGGCGTCGGGATGACCGTGCTCGAACACACGCTGCCGCTGCGCGAGCTGGTCATGCAGGCCGAGCGCCTGAAGGCGGGCGTCATGGACGGCCTGCAGGTGGCGCGCTTCCGCGGATCGTACCGGCTCGCGGCGCAGAACCTCAACATGGGCATGGAGCGCGCCATCGAGAAGTCCGGTGGCGTGACGCGCAAGCCGGCCGACCTCGAATCGATCATCGGGCCCGTTCCGGCGCAGCCGGCGATGAGCGCCTTCTCCTTCCCGATGTCCGACGGCGGGTCGAGCCCCAACATGGCTCCCGTCGTCCCGCCGCCGCCTGCGCCCTCGGCGCCTGGCCTCGGTGGACCCCTCGGCCCGCCGCGACCCCAGCCTCCGCCGCCCGTCGGGTTCGGCGCAGTGCCGTCGCCCGGGGCGGCCTTCCCAGCGCCCTCCCCCGCGCCTTCACCGCGCCAGCCGCCCGCGGTCCAGGCGCGCCCTGCGCCCCCGCCGCCGGCACCAGCCCCCGCGCCCGCCCCCGTGGCGCCGCCGCCGAGGGCACCGGTGCACACGCTGCAGGGGGCGGCTCCCCCGTTCGCGGCGCCTCCGCAGCCGACCGGGGTCACACCCGTCGGGGTGCGTCCCGCACCGCCGCCGCCCGCACCGCCGCCCCCCCCGGCCCAGGGCGGCGAGGACGATGACGAGGCGACCATGGTCGGCTCCGTCCCGGCCGAGGTCATGGCGCAGGCGACGGGCGAGAACCGCGTGGTGCAGGACGACTCGGCCGAGTGGCTCGCGGTCTACGAGGACTTCATCCGGACCAAGAAGCAGTGCGGCGAGGCGACCGACGGTCTGACGTACGAGAAGTTCTCGCACACGCTGAAGAAGAACCGCGACGCGCTCATCCAGCGGCACGGCTGCAAGCGCGTGAAGTTCAGCGTCTACGTGAAGGAAGGCCGCGCGTCTCTAAAGGCGACGCCGGTCAAGGACTGAGCCGTAGCTCTGCCGTAATCTGATAAGGTCGCGGCCCATGCGTGGGGCCCCCTTCGTCGCAGCGGCGGTCGTCTCGTCCCTCTGGCTCCTGTCCGGCGTCGCGCGCGCGACCGGCGTCATGGAGTTCCCGGACAACGGGTCCGAGCAGGAGGGGCGCGGCGGCGCGTGGGTTGCGCGCGCGAGCGACCCGCTCGCGACGTTCTACAACCCCGCGGGCCTCGCCGGTCAGCCGACGCGCGTGACGCTGCAGGCGAACCTCTCGATGCAGAACACGTGCTTCACGCGCCTCAAGGCATCCAACGACGTGACGAACGACGGAACGGCCGCCGGCGCGACCTATCCGCAGGTCTGCAACAACGGGAGCCTCTTCCCCGATCCGCAGCTCGCGTTCACCTACCGGCTCACGGACCGCATCGGCCTGGGCATCGCCATCCTCGGCCCGAGCGCGGTCGGCAACGTGTCGTGGCCCGACTTCATCAACAACGGCACGCCGTCTCCTCAGCGCTACATGCTCGTCAGCTCCAACGTGGTGCTCCTCACGCCGACGATCGGCGTGGGGTGGGAGGCGGTCGACAACCTGCGCCTCGGCGCGGCGTTCATCGCGGGCACGGCCCCGACCATCGACTTCATCAACGTGTCTCCCGCGCTTGCCGACGCGAATGCCGCCACGCAGACGCCAGGGAACAACGACGTGCGCTCCGAGCTCAAGGCGCACGACTATTTCATCCCGGGATTCACGCTGGGCGCCATCTGGACGCCGGTCGATCGGCTCGACGTCGCCGCCTGGTACAAGTTCATGGGGCCCATCAGCGCGACGGGCGACGTGACGACGCAGGCCTTCTACTACCAGTACGCATACAAGAACCCGAACGCGAGCCAGATCGTCTACGGCGACACGGCCCTTCCGAACTGCAACAACCCGATGCTCACGAACAACCCGTGCGGCAACGGCGGCAACGCGAAGATCAACGTGCCGCTGCCGATGGAGGCCAAGCTCGGCGTTCGCTACCACCAGCCGCGCAGCGACGTACCGCCGCAGCCGCACGTGCGCGACCCGATGGCCACGGACGTGTTCGACGTCGAGGCCGACTTCACGTGGGCGAACGACAGCGCGTTCGACACCATCCAGATCCGCTTCCCGGGCGACTCCGCAGGGCACGGCTTGCTGCCGGCCAACCCGCAGATTCCCGGCCAGCTCCCGCCGAACGCCGACGTGCCTCACCGTTTCAAGGACGTCTTCGGCGTGCGCCTCGGCGGCGACTACAACGTGCTGCCCGACCAGCTGGCGATCCGCGCCGGGGCCTTCTTCGAGACCGCCGCCGCCGACTCGACGTACCAGAACATCGACTTCGTCGCGTCCGATCGCATCGGCTTCGCCCTCGGTGGCACCTACCGCATCAAGTTCAGCGAGACCAAGGGGAACGCCCTCGACCTCATGGCCGGCTACGGGCACGTGTTCTTCGGGACGCTCACGAACAACGGGCCGTCCGGCCTCAATGCGCTCTCGGGCGAGCAGTGCGCGGGAGCGTCCACGGCTCAGGCAGGGGGCGTCTGTTCCAACGGGAACACACAGTATCGCTCGCTCTGGCCCGTGAACCTCGGGACCATCACGAGCGCCATCAACGTGATCAACGTCGGTGCGTCGTACCGGTTCTAGTGTTACTTTTTTCGCGAGATGAGCGAAGTCCGTAACGTCATCATCATCGGCTCCGGCCCCGCCGGGCACGCCGCGGGCATCTATGCTGCGCGCGCGAACCTCAAGCCCCTCATGTTCGAGGGCCTGGCCAAGGGGGGCATTCCGGGCGGCCAGCTCATGATCACCAACGACGTCGAGAACTACCCCGGCTTCCCCGAGAAGGTCACGGGGCCGGACCTGATGAAGGCGTTCCGCGAGCAGTCCGTCGTGCAGGGCGTCGAGATCGTCACCGACGACATCATCAAGGTCGACCTCTCGAAGCGCCCCTTCACCGTGTGGGCGGCCGACGGCAACGTCGAGCACAAGGCGCGGACCCTCATCATCGCCACCGGCGCGCAGGCCAAGTGGCTCGGCCTCGAGAGCGAGTCGGCGCTGCAGGGCAAGGGCGTGAGCGCCTGCGCGGTGTGCGACGGCGCCTTCTTCCGCAACCAGGACGTCATCGTCGTGGGCGGCGGCGACACGGCGATGGAGGAGGCGACGTACCTGTCGGGCCTCTGCAAGACGGTGACGCTGATCCACCGGCGCGAGGAGTTCCGCGCGAGCAAGACGATGCAGGACAGGGTCTTCAAGAACCAGAAGATCAAGATCCTCTACAACGCGGTGGTCGACGAGATTCTCGACGTGTCGCGCGGCGAGGTGACCGGCGCGCGCGTGAAGAACATCAAGACGAACGAGGTGATGAACGTCGCCGCGACCGGCTTCTTCGTCGCCATCGGCCACACGCCGAACTCCGACCTCTTCACCGGTCAGCTCGAGCTGCACGACAACGGGTACATCAAGACGCGCCCCGGCAGCTCGTACACGAACGTCCCCGGCGTCTTCGCCTGCGGCGACGTGCAGGACTTCACCTACCGCCAGGCCGTCACCGCGGCGGGCTCGGGGTGCATGGCCGCGCTCGACGCCGAGCGCTGGATGGCCATCCACGACCCGCACTGAGCGTAGTTCGCATCCCAGCGCAAAAACTCGTACTCTCGCGTGCGAGTCGATCGTGAGCGCGAGCGTATCCGCACCTCCGCCGCCGGAGCCGATGACCGAGCGGGAAGAGCAGCTCGCGCGGGTCCCCTTTTTCGACGGGCTGACGCGCGAGGCGCTGGCCATCATCGCGAACGCGACGAACGAGGAGTCGCACGCGACCGGGACGAAGCTCTTCCAGTACGGCGACCCGGGGGACAAGCTCTTCATCATCCTCGAGGGCAAGGTGCGCATCTCGCGCGAGGTCGCCGGGATGGGGGAGGAGGCGCTGGCGGTCCTCGGGCCGGGCGAGGTGTTCGGCGAGATGTCGCTCCTCGACGAATCGCCGCGATCGGCGGACGCGAGGGTTCACGAGCGGTGCCGGATGCTCGTGATCACCAAGGAGGCGTTCGACGACCTGCTCTTCCTCCACAAGGAACTGGCGTACGAGGTGCTCTGGAACTGCGTGCGGATCCTCTCGGCGCGTCTGAGAGAGACGAACGAGAAGCTGACGTTCCTGACGACGAGCGGAAAGTTCTGAATGAAGCGAGTGATCGCGCTGTACGGGATGCTGCTCGCGGGGATCGTCGCGGCGGCGTGCGGGGGCGCGGCCCAGAATGCTCCGGCGATCGGCAGCACGACGCCGACTGCGAGCACGGGCGAATCTGCGACCGCGACCGCAAGCCCGACCGCAAGCCCGACCGCGACCCCGACCGCGACCCCGACCCCGACCCCGACGGGGACGCCGACGCCGACTCCGGAGGTCATCGAGATGAAGGCGCCGATGCCCAGCGCCCTCGTCGCGGAGCTTCAGGCGCTCGGGCTCGACCCGAAGAACCTGCCGCCCATCGAGAAGCTCGAGCCCAAGACGCTGCGAGGCGTGATGAAGCTGCTCGCCAAGTCGCTCGGCGCCAAGTGCGGCGACTGCCACACCGAGGGAGACTTCGCCGCGCAGACGCGGCGCAAGAAGGTCGCCGCCAAGATGTGGGACGAGTTCGTCGCCAAGCTCTCGCTGCAGGGACAGCCGCTCTTCTGCGACTCCTGTCACCAGGGGCGCATCAAGCAGCTCGACAGGAGCGACAAGAAGGCGCTCGGCAAGTGGATGGACGCGAACTTCGCGCAGAACCTCGTGCGCAAGGACGGAAAGGACGAGGCCTGCGAGAGTTGCCACGTCGACTGGGACATGACCTTCCTCACGAAGTGGGGTGGATGATCCCGCTTGGGGCGGGGGCCCCAAGCGACAAAGTTGGGGGATGGCTGAACGAAAAAGCCGCTCAACAAGGGTTGTGGAGAGGCTCTGAACAAGCTGTTCCCTGATTGTTGACGGCAGGTACGCACGTTCAGTAGCCTTGGCGAACCATGCAAGGGCTCACGCAGCGCCAGCAGATG
>DATJYG010000653.1:0-7424 GCA_035499695.1 Polyangiaceae bacterium
GTGAAATTGGCGGTCGCGCCGTCTCCGAACTCCGTGCCGAGGATGGGGCCCGAGAAGTACCAGCTCGACTCTCCAGCCATGCTTGCGACCTTGCTCAGGATGGGCAGCTGATCGAACGTCACGTCGCCGGACATCTGTCCTTGATGGTTGGCTTCGGGGACGACGATGATCTGGTGGCCAGCGCTGAGGCCACCCGGAGCGAATACGTCCCACACGAAGGCGGGATTCGTGCTGCCGTTGATGGTCACGGGCTCCGTCACGGTGGCCACCGGGGTGCCGGTCGCCACGTTCTCCGCGAAGGCGTAGTAGAGGAAGATCGACACTTCTTGGGAGCCGCTCTGGCCGCCGCTGAAGACTGCGGTGGGCGTCAGCCACTGGTCGTACATGACGTCCATGTTGCCCGGGCACGTGTTGCACTCGAGGGCATAGTTCGTCTCGATGACGAGCGAGCTCATGTCGCTCAGCAGTTGTGGAAACGTCAGGCCCTGGCTTCCCGGCGTCGAAACGGGCGCGCCGTCCGCGCTTCCAAACTGGGCGTTGGGATACCCGTTCACGGGCGAGCTGTTGATGCCCGTGTAGTCGATCGTCCACGAGATGGTTCCGGTCCCCGTGTAGTCGATGCTCATCGTCCCGCTGCCGGTGCTCGTGCCGAACGCGTCGACGTCGATATCCCACAAGGACGTGCCGCCGCTCGTCTTGATGACGCTCCCCGCGCTGTAGCATGGCGCCTGCGTGCAACTGTTCGAGAAGGCGACGCCCGTATCGAGCTGCGCGTCGGAGTTCGTGGGGCAGCTTCCCCCGCTGCTGCTTCCGGAGCTGCCGCTGCTGCCGGAGCTTCCACCACTCCCCGAGCTACTGCTGCTGCCGGAGCTGCTACCGCTACTGCCTCCGCTCGAGCTGCTGCTGCTACCTCCGCTCCCACCTCCGGACGAACCCGACCCCCCGCTCGACCCGCCGGAGCTCGAGGTGTCGGCGCCGCTGTCGGCGGACCCTGATCCCGAAGAGCCCTGACCGCACGCGAAAACCGTCGCCAAGACGAGTGCCGACGAGGCCTTGAGCATGTCCGAGGATCGCGCTTTCGATGCTCGATGTACACGCGCGCGAGGGTGCGGGCTGGTGCGTCGGCGTCGGCGCGCGGTGGAACGAGGTCAGAGGCCCCAGAGGGCGTTGAATCGCTCGAAGGTCGCGTCGAGGTCAAAGGGTGGCTCGTCAATGCGGAGCACCGCCTGAAGCTCGCGGGCGACTGATGCCTCCAGTTCACGGCGACGAGGTCCGGCAGCGGCGCCGAACGAAGCCGGCTGCTCGCGGAGCGGTGGAGCGTCGAGCTCCGCGAGCTTCGCATCGACGAGCTGGATGAACCGGCGCGAGCTCAGGTCGGCGCCGGCCCGGGCGAGCTGCTCGAGGTCGTAGAGATCGCGGATGGCCTCCCGGGTGAATGCCGCCCGGACCTTCTCGGCGCGCGCCTCGTCGGCGTCGAGCGCGTAGCAAGAAGCCGGAGAGTAGGAACCGATGAGCGTGTCTTCAGCGAGAAGCTGTGCCAGACGCACCTGTCGCGGTGGCCGAAGTCGCGGGCGGAGGGAGGCTTCCACATTGATGGACTGGTGCCCGAGGTCGGACTCGTAGAGGAGCTCCCACTGCCGGTGGGCGCCGCGTTCGGAGTGCCGTCCGTCGGGGAATGAAAGACGGACACCGACGACACCAGCAGTGTTCTTCAGCGCATCGCGAACCTCGTTCAGCGCCCGCACGTTGCTGCGTTTCTCACGCGACGGGACCCCCGGTACCACCAGATCGGCGTCTTCGGACATCCGCTTGAATCCCAGATCGACCTTGCTGAGAAGCGTGCCGCCCTTGAGCAACGCCTGGTCACCGAGGGTGTCTCCAAGCGCCCAGAGGAGGCGCGTCAGATAGAAGTCCTTCTCGATGACCTGCGGCTGCAGGCGCTCTCGGGCCGCCGTCTCGCGGCAGAGATCGGCCAGGAGCGTCCTGTCGGGAAGAGGCGGGAGAGAGCGAGCGGGGGTCACCGGTCGTTCTCCACCACGCGCCACCGGGTGTTGACCGGCCCCGTTCGCGCCGTGCCCGGCACCATGGACGTCAGTGACTTCGTGGCCATCGCGCGGCGGCGAAGGGCAGCGAGGTTCGAGGGGCTGACCCCCATTCGCTCGAGCAGCACGCCGAGTCGTTGGCAAGTGGCGGAGCCCGCGACCGCGGACGCGCGCCGAACGAGCCTGCCGAGATCCACGTCTCCGAGCGCCGGCTCGACCAGTGCCAAGGCGGCGCGGGTGGCGCCCGCCATGTCGGGGTAGTCGAGCAAGTCGATGAGTGTCTCCTCCCGTGTGCTCACACGCACGGGTGATCCCTCGATCGAGACGACGTCGTAGCCGTCGGCGGCGATCCGCGAGGGCGGCACGCGGTGGAATCGCACGTGCGCGTTGGCCAACGTGCGCGGTCGATGGTCTCGGACGACGAAGGCGTCGATTCGCGTGGCGAACTGCTGCAGCGTGAGCCGATGGTGCGTGAGCGCCCAGAGGCCGCCGAGGTAGTAGGGTTCATCCGAGAGCAGGGCGGCGACCAGCGTCGCGGCCGATGGGGTCGTCGGACGACCCTGGGCCCGTAGCGGTACGACCAGGAAGATGCCCTTGCCCACCCGGCGCAGGGCGCCCTTGCGGACCAGAGCCGAGGTGATCTTGTCCGCCTTCGCGGCGCCCCAGCGGCCGGCGACGTCGGCACGCGTGACGCGGCTGACGCGCGCGCGTTCCCACTCCGCCAGGATGAGCCGCTCGCGGGACGACAGAGGCGCGATGTACTTCGGGTTGGCCGACCTGCCGGAGTTCGGCATGTAGGTAGACTAAGTTACAATGGCCCCTGAGGCCATTCAGAAGCCTGACCGCCGACGTCAGCGTTGGATCGGTCGTGGCTCCTCGTCGAGCGCAGCTTCTTGACGAGGACGGCGAACGTGGCCGGGTTCTTCTCGAGGTACGCATCGAGCGCCGAGCGCGCCGCCTGCTCTGCACCCACGCCAGGAACTCGGGAGTCACGTCGGCGGGCGTCTTGCCGTCCATCGCCGAGGCGAAGGCGTGCTCGCCGGTCGGATCGGTGAGGATGCCGTCGCGCCAGGAGCGGTAGAACCGCCAGAGGGCGGCACCGGCATGTGATCAACTCACGAGCCGTCGAACGCGCCGTGAAACCCGAACGGGATCGCCTGCTCGAACGCGCACGATGCGAGCGGCCCGTCGGCGATGGCGCCGGCGTCGAGGACCTCCAGGCGGCTCGCATCGGCGTTCGCGTCGTAGACCATGGTCAGGACCCACCCGTCGTCCTCGACGGTTGCTCCCTGGCGCGGCACGAAGACTCCCTCGCCCACGTAGGCGCGCGAGCCCGGATCGTACGTGTCCACCCGACCCGTCTCGAGGTCGTGCTTGATCAGCACGCCGAACGAGCCCTCGGCTGCCGACCGGAAGCCGCCCATGTACGCGTAGCGATGGCGACTGCACGCCATGCGCGGCGATACGCGCGGCAATTCCACGGCGCGGGCCAGGATCGTCTCGCTCTCGATCTTCTCGTGCGCGACGTCGACGCGCATGCGCCGGATCTCGCTCTGCAGCGGCGCGTCGACGCGACCGCTGGTGAGCCCGCCCACGAAATGCTCGAGCCCATCGGCGTGCGCGTAGTGCGTGTAGTCCACGACGAGGCGGCCGCCCTCCTCGAAGGCGTTCACCACGTGCTCGAGGAAGAACGCGTCCACCCGGAAGCGGCGGATGGTCGTCGGATCGTCGATCGGGATGACGACGATCTCGGTCCCGCGCTCGGCGCGCCATCTGGCGCTCGCGACGGGCGGCTTGCGTAGCAGGACCGTGTTGACGAGCGAGAGGTAGTGCGGCGCGAAGGCGAAGACGAGGTGATTCCCGGTGACCGCGAAGTCGTGGTTGAGGCGGACGCCGTCGATCGCGAAGGTCGCGATGCGCCGGGCGCGGCCCTCGTCCGGTAGCGCATAGACGTCGACCTTCGTCGAGGGCCCGTACCCCATGCCGAAGTTGTAGGTCGTGCGCCGCGATGGGACGCGGTGCGAATGCGCAGAGAACGGCCCGACGAGGGCGCCTCCCAGGTCGCTCTCGCCGAGGGTCGACAGGTCTCCGCGCGCGATCTCGTACGGCTTGCCCGCCTCGCACGTCGCGAAGAGGCGCCCTTGCCAGAGCAGCACCGAGGTGTTCGCGGCGTTCTTCGTGTCGCGGAACAAGAGCTCCCGGATCGGCCGCGCGAGCGGCGTGCCGTAACCGCCGAAGAGCCGCTTTCCGGCGCGCTCCTCGCGCTCGAGGCCCTCGGTGCGCACGACGCGCACGGCCCCCGTGGCCCCGCCTTCGGCGAGACGCACGGCGCAGACGGCCCCGTCGCCGTCGAACCAGTGCCCGTATCGCTCCTTGCCCGCCGCGGAGAAGCGGCCGGGCCCGTTGCGGTAGAGCGTGCCGACGAGCCCCTCGGGGAGCTTCCCGCGCACGCGCAGCGACTCGAAGGCGTGCTCGCGCGCGAGGTCGCGCATCCCCCCGGTCCACGCCGGCGCCGAGGGGAGAGGGACCGGTTTGGCGGCGGACGGGAGGACGGACGCGGCGCTCGCGGTGCTCATGCGCCTCATCCTAACACTCCAAAGTGGACTGTCCACTTAGGACAGTCACCTTTTGCGCGCGGGCCGCGCGGGCCTCTTCCCCCTGCGCGCCTTCTGCAGGGAGTCGATCCAGCCGATCATCGTCTCCTGGAAGAGGATCCCCAGCCGGAGCGCCTCCCCCGGCCACGAGCCGCGTTCGACGCGCTCCTCGAAGCCGCGGTACACCGCGAGGCGCTCCTCGTGATACGCGCGCAGGTCGGCGAGGGACCGGGCCATCTCCTCGGGGGGAACGGACTCGCCGAAGAAGACGTGGAGCACGAGCGGGACGCGCATGTTCGGGCGCCCCGGGCGCTGCGCGATCCAGCGCCGAAAGGCTCGCCGCCCGGCCTCGGTGAGGCGGTAGGGCTGACTGTCGCGCGGGCCCGTCTTCAGCGTCGCGACGAGCCCGTGCTCCGCGAGCACCTTGAGCTCGCGGTAGATCTGGCTGCGCGTCACGTTCCAGAAGTCGCCGATGATGTCCTCGATCTGCTCGGCGAGCTCCCCGCCGGTCTTCGGCTCCTGGTCGAGGAAGCCGAGGATCGATGCGGCGGTGGCGTTCAGCTCGAGGTCGGCGGCGGGCGCGCGGTTCAGCGGTGTCTACTCCGTCGGACCACGATAGCTCCGATGCCGTAGGAGCGTGAGCTCAACGCGAGGCCGCGACGATCGGCGAAGCGGCGCCGACGTCGACGACTTCCGCGCGATAGAGCACGCGCCCGTCCTCGGAGATGATGTCCCCGCCGACGTCCCCCCAGGGGAACGACTCGCTGGAGAGCGTGCGCATGATGGCCGCGCGCTTTCCGACGACGACGCGGTAACGCGTCTGCGTGCAGGGGATCTTGCGCCCGCCTACGCCAAACCATCCTTCGCGAGGCGCTGGCGGTCCTCACGTAGGGCCCACGCCGTGGTGACGAAGTCACCCGCCGTCGCTCGCGCACGGCGCCGCGCACTGCTTGGCGAGGCACGTATCGAAGATCTGCGTGTTGTTCGAGCAACTGTCGTCCGTCACCGGGCAGCAGACAGACTCGTACGAGCAGAGACTGCAGTTGCTCACCAGACAGCCGATGCACGCAGCGGTGTGATCGAACGACGTGCATAGCGGCACTCCGCACGCGTCTGCGCCGTCCGTACCTGCATCCTGGCCCGCGTCGAGGCCTGCATCGGCCTCGCCGCCGCCGTCACCCCTCGACGAAGATCCATCCACGCGTCCGCCGTCGGGAGAGCTGCCCTGGGCTTGTCCCCCACACGCGGCGAGAAGGATCAACGTCGGGACGGCGAGTCTCATCCATCGAGCCCACTGCGAGCCCCGTGCCCAAGCGGAATCGCGAGAATCCGAGCGGGTCACCGATGTCAGCTTGTGCCACGCGCGACCGAGCTGCCCTACGACTGCCTTCCTCGCTTGCGACGTCTTCTAATAGCCTGGCGCCCCATGCACATCGTCATGGTGACCGTGGGCACGCGCGGGGACGTGCAGCCCTTCGTCGGCATCGGCAAGGGACTCGCCCGCGAGGGGCACCGGGTCACCATCGCGACGCACGACGACTTCGCCTCCTTCGTCTCCGAGCACGGGCTCGGGTTTCGCGCCGTCGGCGGCAGCTTCAAGAAGCTCGTCGAGTCAGAGCTCGGAAGGCAGTGGATCGAGTCCGGTGACAGCATGCGGCGCTACTTCGAGCTGTCGCGCCTGGTGTTCGAGCCTCTGCTGGCCACCTGGATGCGCGACGCGCACGAGGCCGTGCTCGATGCAGACGCCGTCGTGTTCCACTCGCTCACGCGCGGCGCGAACGACTGCGCCGAGAAGCGAGGCATTCCCGCCATCGGCGTCGGTCTCGCGCCCGGCTACCCGAGCGGCGAGCACTGTCTCTTCTTCCCGCGCGCTCCGTTCGGGTGGCTGCGGCGGTGGCTGGGGGAGCAGTCGATGCGCGGCTTCTGGAAGCTCGGTCGCGCGCAGTACGACGCGTACCGGCGCGGCGAGGGGCTCGAGCCCTTCCGCACCGCCAATCCGTGGAGCGAGATGGTGCGCGCGGGCATGCACTTCCTCTACGTCTACAGTCGGCACGTCGGGGCCGCTCCGGCCGAATGGCCGGACAACATTCACGTGACCGGCGCGTGCACGCTCGACACGACGGGCGGGTGGTCGTCGGGGCCGGACCCGCACCCATCATGCGCCGCGCCTTGAGCGCCACGCGATTGGCCGAGGCCATCGGCGCTCTCGTGAGCGAGGAGGGCTACCGCCAGGCTGCGGCGCAGGTCGCATCCGTCATGGCGCGAGAAGACGGAGTCGCGAACGCCGTGGGCACGATTCGCGCGGTCCTTTCACGATGACGCCCCGCTTGCTCCGCGGCCAGCTCACGGCGGCCGCGGGCGTCACCGGCATCCGCGCCAGCGCGGATCCGCGTAGCTTCTCGTAGAATCCCACGCCATGGGCCTCCTCACCTTCGGTCTCAACGTGACTTTGGACGGATGCATCGATCACACCCAGGGGATCGTGGACGACGAGCTGCACGACTACTGGACGCACCTCATGGATCAGAGCGGGGCGATGCTCTTCGGGCGCAACACCTACGAGCTGATGGAGGGAGCCTGGCCCGCGGTGGCACGCGACGAAAAGGCGCCGCGCGCGATGCGCGAGTGGGCACAGAAGCTCGAGGCGAAGGCGAAGTACGTCGTGTCGGGCTCGCGGAGCGAGTTTCCGTGGCAGAACACGATCAAGGTGGAGGGTGACCTTCGCGAGGCGATCTCGGCGCTGAAAGCGAAGACCGAGCGGGGTGTCCTCGTCGGAGCGCCCAAGCTC
>DATJYG010000654.1:0-33615 GCA_035499695.1 Polyangiaceae bacterium
GAACGAGCCCAACGCGTGGTCCAGCTCCGGCTACGCGGACGACCCCGCGCACGCCGGCGGCACGTACATCGTGCCGCAGGTGTACGCGAAGATCCTCGCCGAGACCTCGCTGCAGAACGCGGGCGTCATCGCCGCGCAGGGCTTGCATCTCGTGACGGGGGGCCTCTTCGCGCACGACATCGGCGGCAGCTTCTCGCCGGCCACGGACTACTCCGGGCAGCTCCTGGCGCAGGGCGTGTGGGACTGGATGCAGGCGAACACGGGGCGCCGCTATCCGTGGGACGGAGCGGGGTACCACGTGTACATCGACCAGAACGGGCCCACGACGGGCGACCACCTGATGCAGTACATCGACGCGATTCAGGCGCTCAAGGTCCAGTACGGGGATTACACGCCGCTGTGGATCACCGAGTTCGGCTGGCAGACGTGGAACGTCCCGGAGAGCGTGCAGGCGGCCAACATCGACGTTGCGCTGCAAACGTTCGAGTCGCGGGGCGACGTGGCGCGCACCTTCGTGTTCAAGGTGGACGACTACGACTCTTGGGGACTCTTCCACGACTACGGCGGACCGAAACCAGCGGTCGGGGTTTATCAAGCGCACACGGCAAGCTGCGCGGGGCAGTGATCGCGCGCGCGCGCCGGCGTGCTAGCGTGCGCGCGCAGTGAAGACCACGCGAGCCTTCGCAGTCACGCTGCTGGTCGTCGCCGTGCCCGCTGGCGTCTGGGGGTGCATCGGCGACGACACCGTCGTGTCGACCGGCGACGCCGGCTCGGCCGACGCCACGCTCGACGGCACGGCCGACGGAGAGTCGGAAGGGGAAGCCGAGGCCGAGGCGAGCTGCGCGGTCGATGCGGGTCCGCTGGACGACGCCCAGATCCAGCTCGGCGCGGCGATCATCTCGACGCACAGGTGCTTCGACTGCCACGGGCAGACGCTCAGCGGGAACAACGACGGCGTCGCGTATGCGCAGGACGAAGGTGGGTTCGCTTACCCGCCCAACCTCACTTCCGACCCGGCGACCGGACTCGGGTGCTGGACCAACGCTCAGATCGAGAGCGCCATCCTCGACGGCGTCGACAACGAGGGGATGCCGCTGTGCCCACCGATGCCCAGGTTTGGTCATCTGCAGGACGGCGGGCTCGACGCAGCGCAGGTGCAGGCCGTGATCGAGTACCTGCGGAGCATTCCCGTCACCATGAACCAGGTGCCTGACACGAACTGCACGTTCTCCGATGCGGGGCCGCCGGACTCGAGCACGGAAGCGGGGAAGGACGCGACCACGAACGACGCCGCTGACGCCGGCGACGCGACGACCGACGCGCAGGAGACAGGCGCAGACTGACGCCGCGAGCTACACCAAAGACGTGAGACCACGCGCTCCACGGGTCATCGCCGCGTGCGTCGCGGGCCTCGTCGCGACGGCGGTCTGGGAAGGCCTTGCTTCCGCCCAGCCGCCCGACCCTGCCCTGCTCGCGCGTCTGGCCAAGCAGTCCGACGGATTCGACGCCCTCTACAAGCGCGCGACCTTCAAGATGCAGGAGGTGCTCGACGAGCTCGATGGAGACGGCAAGGTCGCTTCACACAAGGTGGCGGCCTCTCACGTCGTCGTGCAGGGCGACGCGCGCCACGAGATCGTCGATCGATGCACCAAGGACGGCGAGGATTGCACGGCGAAGGAGCAGGAGGAGGCGCGCGAGCACGAGGCGAAGAAGAAGGACGACTCGGAGAAGCTGCGCAGCCCCTTCGACACCGCGGAGCAACCGAACTACGTCTTCGATCAGAAGGAAGTCGACAAGACCGACGCGTCGCGCGTGAAGATCGCGTTCACTCCGAAGAACCCCGACAAGCACAGCGTCGAGGGATCGGCGTGGGTGGACACGAACACCGGGACGGTCATCTCGGCGAGCGTGCGGATGGTCAAGACGCCCACGTTCGTCGACTGGGTGCACGTCGCCGTGGAGCTCGCGGCTACCACGCCGCTGGGCCCGGCCCTTTCACGGATGACCATCGAGGGCCAGGGCGGCTTCTGGTTCATCGTCCACAAGCACTTTCGCGTGGAGATCACCTTCAGCGACTATCACCTGTAGCGACGTCCACGGGCATCCAGACCTTCGCGCGTCGCGTCTGACGATCCTCGACCGCCTCGGCTCCGTACTGCATGGGCTCGGGCGGCCGCGCGAACGGCGCGCGGTCGTCCAGGGCGTTGACGTTCAGGACGCCGAGCGTGCCGTCCTCCGTCTCCATGACCGCCGCCACGTACACACCGCACGTGCGGCAGATGAGGAAGTCGGTGATCCCGAGCGCGAAACGGTAGCGCGCCAGCATGTCCGGCTGGCTGATCTCGACACGCAGGTGGCCTGCGGGATCGGAGGTCGTGATGCCTCCGTGCCGACGGCAGAACGAGCACTGGCACGCGCGAAGCGGGAGGGTCGCGGGATCGCGCGCCGTCTCGAAGACGACCTTCAGATTCCCGCAGTGACAGCCGCCGCGAAGGATCGTCGTCATCAGTTGCACGCCTTGCTCTGCACCAGGGTCATCGTGGGGACCTCGAAGTCGTCCCAGGTGAGCTTCAGCTGCGAGAGATCGGTCGTGTCCCAGTTGCCCGGGCCGAGGCGGAAGTCGGCGCGGTTGTAACCGCTGTCGTCGGTGTTGATCATCCCGTACTTCTTCAGGGCGCGGGCGATGACGAGGGCCTGCGTGCCCGTGTACGCCGACGTGTCGAAGCTCGCCTTGAGACGCAGACGGCCCCCGTAGGGGAAGCCGTCGGTCGGATAGGCGGACCCGCACGCGCCCGCGCTTCGCGCCGCGGGCTTCACGTAGGCGAAGGCGTCCAGGTCGGCGCCGGAGATGACGATGTCGATCGCATGCGGGATCTCTCCAGCGGCGACCTCGTCGTAGCGGATGATGCCGGCGAGCAGCGGTGTTCCGGCGGCCGTCGTGCTCCCCCAGCCGTCGGGGAGCTGCTCGTTCTTGTCGAGGTTCCACGTGACGAGCGCCTCCCAGCCGCTCGTCGCGCTGGAGGGGTTCCACGCGTAGAGCTCGAAGAGGCGGCAGGAACCCTGCACCACGACCATCATGTGGTGGTCCGAGTTCGGCGTGTTCATGTTCTCGTAGACCACGCCGGACGGAATGGGAGCCGGAGCGGTGCTGGCGGAGCTCGACTCGAAGGTGTCGCTCGTGTCGAACCCCCACTGGCCACCGCCCGACCCGAACTGCACGGTCACGTTCGTCTGCGACGACGGCACGATGTTGATGTACTCGCTCGGCGAGGTCGGCGGGTTGATGGTTCCGGCGCGCGAGACGAGGTTCGCGATGTAGGTCGCCGAGCCGGGATCGAGCGCCGCTTGCGAGATGTTCTGGTTGTACGGGTAGTCGGCCGGGAACACCGGGCAGCCGCCGACGACCGGACCGCTCGCGGCCGCGTCGCCCGCGCTGGCGTCGCCCGCGCCCGCCTCTGGGATCCGTCCGCCATCGGTGTTGCCTCCGGTGGCGTCCATTCCTTCCGCGTCGGGCCCCACGCTGGGGGCGTCGCTCGCCGAGCCGTCGGGCGTCGTGTTGCCGCTCGAGCCCGTGCTGCCGGTCGACGAGGAGCATCCCCCGGTTGCGGCGAGGCCGATGGATACGGCGAGCCACGAGCCGCGTGCGTGGAGTCGCATGGACGTGATGATAGTAGACTGCTCCTCGTGCCGTCGCGCTTCCGCCGGTGGATCGTCCTCGTGATCATGACGGTCCCGTGCATCGCCGCCTGCAAACGCGACGCGCAGGTCTACGGAAGCGTGACGGCTGCCGGCAAGCCCGTCCCCGGAGCTCGGATCACCCTGGAGTGCCCGGACGGCTCGAGGCGCGCCGTGGGCACCAACTCGCTCGGCGACTTCCGCTTCGAGGACCTCGGAACCTCCGTCGACGACGCAT
This sequence comes from Polyangiaceae bacterium, assembly GCA_035499695.1. Classification (GTDB taxonomy): domain Bacteria; phylum Myxococcota_A; class Polyangia; order Polyangiales; family Polyangiaceae; genus Palsa-1150. The sequence continues at coordinate 3,914 of DATJYG010000654.1, forward strand.
GCACCGTGGAGGCGGCCTCGCCGAACGGCAACAGCGCCCACACGATTGCCACGCAATGCGTGCAGCGAGACGCCTCGTCTCGTTGCATCGAGGCGAGGTGCGACTTCCAGAGGTAGGCGCGCTCGACGCACGCTGCTTCAGATGCCGCCATCCGGCATCGGCGCCTGCGACGGCACGGGCTCGACGCACGGCTGTCCGCCGCAGGTATCCACGACGCTCCCGGTCGCCCAGAACCGTTCGATCTGGTCCTCGACCTGCGGGATCCAGCGGATGGCCCCGTGGACCACGTTGATCTGCGACGGAGTCAGGTTGGTATCGGAGGGCCGCGGCATGGCGTTCACGTTCCAGGTCGTGAGGGCGCTCGGCAGCGGTCCCGGCGTCGGAGTCATTCCCCACGGGACGACCACGTCGGGCGTCAGGAGCGGCAAGCCCGCGGTGCGAGCGACCATCTCGGTCGTCACGTTCGCGACCGACATGTCGTAGAGGCCCATGTACTCGAGGATCTGCTTCTTCGGCGTGCCGCGCAGGGGTGCGTGGAGCACGTATGGCGCCACCGTGGCCGGATCCGAGTAGTCGAACTGCATCTGCGCGAGCTCGAGGAGAACCTGCACGTCCAGCTTGTCCGGGTATGCGGCCGGGATGATGAGGTTCGCCGCCGCCCAGTTGTACGAACGCTGGAAGAGGGCCGACCAGAAGCCGCCCCCGTCGCCGAGCACGCCCTGCACGATGTCGGGGTCGTAGCCCATCAGGCTCATGCCCATGATGCCGCCGAGCGAGACGCCGTAATAGTAGACGCGGCTCGGATCCGCGGCGGGCTGGCCCCCTGCGACGCCGCTCACCGTCATGGCGGGATCCCCGGCGATGGTCGAGCGAGCCGTGCGCTGCAGCACGATGTTGTTCACGATGGCCTGCTGAAGGCGATCGGTCATCCACGGCAGCTGAGAGAAGTCGGTCAGCACGTCGGAGAGCGCGCCGTTGTTCCCCGAGTCGAGCGGATTTTCGTGTGAGGAAAGGCCTATCCAGTCGGTCGCGATGACGACGATGCCCGCCTGGTTCGCGAAGTCCTGGACGTACGAGCCGCCGCTGTCACCGAGCTCCCCCTCTCCCGAGCCGAAGATGCCGTGTCCGTACACGACGATCGGGAGCGGCGCCTTCGTCGCGGCGGCCCGCGGGATGATGACGGTGAACGGCGCCTGATAGCTGCCCACGATCTTCGGGGCCCCCGAGGCATCGAGCACGAGCTGGGCCTCGGGCCTCGACTCGTCCGCGTTGTCGAGGAACTGCGGCACCGTGAAGGTCCCGCGAATGCGGCGCAGCGTCGCCGCGTCGAAGTCGTTCTCGACGCTCGTGATGGTGTAGGCGCTGCCGCCGTTCTCCAGACTGGCGAGGGCCTGATCGCGCATGGAGAGGACGTGCCCCGTGAGCGCCTCGTCACTCCCCGTCACGAAGTCCCACGCCACGACGAGATCGCTCTTCTTGACGCCCGCTGCCTCGAGCGACGCGACGATGGCCGGCATCCTCGCGGACTGCGCCTGCGACAGCTTGTCCGGCGGCGCGAGCCCCGAGAGCATCGGCGAGAAGAGCGGAGGCGGCGTGGGCCGACCGCCGTCGACGGTGCGTACCGCCGTGGTGATCGCGACGGCGTACGGATGATTGGGCTTCAGGCGCGTCGCCGGGGTGATGAGCAGGGCCTGCCGCTGTCCGTCTCGGCTCGCGTTCTCGTCGACGCCCGAGAAGTGCGCGACTCGCTCGTGGGTCGCCATGTCGACGATCACGGTAGCGGCCGTGGGCTCGAGGCTCGCAGCGATGTCGTCCTCCGGGACGAGCGACGCAGGGTCGATGCGCTCGGCGAAGTAATAGAGGAGGGTGCCTGCCGGCGAGAATCCGTCGGACTGGTTCCAGCGAGCCGGATCGAAGGGCGTGTTCTTGATGTTGACGACGGGAAGCGTGGATGGGTCCAGCGCGACCCGGTAACCCGTCACCGTCGTGTGATCGGCCCGGAGGTAGATCGCGTCCGGCCAGGGCGTCATGCACGAACCCGGCGTGCGTAACGGATTGCATGCGGCCGGAAGGCCATCGGCGATCTCCGAGGGCGGCTTCGGCAGAACCGTCGTTCCGGACTCGCTGCAAGCAATCGCCAGGGTGCAGGCGATGGCCAGGAAGGGAGGCTTGTGCGGCATGGAGACTCGGGGCTCGAGTGCAGCCTACAATGGTTCGGATGGCCCTCCGCCGTTCTGACCTCGAGACGCTTCGACGCTGGCTGGTCGACGCCCGACACGTGAACGACGGGGGCGAGACGTTCCTCCGCGGGCTCGTCGCCGAGCTCCGGGCCCGCGGGCTGCCGCTCTGGCGCGCGAGCATCTGTCTGCTCACGATGCATCCGGAGGTCTTCTGGCGCAACGTCCAGTGGTACGAGGGCGACGAGATCAAGGTCTTCCCGCGTCGCCACGAGGTGCTGGGCACGCCCTACTTCACGACGAGCCCGATCGTCGCGATCCGCCGCGGCGAGGCGCCCATCCGCGTCCCCCTCCGGCCCGGACCGCTGCCGTTCCCGGTCTGCGAGGATCTCCGCGCGCGCGGAGGCACCGACTACTTCGTGCACGGTCTGCCGTTCTCCAATGGCGAGATCAGCTACGCGTCGTGGTCGACGCGCGACCCCGCGGGATTCGACGACGAATCGTGTGCGGCCCTCGAGCTGCTCGCGCCGGACCTCGGGCGCCGGGTGGAGCTCGAGAGCGCCTACTACGGCACACGCTCCTTGCTCGAGGTCTACCTGGGGGGGAACGCGGCGCGCCGGGTGCTCGCCGGCGCCTTCCGACGCGGCGAGGGCGAGCTGCTCGAAGCCGCCATCTGGTTCTGCGACATGCGCGACTTCACGAGCACGAGCGACCGGGCGCCGCCCGGCGACGTCGTGCGGATGCTGGACGCGTACTTCGAGCGGGTGGCCGGAGCGATCGCGGACCACGGCGGCGAGGTGCTCAAGTTCGTCGGTGACGCGGTGCTCGCCATCTTCCCCGTCGACGCTGCGCGGGACGCGAAGAGCGCTTGCCGGAGCGCGCTCGAGGCGGCTCGCGCCGGCCTGTCGGCGCTGGGCGAGCTGTCCGCCGAGCGAGAACGCGCGGGGCTCGCGCCACTGCACATCGGCGTCGCGCTGCACCGAGGGCAGGTCATGTACGGCAACATCGGCGGTCGCGACAGGCTGGACTTCACGGTCATCTCCTCGAGCGTCAACGAGGCGTGCCGCCTCGAGGCGCTCTGCAAGCCGCTCGGCACGTCCCTCGTGCTGAGCGACGCGTTCGTCAGGGCCGCCGAAGCCGACGGCGTCGTCGACCTCGGTCTTCACCCCCTCAAGGGCGTCGCCGATCCGGTTCGCGTGTACTCCCTCGCACCGCGCTGACGCGTCCTGCTGAAATAGTTCGCAACCGGCACGCAGGCTCCGGCGTCGAAGGGGATCGCCGCCCCGCGCCCGCGAGGGGTTAGAAGGAGCCCTTCCCCCCCAGCCCCTTCCCTCGCGGCGTGAGGGCGGCCCTTTGTGGGCCAACCGGGTCGCGCCCTGACGCCAGCGGGGCGCCCGGGAGTGTCCGACGTCCTCGCCCACGGGACACATCGCCTCGAGCGGCGGGCAGCTCGATGCCCGCGCAGGCGACCGCCTGTTCGCCTCGTTCCTCCAACTCGACGGGCCGTGACCCGGGTTCCCCGACTCGTCGGCGCGGCGTCCGGCGGGGCGAATGCGGTCGCTTCGTTGCAATGCCCCGGGTCGGAGGTCCGACATGAACGAACGCAATCTGCTTCTGGCGATCCTCCTCTCCGTCACGGCTTGCGGAGGCAGTGTCGTCGATTCGGGCGACACGCTCGCGGGGCAGCCCGCGACCCCCGCATCGTGCACGCCTGCACCTGCTCCCACACCGGGGACTCCCGCCACGATGGGCCAAGGAAGCGCATCGACGAACGGCCCGCAGCAGCAGGCCTGGTCGGCCGTGGACCTCGACTCGGTTTCCTCGGCAGGTGGCGGCGTCGCCAGCACCGCGTTCGATGGTCGCTTCCTCTACCTGGTACCGGGCGGCTCGGGACTCGTGCGGCGTTACGACACGCAGGCGCCTCTCGACGCGCCGCAATCCTGGTCGAGCTTCGACGTCGCGACCGTCGATCCGAACGCCGGCGAGTTCCGCGGCGCCGCGTTCGACGGGCGCTACGTGTACTTCGTCCCGTACGGCTGCCCGCGTTGCGCCGACAGCTCCACCCTGGGTGGCGTCGTCACGCGCTACGACAGCCAGGCTCCCTTCGCAGACGCGAGCTCGTGGTCGACGTTCGACCTGACGACGGTCGACCCCGGCGCGACCGGTTACGTCGGGGCCGCGTTCGACGGCCGCTACCTCTATCTCGCGCCCTACGGGATCGACTACGCGTACCAGAGCCTGGTGGCCCGCTTCGACACGCAGGCTCCGTTCGCGAGCGCCTCGTCGTGGTCCACGTTCGACACCACGGTCGTCGACGCCGGCGCGCAGGGCTTCTACGGCACCACCTTCGACGGGCGCTACGTGTACTTCTCGCCCTACGCGCACGGCGACGGCGCCTACAACCCCATCGTCACGCGCTACGACACGCGCGGCAGCTTCGGAGCCGCCGACTCGTGGTCCACTTTCGATACCAGCACCGTCGATGCGCGCGCCGTCGGGTACTTCGGCGCTACGTTCGACGGCCGTTACGCCTACTTCGTCCCGTACACGAGCGACGGCTCGTACGCCGGCCTCCTCGCGCGCTTCGATACGAGGGGCGACTTCACATCGGCTTCCTCGTGGTCGTTCTTCGACACGCGCGCTCTCGGCGTCTTCCCGGAGGGCGCGCTCTTCGACGGCCGCTACGTCTACGTCGTACCGAGCGGCGGGCCGAGCGGCCCGAGCGGGCTCGTTGCGCGTCTGGACACGCATGCGGACTTCGCGTCGCCGGCGTCATGGACCACGTTCGACACGAGCACGGTGAACCCCGACGCCGTCTGGTTCTTCGGCGGCGGCTTCGACGGTCGCTACATATACCTGGCGCCCTCGGTCGGCTCAGCGATGGCCCGGCTCGATGCACGCAGCACACCTGCTCTGCCGGCGGCCTACCACGGCTCGTTCTTCTGACGGACGGCGCTCCGAGAGCTTCACTGGTCGCACGCGACGTACGTGTTCGAGATCGCGATGTCGTCCACGTAGAGATCCGTCGCCAGCGACGGGCCGTTGAAGCTCAGTCCGAAGGTGGAAGAGACCAGGGGCTGCAGCTCCGCCGTTCCCGCGAGCTGCGCGTCGGCGTTCCCGCTCGTGTCGTCCCATGCGGCGAGCAGCCCATTCGGGTATGTCGCGTAGTCCGTGTCGATCTCCAGCTCGATGCACGTCCACGTGTTCAGGGACAGGCCCGGCGCGGTCTGCGCCGTGTGCGAGTAGTCGTATCCGCCGCTGTTGGCGACCTGGGTGATGAACTTTCCGGTGGAACCGAACCCCATGCTTCCGGCGGCACCGCCGCCCGACTGCGCCGTGATGATGGATTCGTTGTTCCCCGCCCCCGAGTACGCGGTCATGTAGACCCACGCCCTGAAGTACATCGGCGTCGCCGAGAATATGGAGCTCTGCTTCGTCGCCAGAACGCAGCTCGCGAGCGACGAGTCGGACATCTGGCCCATGTGGACGTGGAGCGAGTAGGAGCCAGAGTGGGCGACCGTGCCGATGCCCATGCTCGTCATGCTGGTGCAGCTCGGGGCCTGCCACCTGGTGGTCGTGTCGATCGCTTTGCTCTCGAAGCTCTCGCAGAGCAGGAAGCCGCAGGAGGAACCCGACGACGAGCCTGACGACGAACCGGACGACGAACCGCCGCTGCTCGATCCACTGCTGCCGCTCGATCCAGAGGACGAAGAGCCGTGGGATCCCGAGCTGCTCGCGGAAGACGAGCTTCCCCCGCTGCTGCCCGAGCCCTGGCTGACGTTGCCCTCGGTCTGTTGGTCCGCCCCCGACTCGGTCACGCTCGCGTCACCGCCAGCGGACGCATCGCCCGTGGTCAGGTCCTCGAAGCCCCAGACGTTGGCGCATCCGGCGAGCACGGCGCCACCGAAGATGAGTGCGTGCGCGCCTCGAGTGGCCTGGCCGACGCGCATTCGAACCCGCACTGTTTCGAAAGCTAGTGACCTCGACTTCGAGTAGCCAGGCGATGTGACGAGCGGTTACCCGAAATCTGATGCTCGCCTCGCCGGCCCATTGGGTCTGAATCTTGAAGGTGTCCTCTGCTGATGGTAAGGCCGACGCCTTGACGCACGTGCGGGGCCCGCGCGCATTCGTGTGGTCGTGTCTGCTCGCGGCCGCATGTTCGACCGGCAGCCCAGAGCCGACGGCGACGAGCGCCCAGGCCATCGTTCACGGAACTCCCGCCGTGGGCTACCCGGAAGCGGTCTACGTCACCTCGGACGGCTACGTCCCGTGCTCCGGCGTCCTGCTCACGCCGACGGTGGTCCTCAGCGCCGGCCATTGCCGCGGCCGCGAGTCGACCTACGACGTCGTCGCACCTAACGCGAACGGCCAGAAGGCGCACGGCTCGTCGAGCTGGTCGCCCTACGACGGGAACCCGACCAAGTCGTCGGACGTCTTGCTCGTGTTCCTGGACACGCCCATCCACATCGCGGCCTATCCCACGCTCGGCGCGACGCAGGTCGCCGCGGGCACGCAGGTCGTCGACATCGGCCGCACGCTCGACGGGTCGATCGGCACCGACGATTACGTGAGCTCGGTCGTGACCATCCAGGGCCCCGCGACCGCGCTGGGCTTCCCCTACAACTACGAGGCCCTGCCCGACATCAGCGAGAACGGCGACTCCGGCGGCCCCATCATGCTCGCCGGAACCCACACGATCGTCGCCATCGTCGACGTGGACACGACCGAGGAGAACATCTCCGAGTCGACTCCCATCGATCTCTTCGCTCGCGTCGATCTCGTGCACGACGCAATCGAGTCGGCCATCGCGGCCGGGCCGCCCGACGCCGGTGGGAGCGACGCTGGGCCGCCGCAGTCTTCGTCGTCGAGCGCCAAGGGGGGGTGCACCCTGGTGAGGGGTGAAGCCGACCCGTTCTCCGTCCTCGCCGCATGTTTCGCCGCGGCGACCCTGACTCTCCGCCGGCGCAAGACAAGCTGAGTCACGGTTCGCCGATATCGACTGAGCCGCCGCGCGGCACGATCGGTGCTCTCAGATGCGGCAAATGCGCAAGGTCCGCGACATCATGGAGCCCGATGTCTTCTGGCTCGCCGCCGACGCGCCGCTCACGCGCGCCGCCGAGGCTCTGGCGGAACGACAGATCAGCGGAGCGCCCGTCTGCGAAGCCAGCGGCGAGATCGTGGGCATGTTCAGCAAGACGGAGCTCGCCGAGTTCTACGGCGCCGCGAACGAGACGCGCCTCGTGCGCGACGTGATGACGCCCACGGTCGTGTCGGTCCACCCAGAGGACGACATCGAGCGCGCCGTCAAACTGATGGCGTTCGAAGGCATCCACCGCCTGCTCGTGCTCGACGACGACCGGCTCGAGGGCATCGTCACTTCGATGGATGTGCTGCGGGAGCTCGCCGGCTTCCCCCGCCGCGAGCACCGCGTCATCGCAGTCGCCCCGCCGCCGTAGCGCCGATCGGTTCGAGAAAACGGTGGATGGCCGCCGCAATCTCCCGGCAATGCGTCTCCAGCGCGAAGTGGCCCGTGTCGAAGAAGCGGACGTCGGCCTCGGGGACGTCACGTCGGAACGCCTCGGCCCCCGCGGGCAAGAAGAACGGATCGTTGCGGCCCCACGCGGCGAGTAGCGGCGGTCGACGATCGCGGAGATAGGCCTGGAACTCCGGGTAGAGCGCGACGTTGTTCGCGTAGTCGAGCAGCAGATCGAGCTGCGCCTCGTGCGCGCCTGGACGCTCCATGTAGTGAATGTCGAGCGAGTAGCCGTCGGGGGACACGCGCGATGAATCCGGGACGCCATGCGTGTACTGCCAGATCGTCGTCTCGGGCGAGAGAAAGCTCCGCAGAGCATCCCGGTGCGCGTGCGTCGGCTCGCGCCAGTAGGTCCGCATCGGATCCCAGCCTTCGCTCAACCCCTCTTCGTAGGCGTTGCCGTTCTGCGAGACGATCGCGGTGATGCGCTCCGGATTCCTGATCGCCATCCGAAAGCCCACGGGCGAGCCGTAGTCGAAGACGTACATTGCGTAACGGTCGAGCCTCACCACTTCGGTGAAGCGGTCGATGACGACGGCGAGCGCGGCGAAGGTGTAGTGGAAAGCGCCTCGCGACGGCATGTCGGACTGCCCGAAGCCCGGCAGATCCGGGGCCACGACGTGCAGGCGATCCTCGAGCAACGGGATGAGGTCCCGGAACATGTGACTCGCCGTGGGAAACCCGTGGAGCAGCAGCAGCGCCGGCGCATCGGCCGGTCCGCTCTCGCGGTAGAAGACCTTCAGCCCGTCGACGTCGGCTTTGCGGTAGCGGGTCATTCAGCGGTTTGTGAAGTCGGGGACCTCGGGCCGCAAGTGGAGGATCAGGCCGACGAGTATCAGGCCGAAGGCGAGGCGCGGCGCGACGAGCGCGACCAGGACGGCGCTCGTGAAGATCCCGAGGACGACGAGCGATCGGCGCCTCGCCACGCGCCGTGTTCGCTGGGGCACCTGCGTCCCGTCCGCCCCGGCCAGCACTTCCCGCTCGAAGACGTTGTAGGCAACGTCGATGCAGACGAAGAGCCCCGCATAGAACGCCACCGGAGACGGTGCGAGGCCGGTGCGCGCAATCCACGCCGTGGCAAACGGCAAGAGCGACACCATGAAGAGGTGCAGGAAGTTCGTCCAGATGAGCGCCAGCGTCGGAGCGCCCACGAACCGCATGAGGTAGTGGTGGTTGATCCAGATGATGGCGATGAGCAGGTAGCTCAGCGCATAGCTGATGGCCGTCGGCCATAGAGGCCAGAGAGCCGAGAACGCGGGCTGATCGGGCGGCTTGAGCTCGAGCACCATGACCGTCACGATCACCGCGAAAACGGCGTCTGAATAAGCAGCCAGCCGATGCGCGGCTTCTCTTTCTTCACTCACGGCGCGCTTCTCGGAGAGACCTGAGCGGCAGCCATGCAAGCCGCGCGCGCACGCGGCTCACTTTCCGGCGCACGACGTCTACTTCACGAACTTGGAGAGAAGCCGTACCCACTTCGCCTGGTAGGCATCGTCCGGCTCGGTGATCTCCCACGAGTCGAGCGGCCAGCCGCTGTTGAAGTCGAGGTAGCTCTTCTGGTCGGGCTGCCCTGTGGGTGGCGACGGTGCCGCCCGCCCGCACTTGGTGTTGCTCGCCAGGTTGCCGCACTTCGACGGGCAGCACGCGTTCCAGTCGTATTTGGGGTTCGGCCCGCCCACGAGGTAGCCAGGCGGCGGGCCGTACTTGGAAACGCCGGCGACGTCCCAGCGAGAGCCCTCCGCAAACCAGGAGTGGAACAAGCGCGTCACGCTCTTGGTCGCGCCCGGCATGTTCGACAGGTAGACGAGCTGCAGCGGGTTCACCCCGTGGACGTAGTGGACGTAACGCTCGGCCGCGCGCATCGCCCGGGCGTTCGCCACGCCGTCCACCGCGAAGGTCACCACGTCGGTGAACATGGTGCCCTGCGCCGCCTTCACCTGGTTGCTTCCCCACGTGTAGATCTGAAGCTGCGCCATGTAGGGGTCGGGGTTGCTCTTGAGCGCGCCGAGGTACCCCTCCCCTTCCACCCCGCTCTTGAACGCGGCCAGGATCGCGCTCGACACCGGCGCCGTCGCGCCCTGGGCCTTCGTGTACTCGAGCGCCGCGTCGAGCTGCTCGATGTGGAACGGATCGAAGCTCGAGAGCAGGGCCGCGTAGCTCGCGTCGACGACGGACTGGTACGTGGCGTCGCCCGTGAGCTCGAAGAGGAACACTGCAGCCTGCACCTTCTTCTGCAGGCGCCCGTCGTCGTCGACCTCCTGCTCGCCGGAGGCGACCTTGCCCGCGTTGGAGAAAGTGACGCTGGGGTGGGCCACGGCCCACGTCCACGCCTTCTGCGCGCGTGTCCCCAGGTCGGAGGCGAAGCCGGGGTAGGCGGTCCCCACCGACGCGACCGAGCCGTAGACCCTCGATGCGAAGGCGAACGCCGCGGCCGTGGTCAGCGTGGCCGAGGTACTCGCCGGACCGTACTTGCAGGGCGACGCGTCGGTCGAGGGGGGGCTCGCGCCCTGGTGACCGGCGATGCTCAGCACCGAACCGTCCGCGTTCTGCATGCGTACGAGCCAGTCGAGCCCCCACTTCACTTCGTCGAGTAGATCGGGGACGCCGTTGCCCGATTCCGGGATGTTCGTGGCGTCGCCGAACGGGGCGCGATTCTCGACGTAGGCGCGCAGCAACTCGATGACGTCACTCGCCGTCCAGTTGGTGTAGCGGTTCTGATCGCCCGCATCGAACCAGCCGCCGTGCAGATCGCGCACGCCCGAGCCGTCCGAGTACAGGGCACACTTCGCGTCCTGCGGGTGCGCCACACCGTCGGCCCAGTCCGCCCCCGCGTACTTGGCGTCCTTCGCGATGCCGTCGCGCTGGTAATAGAACATGCGCATCGACTGGGTGAGCACGCCGTCGTACACGTCGTCGCCGATGTGGAAGATGGGCGAGCGCACCCACGCGGTCTCGTCGAGGACGAAGTAGTCGCCGACGGCGGTGACGCTCGAGAAGTCGAGCCACCAGGCCTTGTCGCCGGAGGAGCCGTCCGTCGCGCCACCGTTCCACGGTTGCGGCGCGGCCTCGAGGACCCTGGCCCTGGAGCGGGCGTCGACGATCACGTACTTGGCGGCGGGGAAGTACGCCTTGCCCTTGTCGAACCCGGCGATGGGGTTGCGAAGGACGGCGATCTTCTCGGCGGCGCTGCGGTAGCCGAACTGATCGACCACGATGAAGGGGCTGACCGGTTGGGGCGCCTTGATGGGTCCCGCGTCCCTGCCTGCAGATGCCGAACCGCTTCCTGCGTCGGTTCCGCCCGAGGACTGGTTGTTGCGGCTGCATGCCCAGCCGAGCGAACACCACGTACCGAGCAGGGCCCATGCGACCAACCGGGAGCGGTGCACCATCGCCGACGGGTGAACTTAGACCCGCGCCACGGCGACCGCATAGCGCGATCGCGTTCGGCTCAATGCGGCCAGAGATCGCGCGCGTCGAGCCCGGCGCTCTTCTTCCGCTTGCCGACCCACCAGCCGGCGAACGCGAGGGCGACCGCGATGACGAGCCCGCGCGCGATCCACGAGATGGCTTCGCCGGGGCCGCGCGCCGCCTTCGCCGGCAGCGTGTCGAGCGTGGCGAGCGCGTTCTCGGCGAACGCATGCAGCCGAGCACCGGGCGGACCATGAAAAGACAGGGCGTACGAGGCGTCGGCCGCCCGCACCTCGACGTCTATCTCCTCGGCGCGGCCGCCGTTTCGCGTCACCTGCGTGTCGAACCAGACGGTCTGCACGTCGTGGATGCGCCGCACGCTGGGTTCGGCGAAGCCGTCTATCGAGTCGACCTCCTTCGCCATGGATGTGCGGAACGACGTGGCGGTCGCCGCGATCTCGTTCGGTCCGACCTCGCCGCTCAGGCCGACGCGCGTGACCATCACGAGGGCCCACCAGTCGTCGAATCGCACCGTCAGGGCCCGCATGGGCCGCGGCGACTCGTTGCGCGCCCGCTCGCGGCGCTTGACGTCCTGCACCGAGCACGTGTCCGGGTCCAGGTCGCCAGGGCGGAGCAGATCGCAGACGCTGGCGCTGGTCGTGTCGATGTGGATGCAGAAGTGACCCGCCGTGTCGCAGACGCCCTCGCCTCGCGTGCTCGCGCTCGTCGAGAGCACCGCGAGCGCCATCCCCGCGGCCGCGAGTGCGACACGGAAGCGACTCCCCCTCGTCTGCCCTTCAACCATCGTCGAAAACCGAACCTACTCTTGCGGGCCGTCGCTCGGCGCGTCGGTCGAAGCCTCACTCACGCCCGCGTCGGCCACGCAGCAGGTGACGACGGGGGTGCCGGAGTGCTCGACGCATGAGCATCCAGCTGCGAGCGTGCCGAGGCACGAGCACCCGGCGCCCTCCCCGCACGTCACGGGCAGGAGCGGGCACGCGTACGACTTCTGCTGCACCGCGCCCCCGTCGCCGCAACCCGCGACCGCCACCGTGCAGTATTGCTCGCCGCCGTAGCAGGTCAGCGAGCCGCACGTGATGTTGCCGGCGACGCAGTTGCCGTCCCCCCCGCAGACGCTGCCGTCATCCGGCGGATTGCCCGTGGGCGAGAGGGTCTTCGCGTCTTCGCAGCCGCTGGCGCAGAAAGCATCGAGAAGGAGGACGAGGATGAGTGCGTTGCGCATCGAGCGCGCAGTGTACTCGGGACCTTCGTTCCGCGCCGGTCCTCGACAGCTGCCGTGGCGAGTCGCACAATCAGCCAGCTCGTGGCTCGCCGGATGATCACCGTCGCTGCGCTCGTATCCGCGTGGCTCGCGTGCGGCGGGCGGACCGCCGGCGGACCGGCGGACGGCGGCGGCGCGAGCAACGACGGCAACAGTCGCTGGATGGACTGCTCGTGTCCCTCTGCCACCTGCTCCTGCGGCGTCAGCGGGTCGGGAAGCGGCGGCTCGGGGTTCGAGAGGAGCTACGATGGCTGCCCGAGCTGCACGTCGAGCCTGATGACCTGGTCGCTCTGCGGCTTTCCGTCGCCATGAGGGCGCTCGTAGCGGTACCGGCCGCGCTCGTGCTCGCCACGGCGTGCGCGTCGCCCCCCCAGCCGCTACCGTCGCAACCGTCTCCAACTCCGATCGCGAGCCAGAACATGCCGGCACCCGCACCCCAGCCCCGAAGCGACGAAGAACGGGCGCGCGATCTGGTCGCCAAGCTCGCGGCACACGATTTCGCAGGGGCTGTCGCGGCGTTCGACGAACAGATGAGCGCTGCCCTGCCGGTCGACAAGCTGCAGAGCGTGTGGTCGCAGCTCGAGTCACAGGCGGGCGCATTCCAGAGGATCGACTCCGTCGAGGTGAAGCCGACGGGGTCGGGCGACGTGCGGCTGGCGCTCGTGAAGGCTTCTTTCGAGCATGCGCCCCTGCTCCTTCGCATCACGCTCCGGGGGAGCGACCGCGTGGCAGGCTTCTTCGTGGCTCCGGGGGATACGGCGGCGGCGTGGCAGCCGCCTACCTATGCGAAGCTCGATGCCTTCGAGGAGAGGTCCGTCCAGCTCGGCGCGGCGCCAGCCTTGCCGGGCACCCTCACGGTGCCAAAAGGGACCAAGTCCTTCCCCGTGGTCGTCCTCGTGCACGGCTCCGGTCCGAACGATCGCGACGAGACGATCGGCGCCCTCAAGGTGTTCAAGGATCTCGCCTTCGGGCTCGCGAGCCGCGGCGTCGCCGTCCTTCGCTACGACAAGCGCACGCACGTGGAGCCGACGGCCACCGTTCGCACGCAGAAGGACGAGGTGGAGGACGCGGCGCACGCGGCGGTGGCGATGGTCCGTACCCAACCGGAGGTGGATGCATCGCGGATCGCTCTCGTCGGACACAGCCAGGGTGGGTATCTCGCACCGCGCATCGCGAAGGCAGATCCCGCGATCAAGGGGCTGGTGCTGCTCGCGGCGTCGACGCGCGCCCTCGAGGACTCGATCGTCGCGCAGCTCGCGTACCTGACGACGCTCGACCCGAGCGACGCGAAGCTCGCGAGCGCCATGGAGCAGGCCAAGCGCTTCAAGGCCTTCGTCGAGAGTCCCTCGCTCAAGCCGGACGACGCGGTCGCGGTTCCGTTCGCGTCGTCGACCATCCCGGGCTCTTACTTCCTCGACGTGCGCGACTACCATCCGGAGAAGGTCGCGGCCACGCTGGGTATCCCCATGTTCGTGCTCCAGGGCGAGCGCGACTACCAGGTCACGGTGGCGGACGACTTCGGAGCCTGGAAGACGGCGCTGGCGCACAAGAAGAACGCGACGCTGCGGACGTATCCCGGTTTGAACCATGCCTTCGCGACGGGCGACGGGCCGCCTTCGCCGGCGGACTACGCCAAGGCGGGCCACGTCGATCAGTCCGTGGTGGACGACATCGCCGCGTGGGTGACGGCGCTGAAGTAGGGCCTTCGCCTCAGCTCCCGCAGAGTCTCGCCCGCATCTGCGCGACGTCGTCGGCGCTCGACCCGGTGACGAGCAGCGGGCCATCCACGGGATCCCGGACGATCGGCCTCGCGACGACCCGATCGCCGAGCGAGATCACGACGTGCTCGCCGATGTGCTCGGCCGTGTACTGCCGGACGCGCGCGGCGGCGGCATCGCTCAGGCGGATCGACAGGGCCGGTTGCGCCTTCTCGGGATCGGGCACGTCGCGCACCTCCGCCACGTCGGCGTCGGTCGCGAGCGTCGTCGCCGAGTCGGTCGCCAGCACGAAGCCGTGCGTCGGAGCGCACGTCCTGAGCTCGTTCTTCGCAGTCGCTGGAGGCGGGCCGGCGCAGCCCCAGAGGCCGAAGACGATCGCCGCCAGCACAACGACGCGTGTTCTTCTCATGGCGCCTCAACCACCGACCGGCCCAGGTCCTTCCTCGTACCGTTCGCGCTAGGCTCCCGGAGCATGAAGCTCGTCGGCATCCCCTTCCAGACCATCGACTGGTCGAAGGCTACCTCCACGAACCACCCGGGCGAGACGGGCGTCGCGACGTGGCGCACGCGCGAGGTCGGCAACGTGCGCGTGCGCATGGTCGACTATTCCGCCGGGTACCTCGCCGACCACTGGTGCGAGCGCGGGCATGTCATCCACGTCGTCGAGGGTGAGCTGACGACGGAGCTGCGCGACGGCCGCTCGTTCACCCTCGAGGCGGGACAGACGTACGTCGTCGCCGACGGCGATGGGGCGCATCGGTCGAGGACGCACGCCGGCGCGCGCCTGTTCATCGTCGACTGAAGAAGCACCGGACGCGTGCTAGATCCTTCTCGAATGCCGCCCGCGGACGAAACGATGAACGTGGACCTGGGCGAGGCGCCGATCCTGGATCTGGAGGGTCGCGCGATCCCGCTGTCGTCTCTCTGGCGTGATCGGACCGTCGTGCTGTCCTTCGTGCGTCACTTCGGGTGACTCTTCTGCCGAGAGCAAGTCGCGCAGTTGCGCGACATCCTCCCCGCCATCCGCGAAGCCGGCGCCGAGCTTGTCATCGTCGGGAACGGAACGCCCGACATGGCGCGCGCGTTCCGCGACGAGCTCGGGCTCGAGGCACCGCTCTATACCGATCCGACGCGGCGTACCTACGCCCTCGCCGGCTTCAAGCGAGGCGTGTTCGCGACGTTCTCCGCGAAGGGCATGGCGCACGCGGCGCGCGCCTGGCGGAAGGGCTTCCGCCAGACGGCGACGCGCGGAGACGCCTTGCAGCAGGGCGGACTACTCGTCGTCGAGCGCGGCGGCCGGATCCTCTACGCGCATCGGGACAGCGAGGCTGGCGACCTCGCGTCCAACGACGAGGTGCTCGCCGCGCTTCGAGAGGTCAGCAACCGAAGAGCGCGATGATCGCCGTGATGTTGTAGCAGTAGTACCACTTGCCTTCGCGGCACCAGCTGTCGTGCACGGCGCATCCGTAGTGGTAGCAGCAATCGCCGCACACCCAGCTCCAGCAGCTGCAGCCCGATCCGCACATCCCGTAGCAGCTGTCGCCCGAGTTCGGATAGGCCTGGCAGTACGCGTTCTGCGACTGAATCGTGTCGAGCTTGGGGACGTCCGTGCTGAACGCCGCCGCAGCCTGCTGCGCGACCTTGTGCAGGGCGAGCACCGCCGGGTAGTCCATGCCGGTGATGCCGCGCACGCCGAGGGCGCGCGACAGCGTCGGGAGCTGCTTCATCTCGGGCAGTCCGAGCATGTCGTCGAGCACGTGCGTGTCGCCGGTCCACGCGAAGCCCTCGGTCGACACGTTGCTCGGCGTCGTATCGGTCTCGGTGTGCACCTGCGCCACGAACTGCTTCGTCGTGCGCATCGTGAGCCCGCCGCCCATGTAGCTGAAGTCGTATACGTCCCCGTTCGTGTCGATGTGGATGATCGGACGGCCGCCGTTGCCGAGCAGGTCCATGTACACGTCGTCGTTCACCTTCGCGAGGTCGAACTGGAGGGTGTCGCCCGCGGCGTCCGCGTAGATCCCGGCAATCCGCTGCGGGGTCGAGGTCGACAGCGTGATTCCGTCGTTGAGCGTGCTGACGCCGGGCCCGGAGGTCGTCGATCCCGTCGGCTCACTGGACGGTCCGTTGCTACCGCACGCCACCAAAGCGAGAGCCAGTGCCGAGCCGAGGACCAGTCTTGAGCGCATCATCGGAATCACCTCCCGACGAGCCTCTTTTCACGGGGAGTACCAGGCGGCAGAGTCAATGATTCCAGCCACTTGAACCAAGCTCGCCCTGACTCGAAGTCCGGAATCGAACTAACTGTCCGGCGATGGACCTCGAGGCGGACGAATCTCGACGCCTCGGCTGGTACCCGGCATCGCGGCGCGCTAACCGACGTCCAATGACCTTCGGCGCTCCTCCCGCCAAG
Source organism: Polyangiaceae bacterium (assembly GCA_035499695.1). Taxonomy (GTDB): domain Bacteria; phylum Myxococcota_A; class Polyangia; order Polyangiales; family Polyangiaceae; genus Palsa-1150. The sequence continues at coordinate 20,442 of DATJYG010000654.1, forward strand.
GGTTCGCTCGACCGCCGGCGCGATCAGATGTTCCCGGCGCTGAGCGCAGCGCTGGTGAGGCGCGCCGCGGCGTACGGACGCGAGCAGTCTTTCGGCGCGGGTCAGCTCGTGTGGGAGCAGGGAGACGCGGATGTCCCCTTCTACGTCGTGCTCGAGGGGCACCTCGAGATCGTCCACCCGCATGGGGCGGTAGAGCAGACGGTGACGATTCACCAGGCCGGCGAGTTCACCGGCGAGATGTCGTTGCTCCTCGGCCGTCGCCAGCTCGTACGCGCCCGGGCGAAGACGCCGCTTCGCATGCTCCGGATCGAGACGCAACGCTTCCGGGCCCTCGTGCAGACCGACCCGGAGCTCAGCGAGATCATCATGCGCGCGTTCATCTTGCGTCGCATGGGGTTGCTCTCCGAGGGCTGGGGTGATGCGCTCGTCATCGGTTCACGCGACTCTGCGGCGACGCTGCGCCTGCAGGCCTTCCTGGTCCGCAACGGGCAGCCGTACCAGTACCTCGACCTCGACCGCGATCGCGAGGTGCAGGAAACGCTCGACCACTTCGAGGTGGGCGTGGAGGACATCCCGATCCTCGTATGCCGCGGGCAGCTCGTGCTGCGTCACCCGTCGGACGCCGAAGTGGCGGAGTGCCTCGGGCTCAATCCGGCCATCGAGCCGATGCGCGTCTTCGACGTCGTCGTGTGCGGCGCCGGCCCTGGCGGGCTCGCCGCGGCGGTGTACGCCGCGTCGGAGGGGCTCGACGTGATGGTCATCGAGGCCGGATCACCGGGCGGGCAGGCGGGTTCGAGCTCGAAGATCGAGAACTACCTCGGCTTCCCCACGGGGATCTCGGGACAGGCGCTCTCGGCCCGCGCCGTCGCGCAGGCGGAGAAGTTCGGCGCGCGAATGACGATCGCGCGCCGGGTGGCGCGTCTTCGTTGCGACGAGACCCCGATGCGCATCGAGCTCGAAGGGGGCGAATCCATCCGCGCCCGCGCGGTGGTCATCGCAACGGGGGCCCAGTACCGCAAGCTCGACGTGCCCGACCTCGCGCGCTTCGAGGGCGCGGGCGTGTACTACGCGGCGACCTTCGTCGAGGCGCAGCGCTGCAGCACCGACGAGGTCGTGGTCGTCGGCGGCGGCAACTCGGCGGGTCAGGCCGCGACGTTCCTGGCGCAGAGCGCTCGCCACGTCCACGTCCTCATCCGCGGGCCCGATCTGAACGAGAGCATGTCGCGTTATCTGATCCGGCGCATCGAGGAGACGCCGAACATCACGCTCCACAAGCGCACGCGCATCACGGCGATGGCCGGCAAGGAGCACCTCGAGGAGGTCACCTGGAGCGACGATGCCACCGGTACGGAGACGCGCCACCCGATCCGTCACGTGTTCTCGATGGCGGGCGCAGTGCCGAACACCGAGTGGCTGCGCGGCTGCGTCGCCCTGGACGGCCAGGGCTTCGTCCTCGCAGGCGCCGACCTGACGCCCGACGTCCTCGAGGGGCAGCGCTGGCCGCTCACCCGCCTGCCGATGCACTTCGAGACGAGTCGGCCGCGAGTCTTCGCCGTGGGTGACGTCCGCGCCAGCAGCATCAAGCGTGTCGCCTCCGCGGTGGGCGAGGGATCGGTCTGCATCCAGCTCGTCCACAAAGTGCTCGCGGAGTGATCGGGCGACGTCAGCCCCGCAGGACGTCCGCCGCACGAACCTGCATCCGGAGGGGCTCGCCACGCTCGAAGGCCGTGATGCTCTCCAGCGTGGTCGCGGCGATCCCTCCCAGCGCTTCATGCGTCAGGAACGCCTGGTGTGAGGTGATGAGCACGTTGGGGAACGTGAGCAGCCGCGCCAGCACGTCGTCCTTGATGACCTGGTCCGAGAAATCGCGAAAGAAGAGCCCTTCCTCCTCCTCGTACACGTCGAGCGCCGCACCGCCGATGCGCTCGTTCTTCAGCGCCTCCACCAGGGCGGGCGTGTCGACGAGCGCCCCTCGACCGGTGTTCACGATCAAGGCCCCACGTTTCATCCTGGCGAGAGCTCGCGCGTCGATCATGTGATGCGTCTGGGGTGTGAGGGGCACGTGGAGCGACAAGATGTCCGACGTCTCGTACATCTCGTCGAGCTTCGCGTACCGGAATCCGATCGTCTCGGCAGCCAGCTGGTCGGGGGCGATGTCGACGGCGATCACTTCGCAGCCGAACCCCACGAAGATCCGGGCGGCTACCCGCCCGATCTTTCCGGTCCCCAGGATGCCGACACGCTTCCGATGGAGGTCGAAGCCGACCAGGCCCTCCAGCGAGAAGTTCCACTCGCGCACTCTCGACCAGGCCCGACACAGCTTGCGGTCGAGCGCCAGGACCAGCAGGACCGCGTGCTCGGCCACGGCATGAGGTGAATACTCGGGCACTCGAACGACCGGGATTCCCGCCCGCTCGGCAGCCAGCAGGTCCACATGGTTGTAGCCGGCCGAACGCAAGGCCAGCAGCCGCACCTCGGCAGCTGCGAGAAGCCGGAGCGCATCCGCACCGACCTCATCATCGACGAACGAGCAGACAGCAGGGCAGCCTCGGGCGAGCGATGCCGTTTGAGGCGTCAGCCGTGGCTCGAGAAAGACGATCTCGTGACCGCGGCTCGCATTCTCCTTCTCGAAAGCAGCTCGCTCGTAGGAGTGGGTGTCGAAGAACGCGATGCGCATGCCCAAGCTGGTGCAACGCACATGCCTCGGGATAGTAGATGAGCGATGCCTTCCCGCCGCGTCGCGTGGGCCGTCGCCATCACGGCCGCTCTCACGATGACGGTGAGCTACGTCGACCGGGCGACGCTCGCGATCCTGGCGCCGTCGGTCACTCGCGACCTCGGCATCTCCGAGACGGGGTACGGCTCGCTCGCGTCCGCGTTCTCGCTGGCGTACCTCGTGTCGGTCCCGCTCTCGGGGTGGTGGATTGACCGCGCCGGCGCGCGGCGCGGGCTCGTCGTCTCGGTGCTCGCGTGGTCGGTCGTGTCCGCGCTGCACGCGACGGTGCCGGGCTTCGCCGCGCTTCTCGCGGCGCGCGTCGCTCTCGGGCTCGCCGAGGGTCCGGGCTTCCCTGGTGGGGCGCAGACGATTGGCCGCGTGCTCCCCGCCGGCGATCGCTCGCGCGGTTTCGGCTTCCTCATCTCGGGCTCCACGTTCGGCAGCATGATCGCCGCGCCCTTGGCCAGCGCGCTCTACGAGCTCGGCGGCTGGCGCTTCGCCTTCCTGGGCACTGCCGCCTCCGGCGCCCTGTGGGTCCTTCCATGGATCCTCCTCACCGGCCGCGCTGACGTGCGCCCCGTGCTCGAGGACGCCACGCCGACGGCGACGCCCGCCGAACGCCCTCCCCTCGGACAGCTGCTCAAGCACCCGCTGATGCTTCGAGCGCTGGCCGCCATCTTCGCCGTGACGCCGGTCACCGGCTTCGTCCTGTCGTGGGCGGCGAAGGTCCTCGCGCGGAGCTTCGCGGTGACGCAAGGATCCATGGGTCATTACCTGTGGCTTCCGAGCCTCGGCTTCGACCTCGGCGCGGTGCTGTTCGGCGATCTGGCCACGCGCCTGAAGCGCGCCCCCGGCGCGCCGCCGAGGGTGCTCCATCTCGTCGCAGCGACCCTCACCGCTTGCGTGGGGCTGCTCGTCGTGGCCTCGTCTCCGTGGCAGGCGACCGCGTGCTTCGTCCTCTGCATGGCCGGCGGCGGCGCCGTGTGGACTCTCGTCCTCGCGGACCTGCTCGCCCGCTTGCCGCAGACTCGCGCGTCCTTCGCGGCGGGGGTCCTCACCGGCGCGCTGTCGCTCGCGAACATCGTCGCGCAGCCGCTCATCGGTCGCGTGGTCGACGCGACCGGCCGCTACGACGGCATCGCAGTCGCCCTGGCCCTGTGGGTCGTCCCCGGTTCGCTCGTCTGGTTCGCGTGGCGGCCCTCGGCGATCAGTGCGTCTTGACCATCCCCGCCAGGAGCTTGTCGAGACGTGCCGCCTCGAACGGCTTCTCGAGCACCGGTTGCGGGCAGCGCTCCAGGAACTCGCGCCCGCGCTGCGTGAACGCACCGCCCGTCATGAAGGTCACGCGGCGCGCGAGCTTCGGCGCGTGCTCGCTCAGGTACTCGTAGACGTCCACGCCCGTGCCGTCATTCATCTGCAGATCGCAGACGATCGCGTCGAACGACGCGTGACAATCGTGTGGGAGATCGACAGCCCCAGCCCCGTGCCAACGCCCTTTGCCTTCGTCGTGAAGAAGGGCTCGAAGATGCGCGGCAGGTCCTCCGGCGCGATACCCGTCCCCGTGTCGCGAATCTCGACGACGACGCGCCCGCTCTCTTCGCGTGTCGTGATCCGGATCTCGTTGTCGTTGGCCTCGCCATCGGGGATGGCCTGGGCCGCGTTCACCAGCAAGTTGACGAACACCTGCGTCAGCCGTCCCTCGCTCGCCAGCGCTCGCTGCACCGCACCGTACTCCTTGACGAGTCGCGCGCGCAGTCGGATCTCGTGATCCGCCGTCGCCGCCGCAACGTCGAGCGCGCGCTCGACGTCCACCGGCCCGAGGGTGTCGTCGTCCGCGGCAGACGAGCACCAAGGGGCTCGCGGGATCGAGCGGCGCGCGCCTGCGCGCGGACCACGCAATCCCCGCCGTTCTTGCGCGTGACCGCGCAGAGGTCCGGTTCGCCTGCAATGGCGCGTAGGCGGAGCAGCCCAGACCCCACGATCGCAAGGGTACTCCCCGGACTCGAGTGGTGAGGGAGGGACAACTCAGGCGCGAGCGCGCTTGCGTTGGACGCGACGCAGGGTCCCCTTCTCGCCTCCGCACCAGAAGGCACCGTCGCGTGTCGCCTCCACCCCCGAGATCGATCCGACCGGCACGCGCAGAGTCTCCAGCACGGCGCCGTCGGGAGCGACGTGACGCAGCTCGCACGGCTTGTCGTCGTTGCTGACGCCGTACCAGAGCTCACCGTCGACGCAGGACACCCCGGTCACGAACCGATCGGACGTCAGCGTCTTCACGACCTCGCCGGTCTTGGCGTCCACCTTGTGGATGCGCGACTCCCGGAACTGCCCGATGAAAAGGTAGCCGTCGGCCCATGCCATCCCGCTCGCGTCGCCGTCGGCGGGGGCCCGGAACCTGCGCACGATGCGGCCATCAGCCGGGTCGAGGACGAGAACCTCGTTCTTCGCGAGCTGGTAGAGGTGCCTGCCGTCGAAGGCCGTACCCGCGTTCGCCGCCGGAACAGGGAGACGCTTCACGACGCGCTCGGTCGCGGGATCGAATGCGACCAGCTCGTCGTTGCGCGCAAACCACACGAGCTTGCCGTCGAAGGTGACGCCGTGGACGTGGCCGCGGTCGGCGAAGGGGACGTACTCTCGCGCCACCTCGGCGTCCTGGCGGCTCGCGCGATCGTTCGGCGTCGGATTCGTGTTCTGGTTCGTCATGACGGGTCTCCGTGCTCTTCTTGTGGCACGTGCGGCGCCAGACCGAGGAGTAACATCCGTGACGCGATCGGCATACCCGGCCGGTGGTAGCGCACGTTGCGACCGCTGCCGATGCGAACGGCGCGACCGGTGGTGACGAGATCGCCCAGCGCACGCTGCGCGGTACGCTTCGAGATCCCCGCGGTCTCCGACACGCGCTGCGCCGACCACGTGGCGCCGTCGCCGAGCAGGATGGCGACGCGTGACGCGTCGTCCTCGTCGCGCGGGACGAGGAGCGCGACCTCACGTCGCGAAGCGAGCGCGTAGCCGTCGGTCGTCGCGACAAGCTCGATGCCGAGGCCGTCGAAGAGCCTGCGTAGGCGCCCGATCTCGACGCGCAGGCGGCCTCGGTGGGAGGCGTTCACTCGCCGTGCCTCGAACACACGTGAAGCGAGGACGTCGCGCGGGACGGAGCGGGGCGCCGCCCGGGCGAGCTCGACGAGCAACGTGAAGAGCACCGGCCGCCTGGCGAGCGGGATGCGCGCCCGCCCGACGACGACGAGACGTCGACAGGCGTCGACCAGGAGGAGCTCGCCGCTCAGGGCGTCCTCGATCGCGAAGAGGTTCGCGTCGCGCGAGACGCCGCGACTCTCTAGACGCGCGACCGGGCGGGACAGCTCGGTCTCGAGCGCCTCGATCTCGCGCGCGAGGAGTCGGTTCGGCGCGCGCTCGAGCGCTGGCCGCGCGCGGGACAGCGCGGCGCGTGCATCGCCGGCGGCCAGCGCGCGGGTCGCGATCTCGGCCTCCGCGAGCGACGCGACCGCCCGCAGGTCGGGCGGGAGCTCCACCTCGAGCACCTCGGCCACGGCACGACGCGCCTCCCCCAGCCTGCCGAGCAAGACCTCCGCCCGCGCGAGCACGAGGCGCTGCATCGCGGCGTTCCGGACGTCGCCCAGCCTGGTCAGCTCGTCGGCCGACGCGCGCGCCTCGGCAGCCGCCCGCGCGACGTCACCCTCGCCGAGCGCCACCTCCACGAGGGCAGCCCGCACCCTGGCGAGCAGACGCCGGTCATCCGCCTGCTTCGCAGCGCGCTCCAGCGCATCACGCGCGAGCTCCAGGTCCCCGAGCTGTGCGTACGCGATCCCCCGCAGCGCCAGAGGGAGCGCGCCCGACGCCCGACCGACGACCGTGAGGGCCCGCAGCGCATCCCCCGTCGCGAGGGCACGCGCCGCGCTCGCATTCGCGCCATCGATGTCACTCCCTGCCGGGGGCACGCGACGATCATAGTCCTCTGCGAAAGGAGACACCGACCATGTGCCCCGTGTGCCTGACCTCACTCGCAGTCGCTGTCGCCGCCAAGACCGGGGTCGGCGCCGCGACCGTCGCGGTCGCCGCGCGGACCGCGAAGTCCCTCGTGCGCCGCCGCAGGAAGGGATCTGCTACTTCGTCCCGAGGCCCATCGAGCGGGTGATGAGCTCCTTCATGATCTCGTTCGTCCCGCCGTAGATCCGCTGCACCCGCGCGTCCGCGTACGCACGCGCGATCGGGTACTCCCACATGTACCCGTAGCCCCCGTGCAGCTGGACGCACTCGTCGATGACCTTGTTCTGCAGGTCGGTGCACCAGTACTTGGCCATCGAGGCAGTCGCCGTGTCGAGCTTCTTCTCGAGGAGCAGCTCGATGCACTTGTCGACGAACACGCGAGCGATCTGCACCTCGGTCTGCGCCTCGGCGAGCGTGAACCGCGTGTTCTGGAAGGTCGATACCGTCGTGCCGAAGACCTTGCGTGTGCGCACGTACTCGACGGTCCACTCGATGGCGACCTGCGCCGAGGCGACGGCAGCGATCGCGATCTGCAGACGCTCCCACGGCAGCTCCTTCATCAGGTAGACGAACCCCTGGTTCTCCTCGCCCAGGAGGTTCGCGCGAGGCACGCGCACGTCGTTCATGAAAAGCTCGCTCGTGTCTTGCGCCTTCATCCCCACCTTCTTCAGGCGCTGACCCTTCTCGAAGCCTTTCATGCTGCGCTCGAGGAGTAGCAGGCTCGTGCCCTTCGCCCCCGCGGCGGGATTGGTCTTCGCGACCGTGATGACGAGGTCCGCGTGCCAGCCGTTGGTCACGAAGGTCTTGCTGCCGTTGACGACGTATTCGTCGCCGTCCTTTACCGCCGTCGTCTGGATGCCCTGCAGGTCCGAACCCGCCGCCGGCTCGCTCATCGCGATCGCGCCGACGATCTCGCCGCGCGCCAACGCCGGCAGGTAGCGCTTCTTCTGGTCCTCGGAGCCGTAGTTCAGGATGTACGGCGCGACGATCTCCGAGTGCAGTCCGAAGCCGATGCCGGTCGTGTTGGCGCGCGCGATCTCCTCCATCATGACGACCGAGTAGAGGCGGTCGGCGCCCGCGCCGCCGTACTCCTCGGGCATCGACGGGCAGAGGAACCCGGCCTCTCCTGCCTTCGACCAGAGGCGACGGTCGACGTAACCCTGCTCCTCCCACTCGGTGTGGAACGGCAGCACCTCTTTCTCGAGGAACTTCCGGAACGAGTCGCGAAACTGCTTGTGGCCGTCGGAGAAGATGGTGCGTTCGATCACGGCGGGGCCTCCAGGTGGGGATAACATGGGCTGATGCGGTCCTGGCTGGCGTTCGCGTGCGTGCTCGCGCTTTTTGCGTGCGGATCCTCCTCGACGAACGGTGGTGGAGGCGACGGGGGCGGCGGGTCGTCCTCCTCGGGGGGCGGCTCCTCCTCCGGTGGCATCTCCTCGATGCCCGAGCAGGGCGTCGCGACCTACTACGCGGCGACTGGTGACGGCGCGTGCGGCTTCGGCCCGAGCCCGAACGACCTGAACGTCGCCGCGATGGACCAGTCCGAGTGGAACGGGAGCGCGGTGTGCGGGGAGTGCGTCGCAGTCACCGGCCCGAAGGGCAGCGTGACGGTACGCATCGTCGACCTCTGCCCCGGCTGCGAGCAGGGTCACCTCGATCTGAGCCAGCAGGCGTTCGCGCAGATCGCCGACGTCTCCGCCGGCAAGGTCGCCATCACCTGGAAGGTGGTGCCCTGCGACGTGACGGGCAACGTCGAGTACCAGATCAAGGACGGGAGCTCGCAGTACTGGACCGCGATCCAGGTCAGGAACAGCCGCCTGCCGGTCGCGAAGCTCGAGTGGATGCAGTCCGGCGCGTGGACCGACGTCTCGCGCGCGAGCTACAACTACTTCGTCGTCGCCAGCGGAGTCGGGCCCGGGAGCTACCAGGTGCGCATCACCTCCTCTACGGGGGAGACGCTCGTGGACACGCTGCCTCCGGTGCAGCCGAACACGGTGGTGCAAGGCAGCGGTCAGTTCTGACCTACGGCGCAGGTCCGTCCGCGTAGAGAGTGCTCACTTCCTGCGCCGTCAGCTCGCGCTTGTAGACCCGCACGTCACGCATGCGTCCGACGTAGAACCGCTTCGTGCCGTAGCCCGTGTCCGTGTTGTGCAGCCCGAGCGAGAGCGTGGTCATGGCCGCAAGCCCGGGCGTCATCGGAGTCATCGTTCCGACGGGGTTGCCGTCCACGTAAACGTTGGCCGTCGAACCGATGGTCGCGGCGACGAAGTACTCCGTCCCTGCGGTGAACTGGGTGCCGCCCGTGTTCGGGAATGTGTACCCCACGTTCTCGACCGCGAGCGCCGAGCCGCCGCCGCCGTCGGTCCACACGTCGAGCCCGATGCCGAAGCCGTACTGTCCGGCCACGTCGCCGCTCACCGCATTCGGGGGGAAGGGCGTGATCGAGTAGTTGTTGGACGTCTCGTCGGGTCGCGAGCCGGGGGCAAGCCAGGCCGTGAAGGACACCGGCGCTTGCCGCAAACCGGCGCCCACCGTCGCCGACCCACCGTTCGACATCCCGCCCGTCGGAAGAGTGAAGTTCGCACCCGTGTTCCAGGTCACGTGCTGGAGCTGGACGTCGTAGTGGTTGGCCGTCGAGTCGTGCGCCGTGTTGCCGGTGGTCTCGTCGAGCTTGTACCAGGCGAACTCCGGTGGAGCGACGACGGGGGCGTCGGTCGTGGCGTCCGTCGGCCCACCCGAGCTGCTGCTGCTGCCGCTGCTCGATCCCGACGAACCGCCAGACCCGCTCGACGCTGAGCTTCCACTCGAGCCTCCACTCCCCGAGGAGCCGCTCGGCGCGTCGGCGGGATTCGAGCCGCTGCTGCCCCCTGAACCACCGCTCCCGTCCAGGACCGACGAGCCCCCCGAGCTGCCGCCGCTCGATCCGCTCGATCGCGATCCAGCGTCGTGGACGGAAGCCCCTTCACCCGACGTGTCGAGGCCGCAGGCGAGGCTCAGGACCGCGACAGCCGCGGCGAGGACGGCGCCAGGGTGGCCGAGGGGAGCACACCGCATGAAGCAATGGTGGTTCGGGCGCGGCCGGCGATCAACCTCGCTCCTCGTCGGCAGGAACCGACCGTTCGTCGAGTATCCGGCCGAACCGATCGACGTGCCTCACTGGCTGGATGACGCTGGTCTGGGAAGGTCCCTCAGTGTGGGGCCGGTGATCACAATCGTGCCGGTGGAATCCACGACCGCACCCGTCTCCGGAGAGGCCGTTGCCAGTGCGGGCGGCGGGTCGACCACCGCTCCATCGGGTGCGCGCCAGGCACTCGGCGCATACCAGAGCCGCCCGTCCGGGCCGCGTTCGAACACCCAGGGCGCGAACAGGGCGCCGGCCGGCGGATTGACCCACCGCCCCGGGAGCCACGCCCACTGGGCGCGGCGCCAGATCCACTCGCCGTCCAGCCACACCGCCGTCGAGCTGGGCTCAGCCGGAATGATCTCGACACGCGCCGGGGGCGGCGGGGCACCGACCTCGGAGAGGGCGCTCGTCGGCTGCGGCGTGAAGGCGGGGCGGCGCAGGAGGGGCCCGCACGCGGTTGAAATCGCGAGCAGGAATGCGATGCGCCGCATCCACGTCATACCGGCACCATACAATCGCCGGGCGGCCGGCGTGATGCGAGTCCTTTCCTTCTCACGTCTCGCCGTGGCACCGGCGCTCCTGGCCGGGTGCTCGTCCATCCCCGAGGGTCGCTCCGCCGTCGACTCGGTCCACATGGTCAACGCGCGTCAGCTAGACGGGGACGCCGTCGCCGACAAGCTGGCGACGACTGCGACGCCCAAGTTCCTCGGCCTCTTCCGGGGCGTCGTCTACGACTACGAGGTCTTCGACGCTTCGGCGCTCCAGCGCGATCTGGCCCGCGTGGAGCGGTACTACGTCGGTCACGGCTTCCTCGAGGCCCACGCGCGCGCAGGACGCGTCGTGCACACGAGCGCGAACCACGTTCGCGTCGAAATCGTGGTCGACGAGGGAACGCCGACGCTGAACCGAACGGTGCGCATCGACGGCCTCGATGGGCTTCCGGACTCCGTCGCATCGGCGGTCCGTGACGCGGCGTCGTCCGCGCTTCCCGCCCAGGCGCGCTTCGACGAGGACGCCTACGCGCAGGCCAAGGTCGCGGTCGTGAAGGCGCTCACCGACCGGGGATATGCGTACGCGACGGCCACGGGGGACGCGCAGATCGATCTCGCCGCGCACACCGTCGACTACTCCTTCGCGGTGAAACCCGGCCCCACGGCGGTCTACGGCGCAATCACCTTCGTGGGGCTGGATCCGGACGGCGGAGGCCCGGCGACGCAGGAGATCGACGAAGCACCCCTGCGGCGCGCGCTCCACCTCCAACCGGGCGAGCCGTATTCGACGGACGCCATCGACACGGCGACGCAGGCGCTGCTGGACCTCGAGGTGCTGAGCGCCGTGCAGATCGTTCCGACGCTGAGCGATCCCCCCAGTCCGGTCATCCCCCTGACGGTGAAGGTGGAGCCGGCGAAGCTCCGAGTCTTGCGCCTGGGAGGAGGCGTCGAGCTCGACGAGATCAAGACGGAAGCCCACGCCCTCGTGGGCTGGGAGGATCACGACTTCCTCGGCGACCTGCGCGACTTCAGCGTCGACTTCAAGCCGGGCGTGGTTCTCTATCCGACGCGTGTCGACAACCTCGTCTCGCCCACCAACTGGCTTCCCGAGGAGCGACTCCGCGTCCAGCTCCGGCAGCCCGGCTTTCTCGAGCACCGGACGACGCTCTTTGTTCGTCCGGAGCTCAACGTCTATCCGATGCTCGTCGAGCCCAATCCGGATCCGACCCAACCCGTCGTCGGATACGTCGAGCCTCGCGGGGCGATCGGCGTCGACCGCCGCTTCGGCAAGCACTTCATCGCGAGCCTCGCGCACAACGTCCAGGGCGAGATCCCGTTCGCGTACATCCCGTCGCTCCCTCTCCAGGAGCCGCTGCCGAGCATCCTGCTCTCCTACCCGCAGCTCATCACGACGCTCGATTTCCGCGACAGCACCGTGCATCCGCACGTCGGCTTCTACCTGTCCAACGATCTGCAGGTGGCCGGCCTCGGAGGCAGCGCGAGCGACGTTCGCGTGCAGCCGGAGGCGCGCGGCTACGTCCCGGTCGCGCGCGGCGTCACGCTCGCCGCGAGGGGTCAGCTGGGCTTTCTCTTCGCGCAGAACTACGGCGACTACGTGCAGAACCACCTGTCGCAAGTCCCGACGACGAACCTCGGCGCCGTCGATCGCGACATCGAGATCGTCTACTTCCGCGGATTCTTCTCCGGCGGTCCCAGCTCCAACCGCGGCTTCCCGCTGCGCGGCATCGCCCCGCACGGGCTCGTTCCGTTCCTGAATCCCGCGTCCGCATCGACGCAGGTCGCGCTCAACTGCGTCCCGGGGCAGCCGGGGTACGACGCGGCCAAGTGCTTGGTTCCGATCGGGGGCTTCACGCAGTGGGAAGCTTCGATGGAGTTTCGGTTCGACGTGTCGGGCCCCTTCGGGACGGCTGTGTTCTGCGACGCGGGCGACGTGTCGGCGCAGCAGGTCGATCTGCGGTTCGACCACCTGCACCTCGCGTGCGGGGCAGGCGCGCGCTACGACACGCCGGTCGGTCCGCTCCGCCTCGACGTGGGCTACCGCATCCAGCCCTTCCAGGTCCTCGGGTATGCGAACGAGACGGCCGCGGCGGCGCACGATCCCACCGAGGGCACGCAGCCGCTGTTCCTCGGTATCCCGCTCGCGGTCTCCTTCGGCATCGGCGAGGCGTTCTAGATGAGCGGCGTCCGTCACGTCACCCGCACGATGGCGACGGCGCTGACGTTCGTTGCGGCGCTGGTGGGCGGCGCGGTGCTGCACCTGGACGCGCCGGCCATCCGTCGCGCGGTGAGCGCTCGAGTCAACCGCGTGCTCGCGACGGCGCTGCCCGGCCGCATCGCCATCGTCGACGTCGGTCACATCGGGGCAGGCGGCGTCAGCGGCGTCCGCGCGACGGTTCAGGACCCCGAGGGTCGGACCGTGCTGCAGCTCGAGGGGCTGAGGGCGAGCATCGAGACGGGGCGGCTGCTGGCATCGCTCGCGCGCGGAGGTGAGCTCGCGATCGATCTGACCGAGGTCGCGGCCGACCAGGTGGACGTGAACCTCGACGCGGACGATTCGGGCGCGCTTCGCATCGCACGCGCATTCGCCGCCCCCAAGAACACCGCACCTCCGGGGCCGCCGGGACGCGGCGTTCGCCTGCACATCCCCAGCGTCGCGCTCGCGCACGTCGTCGTCCGAGGCCGACCCACGCCGCCCGTGGACGTCGACGCGAAGCTGGACGATCTCGCGGCATCGGTCGACGTGTCGCCGGGGAGCGTCGCGGTGAACATGTCGCGCTCGCAGGTGACCGCGGCCGCCTTGCCCGGCATTCCGGCCCT
>DATJYG010000655.1:0-5329 GCA_035499695.1 Polyangiaceae bacterium
CGCCTCGGGCGCGAGGTGGACCGGCAGCTCCGCGATCTCGAAGAGGACTGCAAGCGGATCGCGGCGCGCGACTTCGTCCTCCGATCGCGCGACCAGCTCGAGAAGCTGCTCTTCGACGAGCTGAAGCTCCCGGTGGTGAAGCGTACGCCGAAGGGCGGGAGGTCCACCGACGCCGACGTGCTCGAGGCGCTCGCCGAGAAGCACCCGCTGCCGAAGGCGGTCCTCACGTACCGCGAGCTCGACAAGCTGAAGGGGACGTACATCGACGCGCTCCCCAGGTGCGTGAACCCCGAGACGGGGCGCATCCACACGCGCTTCGACCAGACCAACGCCGCGACCGGGCGGCTGGCGTCGAGCGATCCGAACCTGCAGAACATCCCGATCCGCACCGAGCTCGGTCGCTCCATCCGCGCCGCGTTCGTCGCGCCGCCGGGGCACGTCATCCTGAGCGCCGACTACTCGCAGATCGAGCTGCGCGTCCTGGCGCACCTGGCGCAGGACGCGGAGCTCATCGACGCCTTCACGACCGGCGCCGACGTGCACGCGCGCACGGCGGCGCTCGTGCTCGACAAGCCGCAGGACCAGGTGACCGCCGACGAGCGGCGCGCCGCCAAGGTGATCAACTTCGGCGTCATCTACGGCATGACCGACAGCGGGCTCGCCAAGACACTCGGCATCAAGAAGGAGGAGGCCGCGAAGTTCATCGCCGCGTACTTCGCGCGCTACGCGGGCGTCGCCCGGTACATGGAGAAGACCGTGGAGACGGCGCGCCAGGGAGAGGCGGTGCGATCGGTGCTCGGGCGGCGGCGCTTCCTGCCGAACCTGCACTCGGCCAACCGCGCGCTCCGCTTCGAGGCAGAGCGCATCGCGCGCAACATGCCCATCCAGGCGACCGCCGCGGACATCCTGAAGCTCGCGATGGTGCACCTCGGGCAGGAGCAGGCGACCGACTCGAGGATGGTGCTCACCGTGCACGACGAGCTGGTCTTCGAGGTCCCCGAGAAGAGCGCCGAGGCGGCAGGCGCGCGCATCCGCGAGACGATGGAGGCCGCGATGAAGCTCGCCGTGCCCCTCGTCGTCGACGTCGGCTCCGGGAAGAGCTGGGCCGACGCGCACTGAGCGTCGCGTTCACTGCTTCGTGTAGGTGAAGACGAGGGGCTGATTCATCACTTTGAGCGTCGTCGGCGTCGCCGTGTAGCCGTCGGCGTCCATCTGCCCCTGCGGGCAGCTGAACTGCATCGAGTAGCCCGTTCCCGACGCGGTGAGCACGCCCTCGCGACTCACCGGGGTGCCCACCGTGGCCGCCGTCTCGAGGATGTCCTCGTAGTCGAACGTCTGGGCTCCGCTGTCGCTGGGGATGCTCGTGAACTGGAGCGTCCCCCTTTCCCACGTCGGCAGGCCGGAGCCGTAATAAACGAGGCCGGTGAGGATGTAGACCCCCGGATCGATGGTGCCGCCCTGGGGCGCGGGGAACGGGTCAAGGCTGTCGTTGACGAGGTTCACTTGCGGACCGCAGAGCGGCAGCGAGTTGCACCCTGCGTCGACGCCGCTCCCGCAGGCACCGCTGCTGCTGCCGCTCCCGCTGCTTCCGCCGCTGCTTCCGCCACTGCTGCCGCCACTGCTGCTGCCACTGCCACCGCTGCTGCCGCTTCCGCCGCCGCTGCCGCTCGCGCCCCCGCTCCCGCTCGCGCTGCCGCTGCCGCTCCCGCCGGTCGACCCGGAGCCGCTCCCGCTGGTCCCATCGAGCACGGGAGGGTGACTCGGCGTGCTCGACGAGCACCCGTACGCCGATACCGCCCCCGCCAGCGCCAGTAGCCCCCCGAGAAGGACGCACGACCGCATGCTGTCTTCGACAGTACCGCACTCCGGCCCGTCCCTCCCAGGAACCGGCGAGACAATCAGCCGCTCGGCGGAGGTCTCGATCCGGCGAAGTTCTGCGTGTTCGTGCACGCCTCCACGACGCCGCAGTCGCTGCTGCCGTTGCCCGAGTCGGAGTACGTGATGGTCCCCTGCATCGTGTCGCCGTCGAACGTCATGTTCGCGGTCGCCGTCGTCGTGTAGGCGCACATGCCCGTCGTGTGATTGGCGCTGGCCGTGAGGTTCGCCGTCGACCCGTTGATCTGCCCGACCAGGGTGCTGCTGCCCACGCCCGCGGTGAGGTAGACCCCCGCGAGGCCCATCACGTCGGCGCTGACCTGCGTCCCGTTCTGCGTCACCTGCACGGTGACGCCTGCGGTCATCGCGCCCGGGGTGAACGTGCCGACCATGCACCCGTTCTGCCCGTTGGTGACGCTCACCGTGTACGTCCCGGCGACGTTCGCGGGCGGTCCGTTCGAGCTGGAGCCGCACGCGAACAATGCGACGAAGGCCAGGGGGATCGTGCGCATCATGAGCCACAGGTTACCATCCCGCGCGATGCCCCTGTACGAGCTGCGCGGCGTGCGCCCCGTCGTCGGTCGTGACGTGTTCGTGGCCGATGGCGCGTCGGTCATCGGCGACGTGCACCTCGGTGACGAGGCGGGCGTCTGGTTCGGCGCCGTCATCCGCGGCGACTACTTCCCCATCCGCATCGGGGCGCGCACCAACGTGCAGGACAACTCGGTCATCCACATCACCGCCGGCAAGGCCGCGACCACCATCGGCGAGGACGTGACCGTCGGGCACTCGGCGGTCATCCACGGCTGCACCATCGGCAACCGCTGCCTCGTCGGCATGGGCAGCATCGTGCTCGACGGCGCCGTCGTGGGCGACGACTGCTTCATCGCCGCCGGCTCCCTCGTCGTCCCGGGCACCGTGATCCCGCCGCGCAGCTTCGTCCTCGGCCGCCCCGCGAAGGTCGTTCGCCCCGTGAAGGAGGAGGAGCTCACGTGGATCCGCGACGCGTCGGCGCTCTACGTCGGCTACGCGCGCGACTTTCGCGAAGGGTGCAAGCGCCTCTAGTCAGTCGGGGCCGCTGACGACGCGCACCTCGACCTTGGCGAGGCCGGCCTTGACCAGATCGATCTTCGCGGCCGCGGCGCGGGCGAGATCGATGATGCGGTCCTCGTGACCCCAGGGGCCGCGGTCGGTGATGCGCACGCGCACGGTCTGCCCGGTGTCGACGCGCTTCACCTCGACCCACGTGTCGAACGGGAGCGTGCGGTGCGCGGCGGTCATCTTGCTCGGATCGAAGCGCTCGCCGTTCGACATCTTGTGTCCCGCGAGCTTGCCGCCGTACCAGGTCGCGTAGCCGACCTGCACCTCGGCGCGGCCGCTCGGCGCCCCGCCTTCGGCGGCGCCGTCGTCGGGCGATCCACTCGCCTGCGGGGAGGGGCCGCCGAGAGGCGTCTCGATCCCGGTCGCCGGTGCGCGCGCCCCCGCGCCCTCCGTGTGGTGCGCGCACGCCGCGCTCGCCAGGGCGAGCGCGAGGAGGAGCGGCGCAGCGAGGGCCATCCCGCGATTGCCCATCGCGACCATCCTAACCCGGCATAGAATGGCGCACATGCGGCGCGGGATCCTCGTCGCCACCGCGGCAGCGGCGGCGGCATGCAGCGCGGCATCGATCGCGACGGAGCCGAACGTCGCGGGCCTCTACTCCGTGAGCATCGTCGACGGCACCAACCCCTGCCAGCTGCCCGGGTGGACCGAGCGCCAGACCGCGCCCGGCGTCTCCCTCAGCTTCGCGCAGGATCCCGCGAACAACGCGAACATCTCGGCGGTCATGGGCGGCGACGCGGGCGCCTACGTGGCCACGCTGACGGGGACCCAGCAGCTGTGCGGCATCCTCGGGGGCAACCAGGCGACGCTCGCCACCGGATCGTGCGCCGACGCGGGCCTCACCGACGCGGCGACGCGCCTCGACGGGTGCACCTTCGGCGTGACGGCGACGCTGACGGCCAACTTCCAGAGCGACACCGTGCAGGGCACCGTGACGTACGGGCTGAAGAAGCAGAACGGCCCCGCGTGCTCTTCCCTCGGTGCTTGCCAGTCGGTGCAGGCCTTCTCGGGCGTCATCCTCCCTGCGGACGCGGGCTCTCCTGACTCTCCGGCCGACGCTTCGCACCCTTCCGGGTGACGGACTCGAGCCCGGCGCGCATCTCGTCGAGCGAGAGACCCACCGAGGCGAAGCGATCGAAGGCTGCGACGAGCGCTGGTCGTATCGATTGCGGCGTGACCGCGATGGCTTCGGCCGCGGCGCAGACGACCGAGTCCACCAGATCGCCCGAGGGCGGGTACGGACGACCCGGCGGCGGGGGAGGCGGAGGCGGAGGCGGCGCGGGAGGAGCTTCGATGCCCAGCGTGACGAGGCTCTCCTTGAGCCCTGACGCAATCTGCTCGGCGAGCGCGCGGTTGCGCGGGTACACGAGGCGCGCGAGGTTCGCCCACTCGAGCGGGCTGGGGTAGCTCTGCTTCCGCATCCAGCGTGTCATCGTCCTTCGTGACACGCCGAGCTTCTTCCCGAGCTCCTCCTGGCTCGTTCCGAGCGCCGTCTGCGCATGAACGATGAGAGCAGGCTCGACGAGCATGCGCATGAGGGGCATGGGTTCTCCTGTTTGGCGCATGAGCAGAGCAGAAATGCGCCATCGTGTCAGCAACTGGCGCATAAGAGTCGAGAGTGATGCGCCTACCGATGGCTATGTGGCGCTCATCATCGGGTCGCCCGTTGATGAAAGATGCGCGCTCGGCGCAGTTATCAGCGTCCTAGGCGCACATCACCTCGATACTCTGCGCCTAGATCGACGTGGGCTTCGAGACATGTTGCGCGACGTGGCGCATACGAGCGGCACCCATGCGCCTGACATGCGGTGCGAAGCGCCTGATTGGGCTCGCTTCAAGCTTGGACGATGGTCAGGGTGCGCCTCGGCGACGCAGATCTCTGGGGTATGTCGCCGACGAGGTGCCCCACGAGCGAGTGCCGGTTGGCTCGCATGACGTCCACGGCGACGATCTCGCCGACGAGTGCGCCACCGTCGCTCTCCACGTGCACGATCTCGTTGCGCTCGGTGCGACCCTGGAAGAGACGTGCGCCATCGCCCTTGTGCTCGCTCTTGCTCGCGCCCTCGAAGAGCACCTGCTGTCGCGTCCCGACGAGCGACGCGAGGTGCACGCTGCCGATCTCCTCGGCAGCCTCGAAGAGGCGAGCGAGCCGCTCGCTCTTCACGTCCTCGGTCACGTCGTCCCTGAGGCGGAGAGCGGGCGTCTCCGGGCGAGGGGAGTACTTGAAGCCGAAGAGAGAGACGAAGCCCACCTCGCGCACGAGCGAGAGCGTCTGCGCGAAGTCTTCCTCGGTCTCTCCGGGGAAGCCCACGATGACGTCGGTCGACATCGTGAGCCCCGGACGCGCCGCCTT
>DATJYG010000656.1:0-8641 GCA_035499695.1 Polyangiaceae bacterium
AGTCCGAGCACCTGAAGCAGCAGATTCGCCTGGAGCAGCTCGAGGAGCTGGCGAGCAACGAGATCATCGAGCACCCCAACTCACGCCTGCTGGCGATGGTGCCGTTCGGGGCGGGTCAGTTCCAGAACGGGCAGACGGCGCTCGGCTGGACCTTCCTGCTCTCGGAGGGCGCGCTGGCCATCGGCAGCGGGATCGGCGCGGGCTTCTGGTACTACTACGTGCAGCAGACGAACTCGGCGATCAGGTACAACAACGGCACGGCGCAGGGATACAACAGCCTGGCGCAGACCTCGTCGTACGTGGGGGACGCCTTGTTCGCCGGCTTCGCCCTCGTCGCGGTCATCGGGGTCGTCCACGCGCAGCTGACGTTCGTCCCCGAGCGCGTGGAGACGCGCAAGCGCCCTCTGCCCCCCGTCACGCTCGCTCCGACCATCGGCCCCGGCGGCCTCGGCCTCGTCGGCACGTTCTAGAGGCTCGTCAGACCGCCTCTGAAGGTCGTCAGAGGGCCTCTGAACGTCGTCAGACGCGGTCTGAACGTCGTCAGAGCGCCTCTGAAGCTCGCCAGACCCGCTCTGAACGTCGTCAGACCCGGTCTGAGGGTCTTCAGACCCGCTCTGACGCTCTTCAGACCCGGTCTGAACGTGTTCAGACTCGCTCTGAAGGGGTTCAGACGCGCTCTGAAGCCCTTCAGACCCGCTCTGACGGGGTTGAGAGCGGCTCTGAGAGCCTTCAAGGGCGCTCTGCCCTACTGCTCGCCGGCACTACCTCCTGGTATCTCACCGCAGAGGCGCAGAGAGGGAGAGGAGACCGCAGAGGTTTGGGGTGGATCCACGCAACCCGGCCGATAGAGAGCCGATTGGGGGGCATGAACGGCGTCGAGGAATTGAGGGGGCTCAGCGAGGCGGTGATTGGGGCGGCGATCGAGGTCCACCGGGTGTTGGGGCCAGGGTTCGTCGAGGCGGTGTACGAGCGGGCGCTTTGCGCGGAGCTCACGCAGCGGGGGATCCCGTTCGTGGCGCAGGCCGTCGTCGTGGTCCGTTACAAGGACATGCCCGTAGGCGAGGCTCGCCTCGACGTCGTCGTCGCCGACAAGCTCGTTCTCGAGCTGAAGGCGGTCGACGCCTACTCCCCCGTGCACCTCGCCCAGGTCCTCTCCTACCTCAAAGCAACGGGGCTCCCTCTCGGACTCCTCATCAACTTCAACGTGCGCGTTCTTCGGGACGGGATCCGTCGCGTCGCGCGTACCCACCCCCTCCCCTCTGCGGTCTCCTCTCCCTCTCTGCGCCTCTGCGGTGAGAAACCAGGAGGTAGTGCCGGCGAGCAGTAGGGCAGAGCGCCCTTGAACGCCATCAGAGAGCCTTCCTGACGAACACGTCTTCGAGGGTTTCCCTCTTCGGGGTCACGCTCTCGAGGTGCGCGCCCTCCGCGAGGGCCTTGGTCACCACGTCGCGCACCGCCGCGTCGCCCTCGACTTCCATGACGAGGCGGTCGCCCACGGTGCGCACCGCGTGGGCCTGCGCCGAGAGCGCCTCGCGCAGCGCGGGACTCGCGCCGCCGATGGTGATCTCGCTGCGCCGCTTGCCCGCCTCGAGGATCTCCCGCAGGTCGCCCGACACGACGACCTCGCCGCGCCGCAGGATGCACACGCGGTCGCAGAGCATCTCGACGTCGCTCAGGATGTGGCTCGAAAAGAACACGGTGCGGCCCCGCTGCTTCTCCTCGACGATGAGGTCGCGCACCTCCTTGCGGCCCACGGGGTCCAGGCCGCTCATCGGCTCGTCGAGCACCAGCAGCTCCGGGTCGTGCACGAGCGCCGCCGCGAGGGCGACGCGCTGGAGCATGCCCTTGCTCAGCGCGGCGACGGCGCGGTCTATTGCGTAGGCCATGCCGACGCGATCGATGACGCGCGTGACGCCGTCGCGCAGCTTTGCGCCGGCGAGCCCCGAGAGCCTCCCGCACAGCGTGACGAACTCGCGCGGCGACAGGTACGGGTAGACGTACGGCGACTCGGGGAGGAAGCCGACGCGCGCCATCACGTCGGGATCGGGAGCGCGCACGCCGAGGATCTCCATCGTGCCGGCGGTCGGCGCGATGAGGCCCATGAGCATCTTGATGGTCGTGGTCTTGCCGGCGCCGTTCGGACCGAGGAAGCCGAAGATCTCGCCGCGGCGCACGTCGAACGAGACGCCGCGCACCGCCTCCACGCGCCGCCCGGTGAACGGCTTGCGAAACGTCTTGGCGAGCCCCGTGACGCGAAGAACGACGTCACTCATGGTTCTTCTTCTTCACTCTTCTTCCTTCGCGTACTCGTGGAGCTTGTACTGGATCTTCCTCGGCGACACGCCGAGCACCGTCGCCGCCTTGGAGGTGGATCCGCCGCACGCCTCCAGCGTCTTGAGGATCGCGTAGCGCTCGAGGTCCGCGATCGTCGTCCCCGGGATCGGCGGCGCAGCGCCGCGGTCCTCCGCAGGCACGACGCTCGACGGAAGGTGGCTCTTCTGCACCACGGGTCCGTCGCACAGCACCACGGCGCGCTCGATGGCGTTCTCCAGCTCGCGCACGTTGCCCGGCCAGCCGTACTCGCGCAGCGTCGCGAGCGCGTCGTCCGAGATCGTGTCGATGTGCTTGCCGTTCTCCGCCGCGTATCGCCTCAGGAAGAAGCTGGCGAGCGCCGGGACGTCGCTCTTGCGCTCGCGCAGCGGCGGCAGCTCGACGGTCACGACGTTGAGCCGGTAGAAGAGGTCCTCGCGGAAGGTGCCCTTCTTGATCTCGGCGCCGAGGTCGCGGTTGGTCGCCGCGATGACGCGCACGTCCACCTTGAGCGTCTCGTTGCCGCCCACGCGCTCGAACGTCTTCTCCTGCAGGAAGCGCAGCAGCTTCACCTGCACCGCGGCCGACACCTCGCCGATCTCGTCGAGGAAGAGCGTCCCGCCGTCGGCCTGCTTGAACCTGCCGTCCCTGCGCCCCACCGCGCCCGTGAACGCGCCGCGCTCGTGCCCGAAGAGCTCACTCTCCAGCAGCGACTCGCTCAGCGCCGCGCAGTGCAGCCGCACGAAGGGCGCCTTCGCGCGCGGCGACGCCAGGTGGATCGCCTCGGCGATGAGCTCCTTGCCCGTCCCGCTCTCGCCCGTGATGAGCACACTCGCGCGGCTCGGGCCCACCTGCCCCACGAGCTCGAGCACCCCGTTCATCCTCGGGTCGCTCGACACGATGTGGCTGAAGGCGTTGCGCTCGCGGAGCCGGTCGCGAAGCCTCTGCGTCTCCTGCAGCAGCTTGGCCTTCTCCATCGCCCGCTCGACGACCGCGCCGAGCGCCCCGGGGTCGAGCGGCTTGAGCAGGTAGTTCTCGGCGCCCTTGCGCATGGCGTCCACGGCGCTCGAGATGGTGCCGAACGCCGTCATCACGACGAACACCGCCCCCGGAGCCGCCGCCCGCGCCTTCTCCATGAACGCGATCCCGTCCAGGCCGGGCATCTTGAGGTCCGTGAGGATTACATCGGGACCGAACTCCTCCAGCTTCCCGAGAGCTTTGAAGCCGTCGGCGGCCGTCTCGGTCGCGTAGCCCTCCTCGTCGAGGATTTCGCTCAGCGCCGCGCGGGCGTTCGACTCGTCGTCGACGATGAGGATCCGGCCCTTGCTCGCGGTCATGAATCTCGGTCAACCAAGCTACAGCGTTGTGGTGAAAACGCGCGAACTGGTGTTAGAAGGCTGAGCTGGAAGCGCCCGAATCCCCCGGAGAACGCCCCGCCATGCGCACTTGTCGCCCGACGAGCCTCGTCGCCTTTGCATTGCCTTTGCTCGCAGCCCTCGCCGTACCCGCCACCGCGATGGCGCAGGCGAGTGGCTCCGCAGGAGGGTCGGTGACCTTCGGCGGCGGCGCCGGCGGCGACGCCCAGACGCCCGCTCCGGCAGCGCCCGCGGCCCCTGCGGCGGGTGCTCCCGCGGCTGGAGCGCCCGCGGCGCCGGCTGCGGCGCCCGCGGCCGAGGGAGCCGAAGGCGCGGTGGCCGCCGAAGGCGAGGGAGACGAGACCGAGGAGGCCGCGGAGTGGGCCGAGCGCGACGAGCTCGTGAACGAGGCGAACACCAAGACGGGCGGCACCGGTCTTCTCCGGACGCAGCACGCCGAGACCGGCGCCCCGGGCCAGTTCCGCGTGCAGTTCGTCACCGAGTGGTTCTCGGCGGGCTTCCTCTGCACCAACAGCTTCGCCTGCCCCAACTCCAACGGGAGCGGCACGAACATCACGAGCGACACGATGAACCACGTCGGCGGCACCCTGTCGCTCGGGGTGTCACTCGCGAAGCTCGGCTCGGGCACGCTGGACGCGTACGGCGCGGTCATGGCGTACGCCAACAGCGACAACGTGAACCGCCCCTCCCTGCTGCAGGTGCTGGGCGACACGGACATCGGCCTGAAGGCGATGTGGCCCCTGGGCAACGTCCTGCACCTCGGTCTCTTCACCGAGCTCTGGCTCATCAACGGCACCGGCGCCGTGGGGCTCGACGGCAGCGGCACGAGCGCCAAGTTCGGCGGCGTCGGCACGATCGACCTGCGCGGGCTGGAGAGCCACGTCCCCCTGCGCTTCAGCCTCAACACCGTCTACTTCCTCGACAACTCGTCGGACGTGCTCGGGCCCACGGAAGCAGCGCGCGGCACGCCCGTCACGCGCATCGAGCGCTTCGGCCTCGGCGTCAACCGCGTCGACCAGTTCCAGCTCCTCATCGGTGGCGAGGCCCTGCTGGCCGACGAGCGCGTGCGTCCGTTCGTCGAGGAGTACATCGGCTTCCCGAACAACCGCCAGGGATACGCCTGCCACACGACCAACCCGAGCAACGACCAGTGTCTGGCGAACACCACGGTGATTCCCTCGACGCTGACGATCGGCAGCCGCTTCTACCCCTGGAAGAAGGGCTTCTCGCTGCTCGCCGCGGTCGACATCGGGACCGGCGGCACGAGCACCTTCCTCGAGGAGCTGCAGCCGATCCCGCCGTGGACGCTCTACATCGGCGGCGGCTGGGCGGTGGACACGCAGGACCGCCCGCCGGTCATCAAGACCAAGACGGTCGAGAAGCCCGTCGAGCGCGCGGCGCCGCGCGGGCACGTCACCGGCTTCGTCCACGAGAAGGACAAGACCGACCCGGTCGTCGGCGCCATCGTGACGTACCGCGATCACCCCGAGCTCGCGCCCCTGGCGACGGGCGGGGACGGCAAGTTCGGCGACGACCTGCCGGCGGGCACCTACAGCGTCGACATCAAGGCCGACGGGTTCAAGCCCGGCAGCTGCGACATCAACGTGCCGGCGAACCAGCCCACCGTGTCGGTCGACTGCCCGCTCGAGGCCCTGCCGCGCGTCGGCACGGTCGACGGCCACGTGCGCGACGCCGATTCGAGCAACCCGATCGCCGGCGTGCAGGTGGAGCTGAAGGACTCGGGCGGCAAGGTCCTGCGCATCACGACCGACCCGTCCGGCGGCTACAAGTTCGACGGCGTGACCCCCGGCTCGGCGCAGCTCAGCGTGCAGGCCGACGGGTACCTGGCCCTCGTGACGCCGACGGACGTCAAGGCGCGCCAGGAGGACAACGTGGACCTGATGCTGCGTCCGGTCCCGAAGAACCCGCTCGTGAAGATCGCGGCCAACGAGATCCAGATCAAGCAGCAGGTCCAGTTCGCGCTCGACAGCGCCGTGATCCTCCCCGAGTCGTTCGGCCTGCTGACCGAGATCGCCGACACCATGATCCGCAACCCGCAGATCAAGCGCGTCGAGGTCCAGGGCCACACGGACAACAGCGGCACGCCCGAGCACAACAAGGTGCTGAGCGAGCAGCGGGCCGATGCGGTGCGCGCGTGGCTGGTCCAGCACGGCGTCATCGCCGACAGGCTCGTCTCGCGCGGCTACGGTCAGGAGAAGCCCCTCGTGCCGAACGTCACGGCGGCCAACCGGGCCAAGAACCGCCGCGTCCAGTTCATCATTCTCGAGAAGGAAGGCGGAGCTCCGGCGGCCCCGACCACGCCGGCCACGCCCCCGGCAAAGCCCAAGCCACTGCCCGGCTTCTGATTCCCCGGCAAATTGGCGAAAAAGGGGGAGGGGGGCTTGAAAGGTCCCTCTCCCCGGAGTAAGTCTTCGCCGCCCAGTTTGGTGGTTTTGAAAAACCGCGGGACCCGAACCGGGTCTCGCGTTTTTTTTTGCCCGATGCTCATGACCAGCCACACAGCTCCCACCTCCAGCTCAGTCCACGGCGTGGACCGCGACGCGCTGCTGCGCGTGGTCGAGCCTGTCGTGCGCGCGCACGGGGCCGAGCTCGTCGACGTCGAGCTGAAGCCCGAGCAGCACGGCTGGGTCCTGCGGGTCTTCGTCGAGAAGGCGGGGTCGGCCGAGCAGAACCTGTCGACGCGTGACGCCGCGGTCGACCTCGAGCTCTGCGCCGACGTGTCGCGCGACCTCAGCACCGCGCTCGACGTCGCCGACCTGGTCACACACGCCTACCACCTCGAGGTGAGCAGCCCCGGGGTCGAGAGGGCCCTGCACGGCGAGCGCGACTTCACGCGCTTCGCGGGGCAGAAGGCGAAGATCAAGACGCGCGAGCCGGTCGCCGGTCAGCGCGTGTTCGTGGGCACGCTCGCGGGGGTGGCGGGCGGCAAGGTCCGCGTCACCGAGGGGAGCCGCACGCACGAGGTGCCGCTCTCCTCCATCGACAAGGCTCGTCTCGTGTTCGAGTTTGCGGCGCAACCGAAAGGTGGCGCGAGGAAGAAGCCCTGAGGTCCGCCGCAGGCGGCCGACGGCCCGAAGGGCACGCTAGACGAAGGAATGCACATGGCCATCCAACAGCAGCAGCAGACTTCCCCCGGAGACCTCACCCTCCTCCAGGCCATCGAGATGGTCGCGAAGGACAAGGGGATCGACAAGGCGCGCCTCGTGAAGACGGTCGAAGAGGCCATCCTCAAGGCGGCCCAGAGCGTCTTCGGCGCGACGCGCGAGCTCGAGGCCCGCTTCAACGACGACAGCGGGCAGATCGACCTCTACCAGTACATGACGGTGGTCGACGACGTGGCCGACGAGGACCGCGAGATCGCCATGGAGGACGCGCAGCGTCTCGGCCTCGAGGCGGAGATGGGCGAGGACCTCGGCTTCCAGATCTTCTGGCACCCGAGCGACGCGAAGAAGGCCGCCGAGCAGGACAAGCAGTACGGCGACATCCTGCGCGTGAAGCAGGCGCGCCAGGCCTTCGGGCGCATCGCCGCCCAGACGGCGAAGCAGGTGCTCATCCAGCGCGTGCGCGACGAGGAGCGGGACCTCATCTTCAACGAGTTCAAGGACCGCAAGGGTGAGCTCATCAAGGGCGTCGTCCGGCGGTTCGAGAAGGGCAACAACCTCATCGTCGACCTCGGGCGCACCGAGGGGATCCTCCCGTTCCGCGAGCAGACGCCGCGCGAGACCTACCGCCCGGGCGACCGCATCGTCGCCTACGTGAAGGACATCGATCGCGAGGCCCGCGGGCCGCAGATCATCCTGAGCCGCAGCGATCCGCGCCTCGTCGAGAAGCTCTTCGAGGCCGAGGTCCCCGAGATCTACGAGGGCATCGTCAAGATCGTCGCGTGCGCGCGCGAGCCGGGAGCCCGGTCGAAGATCGCCGTGACGAGCCGCGACGCAGACGTGGATCCGGTGGGCGCGTGCGTCGGCATGAAGGGCGCGCGCGTGCAGGCGGTCGTGCAGGAGCTGCGCGGCGAGAAGATCGACATCGTTCCGTTCGACCGTGACCCGGCGCGCTTCGTGTGCGCGGCGATCCAGCCGGCCGAAGTGAGCAAGGTGATCGTCGACGAGGCCGACGGGCGCATGGAGCTCGTGGTGCCCGACGAGAAGCTGAGCCTCGCCATCGGGCGCAAGGGCCAGAACGTGCGCCTCGCGGCGCAGCTCTCGGGCTGGAAGCTCGACATCATCAGCGACACGAAGTTCAAGCAGATGGAAGAAGAGGCGGTCGCCCAGCTGATGCAGGTCGACGGCGTCACCGAGGCCATCGCGCGCAGCATGTACCGCCTCGGCTTCCGGACGCTCGAGGAGCTGGCGGAAGCGAGCGAGCAGGAGCTCACGAGCGTCCCGAACATCGGCGCCGAGGCGGCGACGCGCGTGCGCCAGAGCGCCGAGACCACGATGGAGCGGCTGCGCCAGGATCGCCTCAAGGCCGCGTCGTCGCGGACCGAGCCGCTCACCGAGCGCGAGCGCCTGCTCTTCATCCGCGGCGTGGGCGAGCGCACCGTGCAGCTGCTCGAGGACGCGGGCTACCGGAGCGTCGAGGACATCCTGCGCGAGGACGAGGACAAGCTGGCCATCAAGACCGGCCTCGGGATCAAGAAGGCGCGCGCCATCAAGCAGGGCGCCGAGCAGTTCCTCGCGGGCGACGCCAAGGCGATCGAGGCGGCGCGTCGCGAGGCGGCGGCCAAGGCGCGCGAGGCGGCGGCGCAGCAGCCGACGAGCTGACGGAGAAAAAGGAAGAACCACGTGGACACGACGATGCACCAGCAACCGAAGAACGAGCCGCGGCGGGCGCCCAAGCGCCCGGTGCGCACGTGCGTCGGCTGCGGCCAGCACGACGATGCGTCGGCGCTGGTGCGTCTCGTCCTCGGCGAGGGCGGCGAGGTCGTGTTCGAC
>DATJYG010000657.1:0-2266 GCA_035499695.1 Polyangiaceae bacterium
TCTTCGACGATCTCGAGGTACCGGTGGACGCGCTCGTCGGCGAGGAAGGCAAGGGCTTCCGGTATCTGATCGACGGGCTGAATGCCGAACGCATCCTGATCGCCGCCGAGTGCGTCGGCGACGGCCGCTGGTTCGTCGAGCGCGCCTCCGAGTACGCGAGCCGGCGCGAGGTATTCGGTCGCCCGATCGGCGCCAACCAGGGCGTTCAGTTCCCCATCGCGCGGGCGCACGCGTCCGTGGAGGCCGCCGACCTGGTCCGGTACCGGGCCGCGTGGCTCTTCGACCGGGGGGAGGCGTGCGGGCCCGAGGCCAACATGGCGAAGCTGCTCGCCTCCGAAGCGTCGTGGGAAGCCGCAAACGCGTGCCTGGACGCGCACGGCGGCTACGGGTTCGTCCGCGAGTACGACGTCGAGCGCAAGTTCAGGGAAACGCGCCTGTACCGCGTCGCGCCGGTGGCGAACAACCTGATCCTTGCCTACTTGGGCGAGCACGTCCTCGGGATGCCGCGCTCGTACTGACCGGCGCTAACTTCGCCCCGACTTGAACGCCTGCCAGACGTTCCGCCACTGCTGATCGACCTGCGGCGTCAGCTCGCCGCCGACGAGTCCCTGTGTGAAGTCCTCCTCCCGCACCACCGCGTCTGGCATCCACGGGAAGACGTAGGGCAGCCCGTAGGCGTTCTTCGTGGTCGTCAGCGTGCCGACGTCGGCCCGTCGCTGGGGCTGCTGGTAGCCGGTCCACGCGAAGTTGGTCATCGCGTTGTCGAAGGTCATCAGCCAGTCGATGAACGTGTGGGCGAGCACCGGGTGCGGTGCGTTGGTAGGGACGGCGATCGTGTCGTTGTCGACCGCGCCCTTCTTGTCAGCGGGGAACCAGTACCCCATCTTCTGGAAGTTCGCCATGGTCGGCTTCGGCCAGTAGCTCCCCGCGGCGACGGCGTCGCCGGACCACGCGAGGTGCAGGTCGAAGTTTCCCTTCGGGATCCCGATGTACGTGCCGTTGATCTCCACGCGAATGTCGACGAGGTCGATCAGCGAGATCAGCGCGGCCTGGGCCGCGTTCAGGTCGGCCTGGTTCGACGTGTTCGGATCGGTGACGCCGTCCTTCAGCAGCGCAAGGAAGATGGAGTCGCGGTACTCGTCGTACGTGCCGACCCGGCCCTTGTGCTTCGGGTCCCACATGATCTCCCAGGGATTGGACATCCCCCGGATCGTCGCGTCGGGGATGACGTCCCGCCGGTAGGCGATGCCCGTCGTGTAGATCGTGTACGGCACAGTGTAGTGCCAGCCCTGGTCGTAGAAGGGGTTCTGGTAGGACTCCCACACGTCGGAGGAGAGGTGAGGGACGTAGGAGTGCTGGAGCGGTTGGATCAGCTTGGCCGTGACGAGCTTGCCGATCGTGTCGATGGTGGGGAAGAAGATGTCGAACTTCAACTGGCCCGTGCGCATCTTGGCCATCGCCTCGTCCATGTTGTTGAACGTCGTGACCTGGTACTTGCACTTGTGCTGCTTGCAGAACGCCTTGACGACGTCGAGGTTGATGTAGTCGTTCCAGTTGTAGATCTGCAGCGTGGCGTTCGGCTCGGGCGACTGGCCCGCGGGGATGGGGTCCTGCCACTGGTGCCAGGTGACCGGCGCGTCCTGCCGCGCGATGGGGTAGGGCGACCCGGCCGGCCAGTACTTGCCGGTGCCCGGCCCGTTCGCCGAGCTCACGGGGGTGACCGTGCCGGGCCTGGTGCACGCCGCGAGGATCGTCGCGACGCTCGGCGTCGCGACGGCCGCGGCCGCGGACGCGCGAAGGAAGTCTCGCCGGGAAAAGGAGCCGGGGCTCGGTCGTTCTCGGGGGTGTCGGGCCATGGCTCGGGCTTGTAACACACCCCCCACTCCACCGCAACCGCCGTGGGCTCAGTCGTACATGTCGACGGGAGGCCGCGCCTCCGGATCGATCACCGCGTCGATCAGGGTCGTCGACGTGCTCTCCAGCGCGTCCGCCAGCGCTTCGGCGAAGCCCTTCGACGTGTGGACCTTCGCTCCTTCGCACCCGAGCCCTCGTGCCGCGGCCGCGTAGTCGACGTCGGCGAACTCGGTCTTCCCGTGGTAGTCGTAGAAGTGGTCGTTGGAGTGTCGCGACCAGGCGAGCCCGCCGTTGTCGAGCACCACGATCGTGATGCCGGCGCCGATCCGGGCGGCGGTCTCCAGCTCGCCGAGCGTGAACCCGACGCCGCCGTCGCCGCTGATGCAGATCACACGGCTCTCCGGCGAGGCGA
>DATJYG010000658.1:0-7038 GCA_035499695.1 Polyangiaceae bacterium
CCGATCGCGAGCGCGCTAGCATCCGCCGTCATGGCGCGGAAGACCCTCCCGGAGACGCGAGCGCTCTACACGGGGCTGCAGAAGGGCGTGAGGACCCAGTGGAAGGGCCAGGGGCCCCTCCGCATGGCCGGCGTGGACTACGCGATGAAGGACATCGACGACATCCTGCAGCAGCTGCTCGACTCGATCCGCGCCGTGGAGCTCGCCGAGGCCGCGCTGCACGGGGCCGTGAACAAGAGGACCGAGCTCGAGCTGAAGTACCGGCGCCTCGTGAACTGGGTCGTGTACCTGGCGCAGACCGAGTACGGGAACGACTCGGAGGCGCTGGCCGCGTTCGCGCTGAAACCGGCCGGCGTGCCGGGGCCGAAGACACTCGAGGTGAAAGCGGCGTCGGCCGCGAAGGCCGCTGCGACGCGCAAGGAGCGCGGCACGATGGGGCCGCGGCAGCGCAAGAAGCTCAAGGCGCGCTAGAACGCAGGGGATCCCATGCCCATGACGCTCCTCGTCCAGGCCTGGCGGGCGCTGCTCCGCCACAAGGGCCGGAGCGCGCTCAACGCCCTGGGCATCACGATCGGCATCGCCGCGGTCGTCTGGGTCGTCGCCATCGGGAAGGCCGGCTCCGCCCAGGCGCAGGCGCAGCTGCACGGGCTCGGCGACGCGCTCGTGTGGGTCGAGGCCGGCTCGCGCAACGTCAACGGGCTGCGCTCGGGCACCTTCGGGATGCACAACCTGATGGTCGACGACATGACGGCCATCCTGCGCGACGTGCCAGCCATCAAGCGCGCCTCGCCGAACATCGACGGCTCGGTCGTCGTGCAGTGGCAGACGAAGAACTGGACGACGCGCTACCGCGGCGTGTCCCCGGACTACGCGGTCATCAAGCGCTGGGACACGGCGCTCGGCGATTACTTCACCGACCAGGACGACGACCACGCCACGAGCGTGGTGGTCCTCGGCCAGACCGTGCGCAAGGAGCTCTTCGGCGACGCCGACCCGCGCGGCGAGATCGTGCGCATCGGCAACATGCCGTTCACCGTGGTCGGCGTGCTCGCGAGCAAGGGGCAGTCGTCGACGGGGCGCGACCAGGACGACGAGCTCCACGTCCCGTACATGACGGTGATCAAGAAGGTGCGCGGCGGCGGGCAGTGGTGGCTCGACGACATCCTCTGCTCCGCGACGAGCCCGCGCGACATCCCGGCGGCGATCGCGGCGATCACGACGCTGATGCGCGAGCGCCACCACATCCAGGCCGATCGGGAGGACGACTTCAACATCCGCCACCCCGAGGAGCTCATCGCGGCGCAGATCCAGGCGGCCGACACGCTGGCGACGCTCCTCGTGAGCATCGCCGCGGCGGCGCTGCTCGTGGGGGGCATCGGGGTGATGAACGTGATGTTCGCGTCGGTGGTCGAGCGGACGAAGGAGATCGGCGTGAGGCTGGCCGTCGGCGCGTCGCCGGGCACGATCCAGGCGCAGTTCCTCGCGGAGGCGGTGCTCCTGACGGGGTTCGGCGGGGCGGCGGGCGTCGGCGTGAGCTTCGGGGGTGCGCGGCTCCTGGCGAAGACGCTGCACTGGCCGCTGCCGATCCCGGTGCAGGCGCTCGGGCTGGCGATCGCGTTCTCGGTCGCGATTGGCCTGCTCTTCGGCTACATGCCGGCGCGCCGCGCGTCGCGGCTGGATCCCATCGCCGCGCTACGCGACGAGTGAGTTCCGGGTGGGGACCGGGGGAGCGGCCGCGCTCCCCCGGAGAGCATCGGCTGCCACGTGTCTGCGCGAGCGGAGCGCTACGCGCGGAGCGAGTGCCCATGTTGGACGGTCGTATCCAACACGAGACGAGGCGGGGCGCTCATGAAGAGGGCCGCGGCGCGCGTCATCGCCCGGCGCGGCAGGAAGCGCATGAGGAACATCGCGAACACGTTGGACCAGCCGGCGACGACGTTGCGCCGCCCCGCGAAGAGCGCCCGCAGGCCGATGCGCGCGCAGCGGTCGGCCGACATGAGGGCGAAGCTGCCGAACGAGGGGATCTCGTGCCCGGCGACGTCCATGAACTCGGTCGCCGTCGCGCCGGGGTTGAGGCAGCACACGTGCACCGGCGTGCCGCGCAGCTCGAACGCGAGCGCCTCGGTGAAGTTGCGCACGTAGGCCTTGCCCGCCGCGTACGTCGCGTACGACGGCACCGGCATGTACGCGCCCACCGAGGCGACGTTGAGGATCCACCCGCGGCGGCGCTCGAGCATCGCGCGCACGAAGCGGTGGGTGAGCTCGGTCAGCGACACGATGTTGAGCTGCAGCTGCGACGCCGTCCGCTCCCACGCGATGTCGGCGAAGCGGTCGTGCACGCCGAACCCCGCGTTGTTCACGAGGACGTCCACGGCGCGCCCGGCGCCCTCGGTCGCCTCGAAGAGCCGCTCGGCCGACCCCGCCTCACCGAGGTCCATCGCCACGACGTCGGCCCGCACCCCGTGCCCCGCCCGGATCGCGCCCGCGAGCGCCTCCAGCTTGTCGCGCCGCCGCGCCACGAGGATCACGTCGGCCCCGCGCGCCGCGAGCTGCCTCGCGATCGCCTCGCCGATGCCGCTCGATGCGCCCGTGACGAGCGCGGTCTTCCCGGTCAGGTCCCTACGACTCATGTTCGCCTCCCTGGTCCTTGCCCTTGGGATGCGCATTGTTCGGCTCCGGTTGCGCTCGGGGCGGTGCGGGGGAAGAGGCGGCGCCAGGGTGAGACGAGAAGGAAGGGCAAGGGACGCCAGAGTGAGACGAGAGGAGAGGGAAAGAAGATCAGAAGATCAAAAGATCAAGAAGGGGGTGGGGTCGGAGGCGACCGGAGCCCAAAAACCCTCTTTTGATCTTCTGATCTTTTGATCTTCTTTCCTCTCCTTCTCGTCAGCCGCTGGCATCGGCCTGCTCCTTCTCGTCAGCCTCTGGCGTCGGTTTGCTCTCCGTCTCGTCAGCCTCCGGTGTCGGCCCTCGAGGAAGGTGTTCGAAGTGGGCGCCGTAACACGTGTCTGGAGGCTCGGGAGCATGCGGCGCTTGCCATCTTTTTCTCTTCCCACGCTGGCCCTTGGGGTCGCGATCGTTCACGCCATCGGATGCAGCAGCTCGTCTTCGTCCAGCAGCAACAACGGCCAGTCCAGTGACGGCGGAGGCGGCGGCGACGAGACGCCGCACGCGCTCGGCGCCATCGTCCTCGGCGAGACGCACGCGCCGACCGGCGGCAGCTCGACCCCCGTCGTCACCGCCGGCTTCATCCCCGACTCGACCGCGCTCCCCAGGGCGTGCTCGACCCAGGTCGCCGGCTGCACCCTCGTGACGACGCCGAAGTGCGGCACCGGCTGCAGCGACGGTGACGCCTGCGCGTGGGACGCGTCGTGCAACGCGACGTGCCAGCCCGCCTGCACCGTCGACTGCGGCAGCGGCCAGGAGTGCTACTTCGTCTCGCCCGGCACCGCCGCGTGCCGCGTGAAGCAGTCGTTCGACGCGGGCGCCCTCGCCTTCGCCGGGACGACGACGCCGATCACCCTCTTCCCGCCCTACACGTACGAGGCGATGGGGATGGGCGCGCCCTTCCTCGCCGGCTCGCAGATCGAGGTGCAGGCGTCGGGCGCGTCCGGCGCGGGCTTCGACAAGTTCGACGAGAAGTTCACGGCGACCTCGTTCCTGCAGACGAACCCGCCGATCAACACGATCACGGCCGCCACGGTCTTCGGCGAGGGGACGGTGCCCATCGCGTGGAACCCGGGCAGCGACTCGATCATCGTCACCGTCAGCGGCGCCGGCGGCACCGTCACGTGCGACGCGACCGACTCGACCGGCAGCTTCGCCATCCCGCGCGACGCCGTGAACGCCGCCGTCGGCAAGGGCGGCGGCTCGGCGCTCACCCTCACCGTCACGCGCGAGCGCGACGAGTGGCACAAGAGCGAGTCCGACCACGGCACGCTGGTCGGCGCGACGGTGCAGTCGACGGCGTGGCTCGAGCTCACGACGCTCTCGACCGAGTCGGCCACGTTCCAGGGCTGCCAGGTCACGAGCGAGACGATGTGCCCCGACGGCTGCTTCGACCTGAACACCGACCCGCTGCACTGCGGCTCGTGCAGCACCGTGTGCTCGGGCGACCAGGCGTGCTCCGGCGGCAAGTGCACCACCGGGACGACGACCGACTGCACCACGTGCGAGACGCAGGCCGACACGTCCACGTGCACGACGGCGTACGACTCGTGCGAGGGGGACACCAACTGCACCTCGTACGCGTCGTGCGACTCCGGGTGCTCCGGCGACCCGACGTGCCTCTCGAACTGCGAGAGCCAGTACCCGACGGGCTACAGCGAGTACGCGAACTACAAGACGTGCATCTGCTCGGTCGCCTGCCCCTCGCAGTGCGCCAGCGAGTGCTCGAACCAGTGAGCCTGCGCGCCGGGCGCGTCAGCCCGGCACGGGCGTGTGGATGCGGACGGCGGGCATGCGCGTGCGCGTGGGGAGCACGATGCGCCCCTGCTCGGCGACGAGCTCGCCGTCGACGAGCACGCGCGACACCGCCTGGCATGCGGCGAAGCACGTGGGCGCGCTCCAGCCGGCGCCCGTCGCGCGCGCCGCCGGGTCTCCGATGCCGATGTGGAGGCCGGGCACGTTCTGATCGAGGAGCACGTCGCCCATCGGCTGGTCGATCCCCGCGTTGACGCCGAGGGCGACGAGCCCGACCCGGTCCGAGTTGGGCGAGACCGCGAGCATCGACATGATGTCGCGCCGCAGCTGCGCCGACCGCGCCTGCACGTCCACGACGCGCCCGCCGTCGATGAGGAAGCGCACGGGGTTGGGCCGCAGCAGCCCCTCGCGCGCGCCGAAGAACTCGCCGAGCGACGCGTCGGCGACGAAGACGCCCGAGACGTCCGACGGCGACGTGTAGAGCGCGCCGGCCGGGAGGTTGCCCCACTCGCCCGCCTCGAGCACGCCGAGCTGCGCGAGCCACCGCGTCTCGGGCGACAGCGCCACCATGAGCGACGTGCCCGCGGGGCTCTCGGTCACCAGCATGCGCGCGCCGGCCATGCGCGTGAGCACGCGCGCGCCGAGCCGCTGCACCTGCGCGTAGTCGAGCCGCATGCCGGCGGTGAACGTCGCCTCGTTGATGCCGGGCATGTGCGCGTGGCGAAGGCGCCGCTGGCGCACGACGTGGAGCAGCGCCTGGCGCATCGACAGCTCCCCGGGCGGCGCCGACGCGACGAAGACGCTCGCGTCTGCGTCGTGCAGCGCGAGGAGCAAGAGCTCGGGCATCACCTTGTGCGGCCGCGCGGCGCCGCCGCCCGTGAGCATGCGGTCGAGGCGGCAGCGCTTGACCCACGCGCCGCACGCCTCACCGGCGCCGGCGATCGCATCGGCGACCTCCATGCTCTCGGAGTCTTCGATGAGCACGACGCGCTCGCCTGCACGTAGCTTGAGCGCGCTCTGAACGAGCACCGACGCGGCGTGCGCGGTCGTCGCGTAAGTCATGAATTGCAAGGAGTATAGCGCCCGGGGGGCCAACGACATCTGAAGCCGATATGATGTCTGCCGTCCGATGGCGCGAGCCCCCGTCTGGTCGAACGGCACGCTGGTGGGGTGGGACGAGGCGCGCGTCAGCGTCCTGTCGCACGGGATTCAGCGGGGGGCGCTCGTTTTCGACGTGGGTCCCATGCGCGACGCCGGCAGCCGGACCCTGCTCTTCCGGCCGCGGGAGCACGTCGCCCGGCTGCTCCGGTCAGCGGCGCTGGTTGGACACCGGATCCCCTGGAGTGAGGCGCAGTTGCTGGAGGCGACGGTGGCCACGGCGAGGGCGGCGGTGGCGGCCGGTACCAGCCAGGCCCTGGTGCGCTGGTCGGCGTACGTCGCCACGGTAGAGCCGGACGTGGTGCCGCGCGCAGCGGCCGCGGCCAGCGTGGCCATCGCGGTCATCACGCCGGAGGACCAGGTGCTCCCGGGCGCGGACACGCCCGCGCCCAAGGCGGAGACGGTGCGGCTGCAGGTGCCGCGCGACTTACGTAAGGCGGGGCCGGAGGTGTTCCCGCCGCAGGCGAAGGTGGCGGCCTCTTACCTCGGGCCGATGCTCGCGAAGCGGGCGGCGCTGGCGGCCGGATTCGACGAGGTCGTCCTGCTCGACCGCGAGGGCCGCGTCGCGGAGGCGCCGACGTGCAACGTCTTCGCGGTGCGCGGCGGCGAGCTCGTGACGCCGCCGCTCGAGCGCGTGCTCGCCGGCATCACGCGCGATGCGGTGCTCGCCGTCGCGCGCGCCGAGGGGATCCCGGCGCGCGAGGCGCACATGACGCCCGAGGAGCTCGCGGAGGCCGACGAGGCGTTCCTCACGGCGTCGTCGCTCCCGGTGCAGGGCGTGGCGTCGGTCGACGGGCGGGCGATGAAGGACGGCGCGCCGGGGCCGGTGACGCGGCGCCTTCGCGCGGCGCTGACGGCGTGCGAGCGCGGCGAGGACGCGCGCTTCGCGAGCTGGGTCGTCGATGTGAGAGGCTGAAGCGCCCCCGTGCCGCGCCTGACCGCCGACGACGTGATGGCCCTGGCCGCCCTGGCCGGGTGCGCCGCGCTGTGTCTCGCGTTCCGGTACCTGCCGATGGTCGACGTGCCGCAGCACCACGCGATGGTGTCGATCATGCTCCACCACGGCGATCCCGCGTGGGGGTTCGCGCAGCGCTACACGTTCGACTTCTTCGGGCGGCCGTACGCGACGGTGTACTGGCTCGGCGCGGCGCTGGGCGCGGTGATGCCGCTGGGGGCGGCGATGCGCATCGTGGTCGCGGCGTGCACCGTCGCGCCGCTCGCGGGCGCGCAGCTGCTGCTCGTCGCGACGCGGCGGTCGCGCGTGTGGCTGCTGCCGGCGGTGCCCTTCGCCTTCGGGAGCCTCTGGCACTGGGGTTTCCTCAACTTCCTCCTGGGCACCGGGATGTTCCTCGGGTGTCTCGCGCTCGTGGTGCGCCTGGCGGAGCGGCCGTCGCGCCGCGGGTCTGCGGCGCTCGCGGGGCTCGCGCTGCTCCTCCTCTTCACGCACTTCCACGGGCTCGC
>DATJYG010000659.1:0-23488 GCA_035499695.1 Polyangiaceae bacterium
CCTCGACCAAGTCGAGGACGTGATCTTCGACCGGCGGCCCGACGCGACCGAGCGGCTCGTGTCGTTCGCCGAGACGGTCAAGGGCCAGGGCAAGAAGCGCGAGCAGGACCTGGGGTGGCGCGACGCTCCGGTCGAACAGCGTCTGACCCACGCGCTGGTGCAGGGCGTCGTCGACTTCATCGAGACGGACGTCGAGGAGGCGCGCGCGAAGTCGACACGCCCGCTCGACGTCATCGAGGGGCCCCTGATGGACGGCATGCGCGTCGTCGGCGACCTGTTCGGCGCGGGCAAGATGTTCCTCCCGCAGGTGGTCAAGAGCGCGCGGGCGATGAAGCGCGCAGTGGCGTACCTGCTGCCGTACATGGAGAACGACGCGGAGGGCGTGCAGAACGGCAAGGTCGTGATGGCCACCGTGAAGGGGGACGTCCACGACATCGGCAAGAACATCGTGGGGGTCGTGCTCGGGTGCAACGGGTACAAGGTGCTCGACCTGGGCGTCATGGTCTCCTGCGACAAGATCCTCGACACGGCCGTCGCCGAGGGGTGCGACGCGGTGGGCCTCTCGGGCCTCATCACGCCGAGCCTCGACGAGATGGTGCACGTCGCGAAGGAGATGAAGCGGCGCAAGATGCACATGCCGCTGCTCATCGGCGGGGCCACGACGAGCCGGCAGCACACGGCGGTCAAGATCGCGCCCGAGTACGACGGCGCCACCGTGCACGTGCTCGACGCGTCGCGCGCGGTGTCGACCGTCGCGTCGCTGCTCGACCCCAAGCAACGCGACAAGTTCGTCGCAGCCACGCGGGCGGACCACGAGCAGGAGCGGCGCATCCACGCCAACAAGCGCGCCAAGCCCCTCGTCCCGATCGCGACGGCGCGGGCGCGGGCGCCTCGCATCTCGCACGGGCCCGAGACGGTCGCGAGGCCGTCGTCCATCGGCCTCCAGGTGCTCGCCGACGTGCCGCTCGGCGACGTCGCGAAGTACATCGACTGGACCTTCTTCTTCACGGCCTGGGAGCTCACCGGGAAGTTCCCCGGCATCCTCGACGACCCGCGCCACGGCGCCGCCGCGCGCGAGCTCTGGGAGAACGGCAAGGCGCTGCTCGATCGCATGGTCCGCGAGAAGCTCCTCGTCGCGCGGGCGGCGTACGGAGTCTGGCCTGCGCAGAGCGACGGAGACGACGTCGTGTTTTACGCCGACGAGTCACGAAGCACCGGGACCGAGAGGGCGCGATTCTGCATGCTCCGGCAGCAGCAGGAGAAGAGCGAGGACGAACCGTGCCGCTCCCTCGCCGACTTCGTCGCCCCGCGCACCGGGGGCACGCTCGACTGGGCCGGCGCGTTCGTGGTCACCGCGGGCATCGGCGCGCAGGAGCTCGCGGCCGAGTTCGAGAAGCAGCTCGACGACTACGACGCGATCCTCGTGCGCGCCCTCGCCGACAGGTTGGCGGAGGCGCTCGCCGAGATGATGCACGAGAAGGTGCGGCGCGCCTGGTACGCGCCCGGCGAGGCGCTCGGGAGCGAGGAGCTCATCGCCGAGAAGTACCGCGGCATTCGGCCCGCCTTCGGCTACCCCGCCTGCCCCGACCACTCGGAGAAGACGAAGCTGTTCTCCTTGCTGGACGCTGGCGCCATCGGCGTAGAGCTCACGGAGCACTTCGCGATGACGCCCGCGGCCAGCGTGTCGGGGATCTATCTCGGGCACCCCGAGGCGCGGTACTTCAACGTCGGGCGCCTGGGGCGCGACCAGGTCGAGGACTACGCGCGCCGGAAGGGGAGCACCGTGGCCGACGTCGAGCGCTGGCTCGCGCCGAACCTCGGGTACTGACCGGCGCGCGCCATCCACGCGTCCAGGCCCATCTTGGCGCCGATGGATGCGGCGGCAGCGACCACGAAGACCGCGGGCGTGGCGATGCCGCCGGTCATCGCGACGAGCATCGCAGCGGCTGCGGTTCCTGCCGCGGTCGCGGCGGCCCCCGTCCCCGCCTCGCGCGCGACGTGCCTCGCCGCATCACGATGCGTCATCTGTCCGGCGCGCACGCCCCGCACGGCCTGCACGAGGGCCCATCCGCCGTCCACGAGCGCTCCGGCGCCCGCCGACGCGGCGACTCCGCGCAGCATCTGCCTCCCGGCGGCGCGTGCTCCCTGCACCGCCGCCGCGCGTGCCGCGGTACCCTCGAGCGCCTTCTCGGCCATGCCGACCGCCGAGAGCAACCTCGACGCCTCGCGCTCCACGGCGCCGCGCACGGCGCGCTGCACCGTCTCGGGCAGCACCTGCTTGCCTCCGGCCTCGAAGAGCGCCTGCGCGGCCGCCTTCAGCGCCACGGCCTTCGACCCCGCGATGCTCGCACGCAGCGCGTCGAGCTTGCCGATCCTCAGGCTGCTGCGCATGAATCGCACACAGCTTTCTTGCGCGCGCCGGCGCGGCCGATGGGCTTCTGACATCCCGTGCAGAACGAGACGCTCGGCGCGCACGCCTCGCAGTAGAAGACGCCCCATCGCTCGAACGACTCGATGCGCGGCTCCTCTTCGCAGTGCCCCGGCGTGTGGCACGGGCGCGGCACCTTGACGCCGCAGCCGGCGCACACGCAGAGCGGATGCTGCTGGACGAGGCGCGTGAGCTCGTCGGTCACGCCCGTGAAGGGGGCGATGCCGGTGCCGCGGCAGAGCGGGCAGGCCGTCGAGAGCTGGCGGGCGACGGCGTTGCGGATGAATTCGCTCTTGTTCGGCATCGCGTCGAGCAGGGCGGCGAGGTCCGGCTCCACCTTGAACGCGACGATCTGCTTGTTCGGCTTGGGCTTGCGCGGCACCACGGACTCCGTATGACGAATTAATAACGCATCCGGAGCCGCGGTCGAGCCCCGCAGGTCAGTGGTGCTTGCGTTTCGGGTGCTTCGGCTTCGGCTGTACGTGCTTCGGCTGCGACGGATGGGCTGGATAGACCGGCCGAGGCGTCGGCTGCCCCCCGTTGACGCTGCCCGCCGCAGGCGTCGCGGTGGGCTCCTCGTCGTCGTCATCGCTTCCGTCGTCGCCCGCATCGGCTTCGTCTTGCGCCGATCCGGCAGGTGCCGCGCTGGCGGCCGGCGCCGCGCTGCTCGCTGCGGATGCGAGGGCGCTCCCGATGGCCTCCGCAGCGCTGACGATGGGTGCCGTGATGCTGCTCGGAATCGGGGGAACCGTGATGGTCGTCGAGGACGCCGACGGGCCGGGCCCGGGTTGCGCTCCCTTCGCGGAGCTCGTCGCGCTCGCGCTCTGCCCGGCGAGCGACCGCAAGAAGTCGATCTTGCCCGAGTACACCGCGACGCCGACGGCGACGACCACGAGCATCCCCAGGAGCATCAGCGTGCTGCTGCCCCCGCGCTTGCGCGCCTTGTCCTCCTCGCCCCAGGACGACTGGGTGCGGGCGATCTCGGGTTGCCGGACCGACACGATGGGCATCGACTTCTGCGATCGCTCCGCACCCAGCACCGACTCGACGCGATCGAGCGAGGGCCGCGCCCGCTCCGGCGCATGGCGCACGAGCGTGCGCGCGAGCCCCACGAGCGAGCTGCGCTCGTCGGCGTTCTTCACGAGGCACGCGAGCACCGCCGTCTCGATCTCCGCCGGGATCTCCGCACGGATGCCCGTGGGGGTCGCCGGCTCTTCCGACGCGATCATGGCGACGACCTGCGGCACCGTCTCGCCGCGGAACGCCGGCTTCGCCGTGAGCGCTTCGTACAGCACGGCGCCGAGGGACCACACGTCGGTGCGCGCGTCGACCTCCTTGGTGGACTTGAGCTGCTCGGGGCTCATGTACGACGGAGAGCCCATCACCGTGGCGGTCGCCGTGAGCGCCGGATCCGCCCCGTCGTCGCCCGGGCTCGTCGTGAACTTGGAGATCCCGAAGTCGAGCAGCTTGAGGCACGGCGACCCGTCGGCGCGCCGCGTGATGAAGAGGTTCGACGGCTTGAGGTCCCGGTGCACGATCCCGGCCGCGTGCACCTCCGCCAGCGCCTCGCATGCCTGCAGGCCGATCTCGCACACCTCGTCGATGGGAAGCGGCTTGTGCGCGTCGATCATCCCCGAAAGGTCCGCGCCCTCGAGGTACTCCATGACGATGAACGGCGTCGACCCGTCGACGCGCCCGACGTCGCTCACGCGCGCGACGTGCTCGCTCTTCACCTTGGCGGCGACCTTCGCCTCGCGCATGAAGCGCTCGACGACCTCCGGGTTGCGGATGGCCTCGGGCGCGAGGAACTTGATGGCCACCTTCTGGTCGAGCCCCTCGTGCGTCGCGGCGACCACGATGCCCATGCCGCCCTCGCCGATGACCCGCTCGATCCGGTACTTGCCCGCCACGAGCAGCCCGGCCTTCGGCTCGAAGGGCGGCGTCTTGGCAGGGCGCGGCACCGGCACCGGTGTAGGGCCCTCGCGTTTGGTCGGAGCGGACAAGGTGCCCCGAATGTTAGCGCGTCACTCCTCGTCGGTACGAAGCTTCGCGAGGACGCTGAAGTCTTCCAGCGTCGTCGTGTCGCCCTTCGTCTCACCGCCCGCGGCGATGTCCTTCAGGAGGCGACGCATGATCTTTCCGCTGCGCGTCTTGGGGAGAGAATCGGTGAAGCGGATCGCGTCGGGCCTCGCGAATTTACCGATCTCCTTGTCGATGTGCGCAGACAGCGCCTCTTTCAGGTCTTTGCCCGCCTTCTGCCCCGTCTTGAGCGTCACGAACACACACAGCGCCTGACCCTTCAGCTCGTCGGGACGCCCCACCGCGGCCGCCTCGGCGACCGACGGATGGCTCACGAGGGCACTCTCGATCTCTGCCGTCCCGATGCGATGGCCCGCGACGTTCAGCACGTCGTCGATTCGCCCGACGACCCAGAAGTAGCCGTCCTCGTCGCGCCGTGAGCCGTCTCCCGTGAAGTACACGTCCGGGATGACGTCCCAGTACGTCTTCAGGTACCGCTCGTCGTCGCCCCAGAGTGTGCGCGCCATCGACGGCCACGGCTTCTTGATGACCAGCTTGCCGCCCTCGTTGGGCGCGCAGGCGTCGCCGCGGTCCTTCACGACGGCGATGTCGACGCCGAAGAACGGCAGCCCCGTGCTGCCCGGCTTGGAGTACACGGCGCCCGGGAGCGTCGTGAGCATGATCGCGCCCGTCTCCGTCTGCCACCACGTGTCGACGATGGGGCAGCGATCGCCGCCGATCACGCGGTGGTACCAGACCCACGCCTCCGGGTTGATCGGCTCTCCGACGCTGCCGAGCAAGCGCAGGCTCGAGAGGTCGTGCTTCTTCGGCCACTCGTCGCCGGCGCGGATGAAGGCGCGGATCGCTGTCGGCGCCGTGTAGAGAATGGTCACGCCGTGCCGCTCGATGATGGACCAGAAGCGCGCCCAATCCGGGGCGTTCGGCGCGCCCTCGTACATCATGCACGTGGCGCCGCACGAGAGCGGGCCGTACACGATGTAGCTGTGACCGGTGACCCAGCCGATGTCGGCGGTGCACCAGTAGACGTCGTCGTCGCGCACGTCGAAGATGTACTTGGTGGTCACGTGCACGCCGGCGAGGTACCCGGCCGTCGTGTGGAGGACCCCCTTGGGCTTCCCCGTGGACCCCGACGTGTAGAGGACGAAGAGCGGGTGCTCGGCGTCGAACGCGTCGGGCTTCTTCGCCTTCGCGAGGCCCGCCTCGCTCGCGGGCCGGTCGAGCAGGTCGTCCCACCAGACGTCGCGCCCCTCCTTCATGACGACCGGCTCGCGCTCGTGTCCGATGCGCTTGAGCACCACGACCTTCTGGATGCTCGGGGTCTGCTCGATCGCCGCGTCGGCCATCTTCTTGAGGGGCACGACGTTGCCGCGACGCCACGCGCCGTCCTGCGTGAGCAGCACCTTGGCGCCGCAGTCGTTGATGCGGTCGCGCAGCGCGTCGGAGGAGAACCCGCCGAAGATGACCGAGTGAGGCGCACCGATGCGGGCGCAGGCGAGCATCGCCACGACGGCCTCGGGAACCATCCCCATGTAGATGGCGACACGGTCGCCCTCGCGGACGCCGAGATCGAGCAGTGCCGCCGAGAGGTGCACGACCTGCCGGTGGAGCTCGTGGTACGTGATCGTGCGGGTGTCGCCGGGCTCGCCCTCCCAGATGAGGGCCGCCTTGGTGCGGCGCGCGCAGCCGGGGCCGACGTGCCGATCGAGGCAGCTCTCGGTGATGTTGAGGCGCGCGCCGAGGAAGAACTTCGCCTTCGGCAGCTTCCACTCGCCGAAGGACTTCCACGGCTCCCGCCACGTCAGGTCCGCCGTCTGCTCGCGCCAGAAGACCTCCGGTTCCTCGATCGACTGCCGGTACATCGACGCGTAGGCCGCGTGCGACGTGACGCGCGAGTGGTCGGTGAACGTCTTGCTGGGGTGAAAACGGCGGTCTTCCTTGAGGCGAGATTCGATGCGGTCCGACATGGTGGGAGCACATGGTGGTTGCTCGCACGCACGTACGCAAGTGTTGCGAAGCGCGGACCTCTTTGCGGCCTCCGACGGGCAGGGCCGCGAGCGAAGGTGCGGTATCGCCGGGCAAATCCGGGCGTGC
Source organism: Polyangiaceae bacterium (assembly GCA_035499695.1). Lineage (GTDB taxonomy): Bacteria > Myxococcota_A > Polyangia > Polyangiales > Polyangiaceae > Palsa-1150. The sequence goes on from DATJYG010000659.1 coordinate 6,560, forward strand.
GATACTGCTACTGGCGGCACGTCCATTGCTCACTCCAGAGAGCCCCCGCATGCCCTCCATGCGTATCCGGAACCGATGGCAGCTCGCGTTGGTGGCGGGCATCACCGGGGTCGTCCTGTCGGCGGCGTGCGGAAACAGCAACCCGCCCGTGCTGAACGACAGCAACCCGGATGCCTCGAGCGGCACCGGGAGCTGCGACAAGCCCGGGTGCCCCTGCACTGCTCAGGGCCAGAAGGTCTCCTGCGACGAGCAGATCTCGAAGGACCCGGACGGCGTGACGTGCGCCGAGGGCACCACCGTGTGCAACGGCACGACGTGGGGACCGTGCGAATTCAACTCGACCATGTTCAAGAGCTTGCACGGGCTCAGCCTCGGCGGCGACGGCACGCTCCACCCGCTCGACCTCCAGGGCGACGCGGGCGCGGACGCCGGCAACTGCGCCACGGACCCGTGCGATCCCTCGTGCCAGGGCTTCGTCGACACCAGCACCGGCGTGGACGCCGGGTCGGGCCTGGTTCCCACCGTCGACGGCGGGTGGACGCTGCCCCTCGAGGGCGCCGACGGCGGCGGCTGCCAGGGCCTCCAGTGCCAGGTACCCATTTGCGGAAGCGGATTGGCGACCGCGATCACGGGCACCGTTTGGGACCCGGCCGCGATCAACCCCGTCTACAACGCCCTCGTCATGATCCCGAACGGGACCGTGCAGCCGATCGCGGCGGGCGTTTCGAGCGACCCCTGCGGAGGAGCGACCCTCCCGGCGGCAGTCTCGTACGCCTACTCCGACACGAAGGGCCACTTCACGCTCAGCAACGTTCCCGTCGGCACGAGCATCCCGCTCGTCATCCAGCTCGGTCGCTGGCGCCGCGTGACGACGATCGACACGAGCGCCCTGACCTGCGTGAACCCGAGCACTGGCGCGACGAACATCTCGTCGGCCGCTGGATGTGGGGACCCGAGCCCGGGCCTCAACAAGTACAGCGCGACGGCCGGATGCCCCACGCGGTTCCCGCGCACCCAGTCGGACGGCAACATCCCGGAGATCGCCATCGCCACGGGGGGCCTCGATGCGATCGAGTGCATGCTCTACCGGATCGGCATCTCGTCGAGCGAGTACACGGACGAGAATGGCACCGGGCGAATCAACATCTTCAACAACGGGGGAGCCAACCTCGGGGGTTCGGCCGCCAACCACGACCTGAGCTACCTGCTCGGGTTCACGTGTCCGGGGTCGCAGTGCCCGACCCCGGCAAACACCACGAACATCACGAACGCGAGTTTCGAGGGGAACCTCAATGGCTGGACCGCGTCCGGCACGGCGAGCGACAGCAGCACGCAGGCGCAAGTCGGGAACGATTCGGCTCTGGTCGGTTCGAGCTCGTCCACGAACACGGGAACGAACACGCTGTCGCAGACCTTCACGGCCCCTGCCGGGGCCACCGGGCTCTCGTTCTGGGTCTACAGCCACTGCAGCACCAGCAGCACGATCGACTACGCCGGTGCGACGCTCACGGACAACACGTCGAGCACCACCGTCACATGGTGGGGCACGCATGCGACGGGCTGTCCTTCGTCCGCGGCGTGGGTCAACCTCACGGCGAACGGCGTCACGGCCGGCCACAGCTACACGCTCACGTTCAAGACCTACGACGGCGACTCGCATCACTCGTACGCGTGGTTCGACGACGTGTCGTGGCTTCCGACTCCGACGGTGCCGTCCCTGGTCGACAACTATGACCTCATCATGCTGCCGTGCGACGGCGGCAACGAGTACAACTCGGCCAACTGGGGCTCGGGGTACGACGACCCCGGCCGGCAGACGCTCGTGAACTACGCGGCGGCAGGTGGTCGCATCTTCACCTCGCACTGGGGCCGAGAGTGGATCGAGCGGGCGACCGCAGCGAGCGGCCTCCTCCCGAACGGACCGTTCCCGAACGTCGCGACGTGGATCACGGATACGTCGCCGAGCTTCACGTCGTCGGCCACCGGCGACATCAACTCCGGCTCGAGCTGGGGCGCAAACTTCAACACGTGGATGACCAACGTCGGGGCAGCGACGAACGCGAAGTTCACGATCGACCCCTGGCGTGAGGACACCTCCGCCGTCTCGGCCAACTCGCGGCTGTTCGTGTCCTACGACGGCAACCACGGCACGACTCAGGGCTATCCTGCCGATTTCACCTTCGATACGCCGGTGGGTTCCGCGAGCCCGGTGGGCCGCGTCATGTTCACCGACATGCACCTGGCCAATGGCACGCCCTCGGGCACGTTCCCGAACAACTGCCCCACCCAGGGCTCGGCGCTGCTGGCGCAGGAGGACGCCGCCGAGTACCTGCTGTTCGATCTCAGCTCCTGCGTGACCGGCCTCCCCCTCCCGACGCCCTCGCAGCAGTACAACCCGTCGACCTTCACGCGTGACTACCAAGCGGTGTGTCCGAGTGGCTACCGTCCGCGCTGGCGCTACTTCCAGTGGTCGGACCAGCTTCCGAGCGACTCGAACATCACCTTCACGGCCTACACGGCTGACACGGAGGCGCAGCTCGGGACCCAGTACACGCCTCCGCTGCCTCTGACGCTGTGGACCTCCACGGCTGCGAACCCCGGCCCCACGAATCCAGCGAGCCCGCCCCCGCCCTACCCCGCGTACGGCGTGGACGTCGACCCCGCGCTCGTCGCCTCCGGGGTGCCGACGTGGAACGCTTCTGGACCCCCGCCGGCGCCGTCGGGATCGTATGCTTGGCTGCGGGTGAACATGACGCTCAATCCTTCCAGCGACAAGATGAGCGCCCCGACGCTCATCGCCTGGCAGCAGACGTACGACTGCGTATCGTCCGAATGACGGGACGATCGCGGGGGCGGTTCGGGGTGACGGTGGCCAGCGCCGCTGGCGTGCTGCTGACGTATGCGTGCGGTTCGACGGAGCAGGGGAGCACACCTGCGGTGAACCCAGGGACGGGCGACGATGCGGGATCGGACGCGCCGGATTCGCCGATCGGGCAGGCGGATACGGGGCCGGGCCGGCCGGACGGCAGCGCCGACGTGTCGGAAGCGGGTGACGCGAGGACGCCGGAAGGTGGATCCGACGTAGGGCTCACCGCGGATGCGCCCTCTCCGGTTCCCGAAGGGGGTGTGCTTTGCAACGTGCAGGAGACCTGGGGAGCGCCCACGAGCGTCCTGACCACGGCCGCAGCCGACCAGACCGTCTTCGGCGCCGTGACTCCCGACGAGCTCACGGTGGCCTGGGCCAGCAGCACGGGCGGTGTGGTCACCGCGTGGTACGCCGACCGCGCGAGCGTCTCGGACTCGTTCGGCACGCCCCAGGCGCTCGCTTCCACGTTCGGCTCCCTCTCGCTCGATCGCGTATCCCTGAGTGGCGATGGGCTGCGCATCGTGGGCGTCTCGGCGGCAGGCACTTCGTTCGTCGCGGCCAAGCGGAGCGCGCGGCCCGGGACGTTCGATACCGACGACCACGCCGAGTTCGCAGGTCTAGCCCCCGAGGGTGTGACGAACACGTACGCGACGCCGCTGCTCTCATCAAACGACGACACCTTCCTCTACCTCGTCGTCAGCTCGACGAGCGATCACGTGGTCTATCAATCGGCTGGAGGCCCCCCATGGAGCCCGGGAGCCTACCTGAGCCCGACCCAGCTGGAACGCGTCGGGACGCAGTACCGACGGCCCAGCGGCCTGTCCGCGGACGCTCTGACCCTTTTCTACTGGGACGAGACGAGCGGCAGCGAGTTCATCGCCTTCCGCCAGTCGCCGTCGCAGGACTTCAGCGTCTTCGCGAGCATCGGTCCCCTGACCAACGCGGTTCCGGTGACATCGTGCTCGCGGATCTATTACTCGGTGCCGGCCAATGGGGGGCCCGCAGGAGCCATCACCATCGTGTACGCGGACGGGACGGCGCCCGACGACTGATCGCGGGGCTGACGAATCACGGGCACGCGCCCGGATTCGCGGCGCAACCCTTGTAGTTGCCGTTCTTGTCCAGGCAGCACGTCTGCCCTGCGCAATCGTTCTCGCAATTCGTGCACTCGTTCTGACATGCGGATGCCGAGCCTTTGCACGGAACCGACCCGCAGCACACGGAAGCGCCGGCTGGAACGCCCTGCGGGCACGTCGCCGCCGCACCGTCGACGACGAATGCATCCGATGGCGCACCGGCGTCCGATGGCGCACTGGCGTCGGCAGGTGCGTCGAAGCCGGCGGCATCGTGTTCGGCGCCGTCGAGCCCAGGGGACGACTCCGTCGCGGTGTCGACACCGCGATCTGCTTGTGCATCGGAGCCGAACGTCACGTCCGGCACGCCTAGGCAGCCCGTCGTGAGCCAAGCCACGAGCAAGGGCAAGCGCATGAAGGACTACATGAGAGTATCCTTCAGCTCGGGATCTGCCACATGAACCTGGGGCGATTTCGGATCGTCAGGCGGCAACCCGGCCCCGGAGGCCGCGACGTGTACCTCGCCGCTGAAGACAGCGGCCGCGAAGTGGTCCTCGAGGTGCTCGGTGCGCCGCAGCGCAACCAGGGGATGCTCGAACCCAAGATTGCCGACGAGGCGGCGAGCTACGCGCGTCTGGACCATCCGAACGTCGTCAAGGTGGTCGAGCTCTTCTCGGCGGATGGCCGATTCGTCATCGCGCTGGAGCACTCCGACGGCAGCACGCTCGAAGTGCTCGGCGACGTCACCGGCGGCATGCCGGCCCCCGAGGCCGACGCGTGCCGGATCTACGTCGTCTCCTGCGTGCTCGATGCGCTCGCTGCCGCGCACGGGGCGACCGACTCCGCGGGCAAGCGGGCGCCGGTCCTGCACCGCAACGTGAATCCCTCGAACGTGCAGATCTCCTGGGACGGCGAGGTGAAGCTCGGACACTTCAACTTCGGCAACGTCGTCTCGGCGCTGCGTCCGTCCAACCCGGGCTTCACGTGGAGCACCGTCGCCTATCTCGCGCCCGAGCAGCTGAGGCTCCAGAAGGCAGGGCCGGAGAGCGACGTGTACTCGGCGATGCTGATGCTCTGGGAGCTGCTCGCGGGCCGGAAGGCGATCGACCGGAAGCCCATGGCGGGCGCGAAGATGCTCGAGCTCGTGATGAACGCGCGGGTACCGCCGCTGGAGGAGGTCCGCCCAGGCCTCGATCCGCGGGTGCTCGACGTGGTGCGCGCGGGCCTGCAGGCGCATCCGGTCAAGCGGACGATCGGTGCGGCGAAGGCGCGCGACGCCCTGCGGACCGCGATCGACGTGGAGAGTGCTCGGCGTCGCTTCACCGAGGCAGTGGGCCGCGCACGTGCGACGCACGATGCGCCGACGGTGGCTCCGCCGCCAGCGGACGAGAAGATACCTGCGCCGAAGGCCACGCAGCTGGCGCCTCCGTCGGTGCCGAAGATCGTCGCTCCACCGCCGGTTCCAGAGACGGCTTCACCGGTGCGCAAGGCGCCGCCCGTGCCCACGACCGCTCCGGCCGGTGCGCCTGCGTCACCCGCGCCTGTGGTCGTGGAGCTGGAGGCCACCGCGCTCGAATCGGTTCATCCGCCCGCCATGCCACCGGCTCCTGCAGAGCCTCCGGCTCCCGTGGAGGCGCCGCCGCCCGTGCCCGTCGTCGAAGTGCCGGCAGCAGCTCCGCTGACGGATCCCCCGCCCCCACTGCCACGCAGGCGGGGAGGGCAGATCGTGGTGGCCGTGGCGCTCGGAGTCGGCTGCTGCATCCTGGTGGCAGCGGCGGCGATGCGGTTCGGAGGGCGGCACGAGTACGACGACAACAGCGGGGCAGCGGCGGTCCGGCCCACGCTGGTGCCGACGGCCGTGAGTCTGACTACGACCCCGACCCCGACCCCGACTCCGACCGCGACCGCGACGCCGAGCGCCGGGACGGCCGAGGAGGCGGGTGTGGCCGCAGACATCCCCGCCGACATGGGCGAGATCCAGCCGCCCGATTCGGCGGCGGGGCACCGCATCTTCGTGGACGGCCGCGTCGTGGGCGAGGGAGCAGCACCCATCCGAGTGCCCTGCGGACAGCATTCGGTTCGCATCGGAAGCGCCGGTCGACAGCAGAACGTCGACGTTCCCTGCGGGCAGTCGGTGGCGGTCGACCGCTGACCCGCGCCCACATTCAAGTCTGTCCAGTGGAAGGGGACCCGATCACCGGTCACGCGAGTGGTCAGCGGGGTTCAGATCGCAGATGCGGTCAGACATGATTTCTCAGGGGAGCCCAATGGCTGTCCCGTGGCATGTCTTCTGCTCCTTCACGGGCCATGAGCAGCCAGCCTAGCTTCGCCCCCACACTCGGTACCCCGGCCCCCGGTCCGCGATCCTCCCCCAGCGGAATGCGGCGCGCCGTGGGGCACGAGCGCCGCGCCGACGTACGCATCGCGCTCGAGGTCGAGGTGTCTCTGGCGAGCGAATCCCACTTCTTCGTGGGCCTCTCGGGCGACCTGTCGAGCGGGGGTCTGTTCGTCGTGACGTGGCGCAAGCTCGCCGTGGGGACGCCCATCTTCGTCGCCATCGACCTGCCCGACGGGCGCATGCTCGTCGACGGCGAGGTCCGCTGGGTACGCGAGGCGGCCGACGCCCCCGGGCTCGGGATCGCGTTCACGGACATGTCCCAGGAAGACCGCCGGCGAATCGAGGTGTTCTGCGCTCAGCGCGCTCCTCTATACTTCGACGTCGAGGAGTGACCCCTGGACAAGTCGCGCAACGACCCCACCGCCGCCGTAGCCAAGTTGTCTCTCGCGCTCGAGGAGCACCGCCGAACGCCCGAGGGGCGCGTACGCACGCCCGAGGAGCTCGTGGCGTCGTTCTTCCCGTACGACGACAAGAGTTGCAGCGACAAGGTGTTTCGCCACATGCCGAAGGACGTGCGCGGCCCCATCGTCGCCGCGTGGGGGATCCGGGGCATCAAGTCCGCCCTGCGCGACGACGACGACCGCGTGAAGCAGGTCGTGCACGACGCGCTCGTCGCAGGGGACGTGGACGCCCCCGCGTTCGAGGAGGGGCTCGGCGCCGACACGCTCGTGCGCTGGATACCCCTCGGGGATCTCTGGGCGTTCTGGCGAGGCGGCAAGCTGACCAAGCTGGCGATCCACAAGGCGATGTCCACGGCGTACGAGCTGTACCTCTTCGACGCGCGCTGGTTCCTCGAGACGCTGCACACGAAGGAGGGCGCCGTCACGGGCACCGACGTGCTGGCCGCAGGCCTCAGCAAAGAGGAGCTGACGCGCTGGGTCCACCGCGTCCACGAGACCGGTGACGGCACGCCGAAGGGGCTCATCGCAGCGCTCGGCTGGGACAAGATCGTCGAGAAGACCGCGAACGACGTGCTCCTGTCGGTGCTCGACTCGATGGCTGCCAAGGTCGGTCTCGGCTCCGGCGCGCTCCCGACGACGGTGAATCCGGAGGACACGCTGGACGTGCCGGTGGACGAAGTGTCACTGACCGACAACGAAGACGAAGATCTGAAGACCGACGTCCAGAAGAGGGCCGCCCGCCGCTGAGCGAGTCCTCAGGCCCGGACGGCGAGCGGTGGGGCGATGGCCTGCACGATGGAGCGCAGGTAACGGCCCTCGAGGGCGTCGAACTCGCGCAGGTCGAGCTTCTTGCCGGCGTTGGGTCCGGAGAGCACGCGCACCCGGGGGCGCATCGGCTCGCCCGCGTGCACGCGGGTGACGACGGCGCTCTCGCCGGTCGACAGCTGCACGGTGGTGCCCGGCGGGAAGACGCCGAGGGCGCGCATGAAGAGCGCGATGCAGCGAGCGTCGAAGTAGTGCCCGAGCAGCGCCGTGCAACGCGTGATGACCTGCTCGGGCTCGTCCTGCATGCCCGAGAGGATCGTGCGCCGCCGCTCGACGAAGTTGGCGAGGGCCACGATGCGCGCGATCTCGTGCGGCGGCCGGTCGGAGTCGAGCGCTGGGTACCCCTGCAGGTCGATGCCCCGGTGGTGCTGCAGCGCCGCTTCGACCCACATGCCGGGCGCCCCGGAGAGCAGCAGCGCGCGCGCTCCGAGGATGGGGTGGTAGCGGTACGCCTTGCGGCCCTGCTCGTCGAGCAGCGGCTCCGGCATGCCCCGGATCGCCTCGGGCAGCAGCAGCGTCCCGATGTCGTGAAGCAGGGCGGCCGCGGCGCCCTCTACGCACACATCGTCCGGAATGCCCGTCTCGAGGAGCATGGCGCACGTCATCACGGCCGTGTTCACCACGTGCGCAGGCAGATCGTCCGTGGGGTCGTAGGCCCTCAGCTGCAGCGGCACGGTGCGCGATACGCACCCCTCGAGCACGCCGCGTGCGGTCGCTCGGACCGCATCCTCGTCGATGCGCGCGCCCTTCTCGAGCTCCCGCGCGATCGAATCGAGCATCGCCCGCACCCCGGGCACGAGGCTCGGCGCGGTGACCTGGTCGTCCTGCGCGTCGTCCCGCTTCAGCTCGACGAATCGCAGGAGGATGTGCGGCAGCGACGCCTGCAGTCTCTCCCTCGCGCGCGCGGGGTCCTCGGCCCTCGGCTCCACCAGCGCCGACGCGAGGACGCTGAACTCGGCGCGGGTCACGCCCCTCACGAAGACGAGGCATTCGATGTCGTGGCGGAGCATCGCCTCGGCGAAGCCCGGGATGCGGTCGCGCAGTTCGGGCATCGGTCTCTCGGCCACGACGTACTCGTTTTCCACCAGCGCCACGACCAGCTCGGCCATTCCCGTCAGCAGCCGCGTCATGCCGTTGGACGCCGTCGCGTCTGCGCGCTCGACGGCCGGATGGCCCGCAGGATACTGGCCGCGAGCGACGAGGGTCGTCAGCACCGCGTGGAGCGCGGCGACGACCTCGTCCCACGGGATGGTGCGATTGTCAGCCATGGGACTCGGGCTCAGCGGCCCGCTCGCACGCTTTGCGCACGCGTCGGACGGGCGACGCGAGAGCCTCTTCGAACAGCGCGCCCGCCGCCGGCGCGGGACACCGGTGCAGCGCGCGTGCGACTTCGTCGCGCACGGCGCTGGCGGCGGCCGACTCGACGAGCCCGTGGGGCTGGAGCAGTCGCACGAGCGCTTCTGCCGCCGCGTCGTCTCGCGACCTTCCCAGGACCTGCACCACGATCTGTCTCGTCGCATGGTCGCGTGCGTCGTCTGCCGCGATGGCTTCGAGGGTCGAGACCAGCGCCTGTGTCGGCTCCAGGACGGCCAGTGTCCCGCGCGCGGCCTGAGCCACCTCGGGCGAGCGATCCTCCAGGCGGGCGAGCACGATCTGCCACGAGAGCGGCTCCCGTGGCGAGCCGCGCAGTGCGCGCAGCACCTCGATGCGGACCTGCGCGTGCGGGTGCTCGGCGAGGGGTTGCAGATCGTCGGAATGCCCACCCAGTCGAGCGTGAAGGATGATCATGTTGCGCGTCACGAACCACTGCGACGACGCGAGCCTGGAGCGGACGCTCGGCAGCACCCCGGCGCCCGTGCTCGCGAGCACGTCGATGAGTGTGCGGCGCAGCTTTCGGCTCGTGGAGCGTTCGAGCAAGTCGAGCACCGGCTCGGCGTTGTGCGGCGCGACGACGGACGCCAGAGCGATCACTTCCTCGACGTGCTCCTCGCCGGTGGCCTGCCCCGCGGCGAGCGACAGGCGTTCGGTCGCCTGAATCGCCCCGGCGCTGACGCCGCTGCGTGCGACGCGCGCCAGCGTGTCGACGGCAATGCTCTTCCAGCGAGGCTCCTGCACGTTCGCGAGGCCCGTCAGGATGCCGGCGATGGCCTGCGTACGCTCGGTCCCGGCGAGCATGCGGGTGGCCGCCGTGAGCGACGCGCAGAGCTTGTCGAAGTCCACCATGCGCGATGACCGGATCACGACGTCTCGCGCCGCATCGAGCGCGAGGCGCTCGAGAGCGCCCGCCGCGAAGGCATCGGCGTCCACGAGCTCGTCTTCGCCGTGGCGGTGCAGCGGCACGCGCGTGGAGAGGATGCGGCTGGCGGCGCTTGCGATGACGGCGCGCTCCGAGGCGAAGGACACGATCTCGTCACGCTTCACTGCCAGGACCGCGAGCAACTCCCGGGTCGCGCGCTCGTCGAGATTCAAGTCGTAGAGCATCCCGGCGAGCTGGCGCGCGACGGCCATGCGCCTCTCGGTCTCCGGTGCGGCAAGCCCCAGCGCGTAGAACGTGGGTTCGAGGTCCCTCCCGCGCGATCGCAGGCTCGGGAACACGAAGCTCGCGATCTGCTCCTCGTTCAACACCTCCAGCGACAGCCCGAGCGCGTGCCTGAAGTCTCCGACCAGGGCAGGGAAGCCGTGGAGAATCTTGTCGCGCGAATCGCCCGCGAACTGCATCAGGATGGGGCCCATCTTCTCGAGCAGGGCCTCGCCCAGACGCTGCTCCTCCTGCAGCAGCAGGAGCGCGAATCCGGCGACCGCCTCCGCCAGGTTGACGTGCGGGTCGCCCTGGATCACCCGCACGGCCAGGTCTGGATGGTCCGCGAGCTGGGCGATGTGTGCCGCCAGGTCGGCGGATACGACTCCCTTCGCGAGAAGCCTCATGAGCATCTCGCGGAACAGCTCGCGGATGCTCTCCTCGCCGCGGATGCGCTCGCGGTCTTCGGTGGACAGCTCGTGGCCGATCTCGTCCACCTGCACGTGCGCGACGCTCCGGTCTCGCAGAAGGTTGCGGAGACCGCCTGCGCCGAAGATCTCCGACGGAGGCATCACGAGTAGGTCGACGAGGGACGAGAGCTCCTCGACGCGCACGCCGCTCGCGATGCGCAGGAGCACGACGCCGCGCTCGTGCAGGTACGGCCCGAGGCGCGTCTTGAGAGCCGGGTGGCTCGTGGGCGTCCGGCCCACCATCACGTTGTCCTTGAGGATGCCGACCTCCAGGACCCCGAAGCCGAGCACTTGCGCCAGCGTCTCGTGCATCCGCGTGGCGAGCTGCGCGCAGAGCGGGTGGCTCGGCGAGTACTGCAGGGCACGCGAGATCCACCGCGAGAGCTCGATGAGCGCCTGCTCCTCGGGAGACGGAGGGCGAGCGGAGTTCACGAGCCGCTCCCGGCCGCGCCTCGACCGACGCGAGTCCGGGCGGCCTCGAGTCGCTGACGCGCGTTCGCGTCGTCGGGCCGTACCTCGAGGACCTGCTCCCACGAGCGCACGGCATCGGCCCAGTGCCCTGCGCGTTCCTCGCGCTCGGCCTGCCGGACGCGCGCGACGGCTGCGCGTTGACCCACCTCTTGCTTCGCCGCGTCGTGGGCTGCGCGGATGGTCGCATCGCTGGGCGCGAGTGCCAGTGCCTTCCGGTAGGACTCCAGGGCCGCCGCGGCGTCGCCGAGCCCCAGGGCGCGTTTGCCGGCGTCGGCGAGCAGGCGTGCCTGGGCGTATCGCGCCTCGAGCTGCCGCTTGAGCCCCTCGAGCGCCTTGGCCCGCCCCGGATCCACGGCCGGCTCCGGATCCACCGGGGTGACGCCGCGTTCCGCATCGTACTCGGCGCGCCGCTCGCTCGACTTCAGCGTGTCGTAGGCAACCTCCAGTCGCGTGAAGATGGCGACGAGCTTGGCCTTGTAGGGACCGAGGCGCTTGCGGAAGAAGCGGTCGGGATGAAACTCGCGCACCCGCTCCTCGTAGGCACGCCGGATCGTGCGCTCGTCGCTGCCGGGGGCGACGCCGAGCAGGCAGTAGTGATCGACGCGCGAGAGGTCCTCGAAGACCGCATCGATGCGTCGGCATTGCTCCGCCGTGAGATCCGTCTCGTGGTCGGGCGCAGCCGGCATGCCAAACCTCCCTCGATGGTAGAGCCGCGCCAGCCGCAGCGTCGAGACTCACCCGCCGACGGTCGTGACGAAGCGTGCGATGATCCGCTTGGCCAGGTCCAGATCGGCCGGCGTGAAGCGCCTCGTCGGCTCGGTCACGCAGAAGGTGACTACAGCTGCCGTTCTTCCGTTCAGGACCACGGGCACGCGCATCGAGGAGCGCGGGCCGAAGCGACGCAGGAGCACGAGGTGCGTCGCGTCCTTCGCGATGCGGGCGAGGTCTCGATTCTCGAGAGTACGCAGGAGCAGCGGCCGCGCGGAGGCGATGACGTCGACGAGCGGGTGATCGGGGCGCGGCGTAAAGCGCCCCCTCATCGCCCGCATCGACTCGGTGTGGCTCGGGTCCACGTGCCAGGCGTCCACTCGGTCCACCGTCCCGTCGTCGTGCACGACGTCCACGATGCACATCTCGCCCAGGTCCGGAATGCACGCGCGCGCGAGCTGCGACAGCCTCACGCCGAGATCGCCGTGAGGCGACGCGGCGATGGTGCGTGACACCTCGCCCACGATGTCGCGCCGCCGTACCGACGAGACGGGCCTCTGACGCGCCGACGAGCCCCGACGGACCGGGCGCATGGACCTGGGTTTGCCGCGCACCTTCATCCGGGGGTCATTCTTCCAGCGCTGCCAGCAAGGTGCAGTCCGAGAGGTTTCCACCGTTCGCGCAGGCTTCGAGCATCCGGGACAGCGCGTCGCGGCGCATCTCGATCATGCGCTTCTTCGCGTCGAGCACGTGGATCGCCTCCTCGACCATCTTGTGCAGCCGGCTGCAGTGTCGCGACCGCGAGCGACGCATGGCGAGGAGCGGCGCGATCTCCTTCATCGAGAAGCCGAGGCCCTTGCAGCGGCGGATGAAGCGCAGCGCGTTGAGGTGCTCCTCCGTGTAGAGCCGGCGGCTGCCCGGACGCCTCGCCGGCTCTGCGAGCAAACCGCTGCGCTGATAGAAGCGCACCGTTTCAACACCCACGCCCGCGCGGCGTGCAAGCTCGCCGATGGTCATGACAAGCATCCGTCGAAGAGGATTTACGAAAGCGTACTCTACCACCCCTCTGCAGTTCGTAGGGGCACTGCAACGTCAATGAGACCCGCGCCCGCGCCCGCCTACCCGAAACCGGGTACCCGCATTCGGGTAAAGAGCGGGGCAGGGCGCCCCGGTGAGGCGTCGGGTTACGCCGCGGTTATGAGTGAGCGATCGAACCCCGGGCGCGGGAGATCCGATGACCGCTGGTTGGCGAAATGGCCGAACTGACCCACCCGGCCCGAGACCTGGCCGGCGCGCCAGGCCATGTTCCGCAGCTTGATTCCGTACTAGAGTACGGATAATGCTGCGAGGTTGAGGCTGACGGCACGGGAGGGAGATGTCTGCTTCGAAGCAGTTGAGATTCGCGCGTGACGCCGTCGAGGTGGCCATCGGCCTCCTCGAGACGCTCCCGGAGTCCACGGACAGGGAGCAGCTGCTCGGAGAAGCGCGCGCCTGCAGCGAATCCACCAACGAGCAACACGAGGCGACGATGAGGGCCATCCTGAAGCTCCACATGGAGGCGTCGCGACTTGGGAGGGAGGCGAGGTGAAGAAGAGGACGAAGCGCAGGGGCGGTGGGTTCGCAGCGATGGATCCGAGGCGCCTGCGCGAGATTGCCCGCGAAGGGGGCCTCGCGGCTCACGCCGAGGGCAAGGCGCACCAGTTCACGTCGGAGGAAGCTCGCCGCGCGGGCAAGAAGGGCGGTCGCTCCGTGAGCCGCGACCGCAAGTACATGGCCGAGATCGGGCGCCGTGGCGGCCGCGCGCGCAAGGGCACCAAGAAGGGCCGACGCAGGCGCAGGTGAGAGCCGCTGCGGCTACTGCGCCTGCCCCATGAACGGCTGACAGTCGGCGGGCCAGCCGCCCATGAACGCGTTGATGATCGCGTTGCAGTCCAGGCTGTCGAGGTCCTGCTTGCACGCCGTGACCGATCCGAGGGTCTCGCACGACGATGCGTCGCAGGCCTCCACGCCGCACGGGCAGTGCCCCGTGGTTGCCGTCGCGGCGCAGTCGGACGGTATCGAGATGTTGCACCGGGTCGACGCCTGGTTGCAGTACTCCGTGTAGACCTCGGTGCACTGCTGCACGAGCGTCGCCCCGCCTTCGCACGATGCGTCGGACCCGTTGTTGTTGTCGAGCAGCGGGCAGCCCGTCTCGAGCAACGCGAGGACCGACGCCAGAAGAGCGAGCGCTCTCACGCGTGCGGGTGCCTGGAGTGATGCTTCTTGCGGGCCTCGCGCAGGATCTTGAGGCGCTCGAGGCACAGCTCGCGGTGCAGGTCGAGCACCTTGGGCAGCGTCGGCCCGAGCGTCTGGAAGAACTCGCCGATCGACTCGAGCTCCGTCTGCCACTCGTCGAGGTCGATGTGCGTCGCCTCGTCCACGCGCTCGTGCGGGATGTCGAGGCCCGAGAGATCGAGGTCGCCCGCCTTGGGCACCCAGCCGAACGGCGTCTCGTGTCCGCCGACGCGAAGGCGCGCGCGGTCGACGACCCACTTGAGGACGCGCATGTTCTCGCCGTATCCCGGCCAGAGGAACTTCCCGTCCTTGTCCTTGCGGAACCAGTTGACGAGAAAGACCTTCGGCATGTGCACGATCTTCGCCTGCATCGACAGCCAGTGGCCGAAGTACGTGCCCATGTCGTATCCGCAGAAGGGCAGCATCGCCATCGGGTCGCGCCGCACGACGCCGACCTTGCCGGCCGCCGCCGCCGTCGTCTCGCTGCCGAGCGTGGCGCCGTAGAAGACGCCGATCATCCAGTTGAACGCCTGCATGACGAGCGGCACCGTCGTGGCGCGCCGCCCGCCGAAGATGATGGCGCTGATGGGGACGCCCTGCGGGTCGTCGTAGAATTTGCTGAGCACCGGGTTGTTCGTCGCAGGCGACGTGAAGCGCGCGTTCGGATGCGACGCCTTCTCGGTGGAACCCTTCTTCCAGGGCTTGCCCGTCCAGTCGGTGAGCTCCTCGGGGGTCTCGCCGTCCATGCCCTCCCACCACACGCCGCCGTCCTTCGTCAGCGCGACGTTGGTGAAGATCGTGTCGTGCGAGATGGTCTTCATCGCGTTCGGGTTGGACTTCATGTTCGTCCCCGGCGCGACGCCGAAGTACCCGAACTCCGGGTTGATCGCGTAGAGCTTGCCGTCCTCGCCCACGCGCATCCATGCGATGTCGTCGCCGACGGTCCAGATCTTCCAGCCCTTGAAGCGCTTGGGCGGGATCATCATGGCGAAGTTGGTCTTGCCGCACGCGCTGGGGAACGCCGCCGCGACGTAGGTCACCTCGCCCTCGGGCGACTCGACGCCGAGGATGAGCATGTGCTCGGCGAGCCAGCCCTCGTTGCGGCCGAGGTAGCTGCCGATGCGCAGGGCGAGGCACTTCTTGCCGAGGAGCACGTTGCCGCCGTACCCGCTGCCGACGCTCCAGATCGTGTTGTCCTGCGGGAAGTGGCAGATGAAACGGCGCTCGGGGTTGATGTCGAGCGTCGAGTGCAGGCCACGGTTGAAGTCGTTGCTCTCGCCGAGCATGTTGAGCGCGGCGCGCCCCATGCGCGTCATGATGCGCATGTTGAGCACCACGTAGATGCTGTCGGTGAGCTCGACGCCGATCTTCGAGTGGTGGGAGCCGACCGGGCCCATCACGTAGGGCACCACGTACATGGTGCGGCCCTTCATCGAGCCGTCGAAGAGGTGCCCCAGCTTCTTGTAGGCCTCGTCCGGCGCCATCCAGTTGTTCGTCGGACCGGCGTCGGCCTTGGTCGGCGTGCAGATGAAGGTGAGCTGCTCGACGCGCGCGACGTCGTTCGGGTTGGAACGGTGCAGGTAGCAGCCGGGGAGCTTCTGCGCGTTGAGGGGGAGGAGGATCCCCTTCGACACGGCCTCCTCGGTGAGGCGGTGGCGCTCTTCTTCGGACCCGTCGCACCACACGATGTGGTCGGGCTTGGTCATGCGGGCCATCTCTTCGACCCAGTGCATGAGGTGCTTGTTCTTCGTGAGCGGCTTGCCAGCGAAATCGTTGGGTGGCTGCATGGTGTCGGTTAGGGTGCGTGTACCTCCATTCGGAGGAGAGCGCATCCGTGTAGGAATCTACGCATGATCCATGGCTTTCGCCTGTCTTACGTCGAACAATGAGGAAGCCGTGAAGTTCAAGCTCTTGCCCATCCCGCTGCTCTCTTTGCTCTTCGGTGTCGCTTCATGCAGTGCGGCAAGCACGACTCCGGCTCACCTGACGCCGGTCGCTCCGGCCCCGCCGCCGAAGGACGACGGACAGCCATCGCAGGGAGGCAATGGCGGGACCCAGCATGCGGCGGCGCTCGAACAGCTGCGGTCTTCGGCGCTGGGCTGGCGGTCGGACCGGCAGAACAGCGTGCGCATCCAGCTGCCGGACGCCCAGCACTGGACGCGCGTGCGTTTCTGGGGCGTCAAGAGCCTGGTCGGCTTCCGGTACGGCAAGGAGCATCACGCGATCGTCGCGGGCTTCATCATGCACGTGGACGACGACGACCAGGGCGCGTGCGGCAAGGCGTTCGAGGCGTGGGCCCAGCCGTACGTCGACTCGTTCGAGGTGAACGTGGAGCACGATCCGCCCAAGGCCGTGCCGTGGAACGGCAAGATCGTGGACCTCGACTCGGTCGTGGCGTCGACGGCGACGCTCGGGATGCGCGATCAGTACGCCGTGTCGTACGCGACGTATCCGGCGTGGCCGGGCGCGTGCCTCGTGGTGGGCGTCGCGGTGCCGGCGAGGGACGAGCTCGACCGCGCGAAGGCGGTGCGCGACCGGTTCACGGAGGAGATCCTGCCGAAGGTCCAGGTCACGGCGAAGGAAGAGCCGAAAGACAGCTACTGACGCGTCTTCCGCCGACCGCGGCGGAGCGCCGCGCGGTACTCGCGCATCGCCTGACTGGTGAACGGCCGATCGAGGAAGCTCGCGAGCTGCCGCAGGTCGATGCCGGGCAGCACCTTGCTCGTCGCGATGCGCCTGTATCGCTCGCCGTGGAGCCGGTAGGGCGTGATCTCGCCCTTGCGCCAGTACCAGATCTCGCGCACGCCGAGCTTGCGGTAGATCTGGAGCTTGTCGATGCCGCCCCACGTCCACACGACCTCGATGGCGAGGTCTGGGACTTTGCGGCCCGCCATCGGGCCGAAGACGTAGCACTCGTCGGGCTCG
>DATJYG010000660.1:0-3387 GCA_035499695.1 Polyangiaceae bacterium
GATCCGGTCCCGGATCTCGCTCAGCGGCACGAAGAGCGCGCGCCGCGCGCGCACGAGGACCACGCCGTTCGCGCGCAGCACGCGGCGAAGGGTGTACGTGCTGACGTTGCCGATGCGGGCGAGCGCCGGGACGGAGTAGTAGGCGCGCACCTCGAGGACGGACCCGTGGGTATCGCTTCGGGGACGCATCAGGCCACCTCGTCGTCGCAGGGCACGACGCACGGACGGTTGCCGCGCGCGCGGTCGTAAGCGCGGACGGCGACAGCGCACGAGAGCTCCAGCTCCGCGCGCCACGCGTCCACGAGGTCGCGCCGGCCCTTGTGCACGACGTCCTCGATCCAGTCGGCGACGCTGCGCGCGCGCGTCTGGCTGCGTGCGACCGCGCGAAGCCACTCGACGCGCACCGTGGGATACGCCTCGGCGGCGCCGGCCAGGCCGAACGGCAGCGCCTTGGTGACCTCGTCCGACCAGGGGCGCTCGATGTACAGGCCCGCCAGGAGCAGTGCCTGCGTCGTATGCAGGGACTTGAGCCAGCCGTTGATCTTGCCGGCGGAGTGCTGCGCCTCGATGCGGCGCTCGACCTCCTCTTCGGTCGTCCGCCGGACGCCCGCGAGGAGGCTGCAGTGGTTCGACGGCATGTCGATCTCGGCCTCCGCCTCGTTGAAGAACCACCGCAGCTCGGCCTCCGCCGCGGCGCTCGGGGTGACGTCGCGGAAGCGACGCGGGGAAACTTCGACCAGGGTACGGCTGGGGTTGGGGTTGTTCATGGACATAGGCGGACGCTCCTCCGTGCGAAAAGGGCGTCTGGCGCCTCTCCATGGACTGCAGCGGACTGCTGTGTGCGCGCGCGAGCGGCGCGCGTGTTGTGGTGCGTGCGTGCTGAGCGTGACTATGCGAGTCGCTGCTCGACCCACTCGCGCAAGAGCGCGACGAAGTCGTCGAAGTGCATCGTGACGGTCGCGCGCTCGCGATCGTCCTTGCAGACGGCGATCGGCACGCCGCGCCGCCCGTCCGCCTCGCGCGCGGCCTGCCGGAGCGCCGCGCGAGGGTTGGTCGCCTTGCCGGCCTTGCACTCGACGACGAGGCCGGGCGCCACCACGTCCGGCACCGCCATGGCCCCCGGACGCTGGATGATGCGCCGCACCTGCTTCTCTCCGAACACCGCCGCGAGCCGCCGACGCACCTCGCGCTCGAACTCGACCCCCTTGCGCCTGCACCAGCGTGCGTTCATCGCGAACCTCCCTGCGACCCTGCGGGTCGTTCTTCCTTCGCCACGAGACGCGTCGAGAAGGACCTCGCGGCGAGCAGGTCGAGCGTCGCCTTGAGCGCCGCCGCCGTCTGCGGTGCGAGCGTCGGTCCGATCTCGCTCACGAGCTTCCGGACAGCAGGACCACCGATGGACGCGAGCCGCTCGAGCAGCTCGTCGCGCCTCAGACCGGTCAGGCGCTCGAGGGCATCGAGCGTCGCGTCGACCGGGTACTCGGTGTACATCGCGGTCCCGAGCGAATAGCGCATGCCGCCCACGCGCAGCTCGTCGCGCTCGCGCAGCTGCGCCTTCAGGATCGCCTCCAGAGCCTCCTTGCGGCCCACGAGCACCTTGACCAGCCGCGCCACCTCCTCGCGCTCGCGCGAGACGGCCACCAGGTCCTCGTGGTCGGTGCACACGAAGGTCCGCTTCGCCGCCAGCGCGTCGGCGTACTCCCTGCACTGGCTGCGGTGATCGCAGGTCGCGCATTGAAGCGTCGGGCGGGTCGGCATCTCCCCTCCCGCGCGCTCGGCGGCCTCGATCTTCGCGATCGTGGCCAGGATGTATTCGCGCGTCGCCGCCCGCTGCTCGTCGGTGCGGCTCGTGCGGATGACCGTCCCGTGACGCAGCAGCTCGATCTCGAGCTCCACGCGCTTCGCGCCGGGCCATAGGTCGTACGCCGCGAGGTCGTAGATGGCCAGCTGCAGGCTGCCCTCGACCTCCTCGCGCGACATGGGCACGCGCGTCGTCTTGTAGTCGCGCACGCGCACGACGTCGCCGGCACGCTCGACGCGGTCCATCTTGCCGACGATGCGGTAGTCGCCGAGGGCCATCTCGAAGGGCTCCTCGATGCCGATCACCTCGTGCCACGCGACGCAGCCCTGGCGCACGGCCCAGGACTTCGCGATCTCCAGGCCCTCCTCGAAGCGCAGGGTGTCGCCGAGCTCACTCTCCTCCCAAGCCCTCCGGTACGCGCGCACAACGCTGGCCGGCTCGATCCCGTCCGAGCGCCGACACGCGACGTGCTCGAAGAGCGCCGCCTCGCACGTGCGGTGCAGCAGCACCCCGAACCGCGACGCGTCGCTGTCGTCGGCCGGCAGCCGGTCGATGTAGTGCAGCTGGAAGAGCCGCGGGCAGCTCACGAATCGATCTAGGTGGGAGTAGCTGTAGACGACTCGATGCTCGGACATGGCGGTACCCGTTGGGGCAAAGCGCGTCTGGCGCGTCGGTGGTCTGTCGGTCGATGGTCGATGTCGATGGCTCGGTGCTGATGCTCGATCGCTCGATGCGCGGGTCGGGCCTCGCTGTCCCCTCACCCATACAGAGGGGCACCTTCGGAGCGATCAGCGGACAAGAATTCGTACGTGCGTTGACGGTTCGGTCGTTTTTCTGGCGGAGGCTTTCGGATGTTGGGCATTCGGGTCGGGCTCTCGGCCTCCCCTCACCCAAGAGAGGGGCACTTCCGAGGCGTCCAGCGGACAGGAAATTGTAGGTGCGCTTACGAATCCTTCTTGCCGCACGCGACGATCGTCACGAGCCCGGCTTCGTAGAGCCGGCGCGCCACGCCGTCGCCGTATCGCTGCGCGATGGCCTGGGGGGTCATCCATGTCGTCACCCACATGGGCCGTCCCGCTTCCGCGCGCGTGAAGATCACGTCGGGCACGGCATTCGTGGGCGTGTCGCGTTCGCTGCCCAGGTCGTCGAGAACCAGCAGGTCGGCGGAGCAGGCCCGCACGACCTCTGGCGCTTCCCCCGCGCCAAGCGCGTGCTGCGCGCGTGCGACGCCCAGGCTCCGTGCGGAGGCGAAGATCCCCTGCCGCCCGGGGTTGCGAGCTCCCCACGCGCGAAGCAGCGCGCATGCGAGCGACGTCTTGCCGCTGCCGCTCGGACCGGCGATGAGCAGGCCGTGCGCCCCGAGCGCCGCCTCGCCCTCCGGGATCGCCTGCGCGCGCGCTACGCGCTGGCGCAGCTCCGACGTGTCGAGCTTCGCCCACCGGAACCACTCGGGGATCGTCGGGTTGGCGGGCGGCTCGTCCCGGACGACGGCGTCCCGGCTGGCTGGCGGGAGATGCCTCGACGGGAACGCCGCTTCGACGACGTCGAACGCGACCGGCTTGAACCGCCGGAAGCAGTCGGCGAGA
>DATJYG010000661.1:0-16865 GCA_035499695.1 Polyangiaceae bacterium
CGTGTCGTCGATGCGCGTGTTCCACGGGTTGTCGGCCGGGAAGATCGAGCACCCGCCGATGACCGGCACGTCGCCGTTCACGTTCGTGCCCGCGTCGACGTTGCTGCCGCTCGACGATCCACCCGACGATCCGCCGCTGCCACTGCCTCCGCCATCGTTCCCGAGGCCCGAGGAAGTCGACGAAGTGCCGCTGCCGCACGCCGGCACCGACACCAGTCCGCAAACGCATGCACACGCCCAGCCGCCGAGAGATCGCCACCGCATCAGGCCCACCTCCCTACGATTGAATCTATCAGTGAAGGAGCCGGTGTGTACCCTTGTACCGATGCCCGGGGACCTGCAGGCACGAGCCCTCATGGTGGCTGCAGTGGCCTGCGTGGGCGGCTGCACGGCGCTCCTGGGGATCCACGAGCCGAACGTGAGGGGCGATGACGGCGGCGGCACCGACGGGGCGGCCGATGCGGCCACCGAGGACTCGAGCGGCTCGGATCGCGGAAGCGACTCGGGGTTCGACAGCGGCGGCGAGAGCGAAGAGACGTCCGCGGATGTCGGTTCGGACTCGAGTGACGACGTGGAGGATTCGGCATCGGAGAGCGGCGCCAACTCGGTCACCTTCGGCTTCACCGGGGCCAACCAGACCTTCACGGTCCCCGCGGGCATCACCCAGGTGACCCTCACCGTACAGGGAGCCGCGGGCGGCAAGTGCACCGCCGTCACCAACTCCGGGGCGGGCGGATTGACCGTGGCCACGATTGCGGTCACCCCCGGCGAGATGCTGACGGTCGTCGTGGGTGGGGCCGGAGGAGGCTGCGGAGTCTCCGGCGGCTTCAACGGGGGAGCGATGGGAGGCACCGCCGGCGGCCCTGGTGGCGATGGAGGCGGCGCGTCCGACGTGCGCCAGGGCGGTACTGCACTCGACAACCGCGTCGTGGTCGCGGGAGGCGGCGGCGGTGGTGGAGGCAACGCGGTCCTCGGGAGTGGAGGCGCTGGAGGCGGCGGAGGCCAGATGACCGGCGGGACGACGGGAGGAGCCGGAGCAGGCGGTGCGGGAGGCGGCAGTCAAACCGCGGGCGGCATGGCCGGGGGCAATGGTTCGGCCGGAGGACAGGGCGCAGGGGGTCGCGGGGGCGCTGCCCCGATGGCGACTGCGGACGGCAGCGGGGGCGGCGGTGGCGGCGGGTATTACGGAGGAGGAGGAGGCGGCGGAAACGTCCTCTCGGGCGGAAACGGAGGCGGAGGCGGGGGCGGCTCCTCATACGCCGAGGCGTCCGCAATCGGCGTCACCATGCAGCAGGGTGGGCACGCCGGAAACGGAAAGATCGTCATCTCCTGGTGACGCGCCTACGACTCTTCCGCTTTCCCGACGTAGAGGGAGAGCGAGGCCGGGTCGTTCGCCAGCGCCCGGGCGTCTTCGAGGCGCACCTCGCCCGCTTGCACGCGGTCGGCAAGACAGCGCTCGAGGGTGATCATGCCCTCGCGGCGCCCCGACTGGATGGCCGTCGCGATCTGCGCCGTCCTGCCGTCGCGGACCAAGGCTGCAACCGCGTGGGTCATCCGGAGCACTTCGACCACCATCACGCGGCCGCCTCCACGCGCCCGCGGCAGGAGCCACTGCGCGACGACTGCACGAAGCACGTCGGCGAGCTGGACGCGGATCTGGCCCTGGCGCTGTGGTGCGTAGACGTCCACGATGCGCTCGATCGCCGACGCGGCCGACGGCGCGTGCAAGGACGAGAGGACCAGATGTCCCGTCTCGGCCGCCGTGAGCGCCAGCCCGATCGTCTCGGGGTCTCGCATCTCGCCGACGAGGATCACGTCGGGGTCCTCGCGCAGCGCGTCGCGCAGTCCGCTCGCGAAGTCGGCGACGTCGCGCCCGACCTGGCGGCGCCGCACGAGCGACGTGTGTGACGCAGCGAGGCCGTACTCGATCGGGTCCTCGAGGGTGGTCAGCACGATGGAACGACGTCGCAGGGCCTCCTGCGCGAGGGCCGCGAGGGTCGTCGACTTGCCCGATCCGGTCGCGCCGCAGACGAGGACGAGCCCACTGGGGGCGACCACGAGATCGTCGAGTGGCACGGGGATCTGCAGGGAGGCGAGCGACGGCGCGGCGCTCGGAAGCAAGCGCACCGACGCAGCCGTGCCCTCGGCGGTTCGAAAGACGTGCAAGCGCACGCGACCGACCGATTCGACGTCGAGCCCGACGTCGACCGAGTGGCCGCGTGCGATGCGATCCTCCTGCTCCGCGCCGAGCGAGAGCAGCGGGAACAACGAGACGGGCGCATCGACGAGCTGCCGGAGGGCGCCATCCACGCGTACGACGGGGCAGGCTCCCTCGAGGAGGTGGAGGTCGCTGGCCCGAAGGGCGGCCGCCGTCGCCACCAGCTCGACGAAAGCCGGCGTCGCCATGGCCGTGACGGGCGTGACCCGCGCCTGAGCGGACGACGGCTCGGGACCGGAAGTCACGGGGACGACAGGACTCGTCACCGCCGAAGGACGCGACGCGACTGCAGGAGCGACGGCCGCGGCGGCGGCGGCAGGAGAGGCTCGCGTCTCGCGGAGGAAGACGGCGTCGAACGCGCCGTCCGGCCGTGCCAGGAGCTTCACCTGGAATGCACCGAGACCGGCTGCCTCGTACCGGACGTCGATCCGCCCGCCCGCACGCATCGCCTGCTCGCGCTCGCCCGTGAGGATCTCGCCGAGGAGCTCGCGCAGCGTGTCTGCCGGCGTGGACGGAATGGCGAGCCGCTTCGCCGTGCCGAACGCGAGCATCTTCGGCTCGCGGTCGGTACCCAGCCGGAGCTCGTTCGCGCCTTGCTGGACGAGGATCGAGAGCAGGCTGTCGACGCGGGCCATCGCAACCAGAGCGTACATCCTGCCGCGCCCATTCCGGACTACGGCCCAGCTCGCGTGCTACGAGAGGATGCGATGACGCCGCTCATCCCCACGGTCGAGAGCGAGCGACTCGTCTTGCGAGGCCATCGCCGCGAGGATTTCGCGGAGTGCGCCGCGCTCTGGGCCGATCCCGTGGTGACGCGTTACATCGGCGGTCGTCCGTTCGCGGCGGACGAGGTCTGGACCAAGCTCCTGCGCTACGTCGGCCACTGGGCGGTCGCCGGCTACGGGTACTGGGTCGTGCGCGAGAAGACGAGCGGGCGCTTCGTCGGCGAGGTCGGCTTCGCGGACTTCCAGCGCGACATCATGCCGTCGTTCGACGGTGCGCCCGAGGCGGGCTGGGTGCTCGCGCCGTGGTCGTACGGCAAGGGGTTCGCCACGGAAGCGGTGCGCACGGCGACGGCATGGCTCGACCGGGCGATCGGGCCGGTGCGCACCGTGTGCATGATCAACCTGGAGAACGCAGCGTCGATGCGCGTCGCCGCGAAGTGCGGCTACCGCGAATGGACGCGCGCAACGTACAAGGGCAGCCCTACCTTGCTGTTCGAACGTCCCCTCTGAGCAGGCCATGACCAGAGTGGTGATCCCTCTTCCGGACCGCGATTTCGACGTGACTGAGGTCGCGGTGCCCTGGAAGCTCCTGGCGTCGGCGGGGCACCAAGTCGTCTTTGCGACAGAAGCAGGGGCGAAGCCCGCAGGTGATCCTCGCCTGCTGACGGGCGTCGTCTTCGGGATGCTCGGCGCCGAGCCGGAGGCCAAGGCGTTCTACGGCGAGCTCGAGGGAGCACCCGAGTTCGAGCGGCCGATCAGATGGCGCGACATCGACCTGGAAGCGAGCAGCGCGATGCTCTTGCCCGGCGGGCACGCCAGGGGGATGCGGCAGTATCTCGAGGGCACCGACCTGTTCGCGAAGGCGGCCGCGTTCGCGCGGAGCGGCAAGCCGCTCGCCGCGATCTGCCATGGCGTGCTCGTGCTGGCGCGAGCGCGAGACGGGCAGACCGGCAGGAGCGTCCTGGCCGGCCGCCGGACGACCTGCTTGCCCAAGTACATGGAGCGCTCCGCCTGGCTCGCGACGGCCTGGAAGCTCGGGCGTTACTACCGGACCTACGACGCCTACGTCGAGGACGAGGTCTGCGCGGCGCTGGACGACCCCGGGAAGCAGTTCCAACGCGGGCCGCGGGTGCTGTTCCGCAAGGGAACGATGGAAGACGACGCAGCGGCGTTCGTCGTCGAGGACGGCAGCTACCTCTCGGCGCGCTGGCCGGGCGACGCGTACCTGCTGGCCAGGCGCCTCCTCGCGCGCCTCATCGACCCGCAACCTTCTTGAACGGCACGACCCACAAGTAGATGTCCTGCTTGCGCTCCTTGTAGTGCTTCGTGTCCTCCGGTACGGCTCCGCCCTTGTACGCGCTGAGGCCCTCGGAGTTCACGAACTCCGGCGCAGTGATCGTCCAGTGGCCATCGGGGACGACACCCTGGATGTCGAAGTCGTGCGAGACGACACGCGCGCCGGGTCGCAGCTTCTCGAGCTTCGGCAAGAGGCGGACGTTGAGCTCCGGAAGGAGATACAGCGTGACCACGGTCGCGGGTTGCAGGTCGACCGAGAAGACGTTCGCCCACTTGATGGACGCGCGCGACTCGACTCCTGCGGCCCTTACGTTCTCGCGCGCCTCGCGCACCCGGTCGGGGTTCAGGTCGAACCCGAGGGCCTGCACGCCGTAGCTCTTCGCGGCCGTGACGACGATGCGCCCGTCGCCACAGCCCAGATCGTAGACCACGTCGCCGCTCTGGACCTTCGCGACTTCGAGCATCTTGTCGACGACCTTCTGCGGCGTCGGCACGTACACGACGTCCTCGCGCGCTCCCTGCTCCCACAGCTGTCGCGCCTCGCATTCGAGAGGATCGCCCGCGTCGCACGGCGCGATCGTCGCGTTCGCGGATGGCGCCGCGACCGACGCGCTCGGCGCTACGGATGGAACCGAGGCGGCCGGAGCCTCGGGCGCGGCCGGTGCGCTCGACACGCTGGCA
Source organism: Polyangiaceae bacterium (assembly GCA_035499695.1). Classification (GTDB taxonomy): domain Bacteria; phylum Myxococcota_A; class Polyangia; order Polyangiales; family Polyangiaceae; genus Palsa-1150. Next base: position 4,921 of record DATJYG010000661.1, read on the forward strand.
GGAGGAGTCGAGGAGGGGGTGGTGTGCGAGCAACTCGCGAGGAGAAGCGCGGCGGCAAATGCCAGCAAACCCCTGGGCATTCGCCCATCGTAGCCCCACCTTGACGCGTCGCGTTGGCAGTCTTAACCAAGGTGCAGAACCCCAGTGAGGAGGCTGCGATGTCGTCGAGCGACGACGCGCGCGAGATCCTGGTGGCGACCGTGCTCGGCGCAGCGCTGACGGCGCTCGCGGCGAGCTGGTTCCTATGGTCCGCGCACTGAAAGAACATCCGAAGGGCGCATGCCGAATCGCTCGCGGAACGCGTGCGAGAACGCGGCGAAGTTCCTGTACCCCACGAGCGCCGAGACCTCGCTCACCCGGAGGTGTCGTGACTTGAGCAGCATCAGCGCCTCGTCGAGGCGGCGCGTACGCAGGTACGCGAGCGGCGACTCCCCGAGCTCGCGCCGGAAGGTGCGCAGGAGCGTGCTCCTGCTCGCTCCGGTGACGCGCGGGAGATCGCGAAGGACGCCCGCCTCGAAGAGGTGCTTCTCGAGGTGCTGGAGAGCACGCCGCACGACGGGTGTGTGTGCCTCGACGAGCGACGGTCGATCCAGCTGGCGATGCCGTTCGTGGCAGAGGAAGTAGAGCTCCTTGCCGATCTCGGTCTCGAGGAAGCGCGTGGCGTCGTTGTCGCGCTTCTTGCACACGGCGCGCTCGAAGAGGTACCGGTGCACGAGCTCGTTCACCCACGTGGTGCGGACGAGGACCTGGGGGCTGGTGACGTACCGGCGGAAGCGCGCCGCTTCGACCTCCCCGGCGTACTCCTCGGCCACGCGACGCATCAGCGCCGGCGACACCGTGAGGACGAGCGTCTTCGCGACGACGCTGCTCGCGCCGAGCGTGAGCGGGACGCCCGCGGGGACGAGCATCCACGAGCTGGGATCCAGCGCCGACCGGAGCGTCGCGCACGCGGCGTCCACGATCGCGTTCTCTATCGGCAACACGAGAGTCGGGTGCCTGGGGACGACCCGCGCCCGGTCTCCTCGCTTCTGGACGAGCAGACGGATGCCGAGCGGCCCCGTCGGATCGTCGATGGGCGACGTCCGCTGCGCGAACGATGGGCGACGTGAGCGTCGAGCAGCCGTCGCTCCAGTCTACTCCTCAGGGCGCGCAGGAGCCGGTGAGGCCGGTCACGTCCTTGGTGGCGACGGGCGGCCGCGAGTCGGTCCCGTCGAGCGGCGTGGTGCAGCTCGTGAACGTGACCCCGCTGGCATGACGGACGAAGAACGCGTAGCCGGGCCCGTGGTACGACGCGTTCTCGTTGCCGCCGGTGCCGGTGAAGAACTTGGCGTCGGGATACTGGTTGTAAAGCGTTCCCGCGGGCTGGCCCGGCACCTGGCCCTGGTACTCGGGGAAGTCGTCGACCGTGTACGGCGTCGGATTCGGACTGGCGCCCGCGCCGTTGTAGGCCAGCTGCAGGTTGCTGAACGTGAGGTTGGAGATCCCGAAGGTCTGGCTGCCGACGACGCTGCCGGTGACGATCGAGCCCCAGTTGTAACGCATGCTGGACGAATGAACGTCGTCGAACGTGACGCCGTCGATGCTGCCCACCTGCGACGGGTCGCGATTGCGGCTGCCGAGCAGCACGAAGATGGGCGTGCCGACGTTGGTCGTCGTGACGTGGCGGAAGACGACGCCGGAGATCGCCGAGCCGTCGACGGACTCGACGGCCAGGCCGGCCGACTGCGCGTTGGCGATGGTGACGTTCTCGACGTCGATGTTCTGGAACGGGCCGACGCTGGCGGTGCCGAGCTTCACCCCGTTGGCCACGCCCGACTGCGTCGTGTTGCAGTTCTGGACGGTCACGTTCCGGAGGCCGCCGGAGCCCCCGCTCTTCAGGCAGATGGAGTCGTCGCCGCTGGCGATGTTGCAGTTCTCGATGAGGACGTCGTTGCCGTCGACCACGTCGATGCCGTCGTGGGTCGGGCCCAGGTTGGTGTCGACGGTGATCCCGCTGATGGTCAGGTGCTGCACTTCCATGTTCACGACGGCCCACACGGCGCCGTTCTTCACCGTCACGTCCTGGATGCTGACGTTCGACGACAGCACCGTGAAGATGACCATCGGACGCGTACCTTCCGGGACCGTGTCTCCATTCCACGAGGCCACGCCCGTGGCGTTCCCGTCGATCGTGCCCTGGCCCAGGATGTGGACGTCGTCGGCGCTCTCCGCGTAGACGAGCGCCTTCTTGCAGTCGGCGAGCTGGGTGTTGGTGACCGGCGGGTTGAAGTCGGGGTAGTCGGCGATGTCCTGGCTGCCGAGCAGCGTGGCGGAGGCGTCGACGTCCAGCGTGATGTGACTGCGAAGGACGATCATGCCGGAGAAGAAGACGCCGTGCTCCAGCAGGACCTCGCCGCCGGTGGTGGCGCAGTCCTCGATCGCCGCCTGGATCGCGGCGGTGTCCTTGGTGACGCCGTCGCCCTTGGCGCCGTAGTGCTTGGCGTCGCACACGCGCAGCCCGGCGTCGGCCGACGCATCGGCCGATGCTTCGGCTCCCCCCGCCCCGTCGGACCGGCCCCCTGCGTCGGCAATCCCAGCATCTGGGACCGCGCCGTCGACGACTCCGGCCTCGACCGGTGTTCCGGTCGTTCCCGGCGGGGCAGCGACGTCCTCGGGGTGATTCGTCGCGCATCCGGATACCAGCGCCACCGCGCCGAGGCACCGCCAACGCATGGCGCGCATGAGAGCACGGCAGGCCCAGCCCGGCTTTCGCGCGCCCGTCGATCACTATCGACCAGACGTCGCTGACAACCGCGGGTACCGGGGTGCTGCCCGTCACCCTCAAGGCGCCCCAGAGAATCATGCGGGGAAGGAGGGGCAAAGGGCGGCACGGTGCGTGCTCGAGGTGCGGAGAGAGCATCGAGCCATGAACTCCGCGCCCACCATCCCGAGGTCGAACCTGAAGCCGCCCCCGCTGCCCAAGAGGCGCGGGCTCGCCGTCGTGCCCCCCGCGGACATCGAGGACGTCGAAGACGACCTGGAGGTGACGGCAGTCGCCGAGACGCCGCCGGAGATCATCAAGGCGGCCCGCAGTGATATCCGCGAGTTGCGCGCGCCCCGCCCGGCCCCGCCGCGGCCGTCGAGCTTGCCCAGGCCCCACGAGCCGGTGGTGAAGGCGATCCACCCGCCGCCGCTTTCCCCTTCGGTAGCGCAGGCGCCGAGTCCGGTGCCGATTCCGGTGCCGAATCTCCCGATGGACCCGCCGCCGCAGGCCACGCCCGAGCTCGAGACGATCGACGCCATCAGGCCGCGGCCCGTCGTTTTCGCCCGAACAGCATGGTTCTTCGGCGTGTACGTCACGACTGCGGCGTTCCGGTGGACGGTCGAAAGCCTCTCCCGCGGGCGGGCCTGGCTCGCCGCGGAATGGAGACACGCCGCGATCCGCGCGAACGCACCTCGGCAGTAGACCCCGGCGCCGCGCTAACATCGCGCCCGTGGGCGAGGAGCGGCGAAGCGAGCAGCCGGGTCAGAAGGACCCGGAGCGCATCGCGCACTTCCGCATCGTCGAGCGCATCGGGCGCGGCGGGATGGGCATCGTCTACCGCGCACAGGACGAGAAGCTCGGTCGCCCCGTCGCGCTGAAGGTCCTGCCCCCCGGCTTCGAGCAGGACCGCGACCGGCGATCCCGGTTCATCCGCGAGGCGCGGGCGGCGGCTGCCGTCGCACACCCGAACATCGCGGCGATCCACGAGATCGGCGAGGACGACGGGCGCGTCTTCATCGCGATGGAGCTCGTCGAGGGGGTGACGCTCCGGGCGATGCTCGAGAAGGGGCCGCTGCCACCGGCGAACGCCGTGCGCATCGGGCTGCAGATCGCCCGCGCGCTCGCCAAGGCGCACGCGGCGGGGGTGGTGCACCGCGACCTCAAGCCCGACAACGTGATGGTCGGCGAGGACCTGCACGCGAAGGTTCTCGACTTCGGCCTCGCCAAGGTGACGGGGCCCGGCGCATCCGCCGTCGAGACGCCGAGCGCGATCGAGCGCGGCGAGACGGCGACGCGCGAGGGGGTGCTGCTCGGCACGCCGCAGTACATGTCGCCCGAGCAGGCCAAAGGCCGGCCCATCGACGCGCGCAGCGACGTGTTCTCGCTGGGCATCCTGCTCTACGAGATGGTCGCGGGGAAACGGCCGTTCGACGGCGTCTCGGTCGCCGAGGTGATCATCGCGATCGACCGCGACCCGCCGCCGCCGCTGACATCCGTCGTCGGGACGCTCCCGGCGGGGCTCGGGAGGGTGATCGACCGGTGCCTCGAGAAGGACGCGGGGCGTAGGTACGCGGACGGCAAGGGGGTCGCCGACGATCTGGCGGCGATCGGGAACGAGTCGGGCGCGGGATTGGCCGGGTATGCGGCAGCGTCGTCGGGAGCGCCGGCGACGGTGTCGGCGTCAGCGTCAGCGTCAGCGCCGGTGGCAGGGCCAGTGCCAGCGCCAACACCAACGGTGCCCATGTCGATCGCAACGCCGGGACCCGCGCAGATGGGGGCGGCGCCGAAGCCGAAGCGGCGGGTACTCAGGTACGTCATCCTGGCGTTCGTCGTCCTCGCGCTCGTGAAACCCTTCCGCACCGGATGCGGGGGCGGATCGGGGGGCAAGGGCGGCAGCAGTCACGCACCGACCACGGGATCCTCGACGTTGCCCCCCGAGGCGGCGTCGATCGTGGCGGCCGCCATGAAGCTCGCGAGCTCGGGCGGACCGTTGCTCGCGTGCCCTCCTCTGGTGGCCAAAGGGGTGGCGGAGCCGAGCGGCTGGCTCGGGGCGGCGGCGGCCAACGTCGCCTGCAGACGCGCGGCCATCCTCGCGGGTGGCAGCCTCGATCGAGTCGTCGTGCCGGCGGAACTCCTCGACCTTCCGCGGCAGCCAACCGACGACTTCCCGCGCGATCCCTACGGCGCGGCGGGGGCGCGCGACCGTGCGGTCGACGCCGCGCGCAAGCGCGCCGCGATGTGGCTGGACGGCTCGGTGGAGAAGACCGCTGGCGGCTTCAAGGTGGCGCTCACCCTGCGCTCGCACGACGACGATGACGAGATCGAGAGCGCCGAGGGCTCCGGCCACCACGTCTACCTCGCCGTGCGCGATGCGATGCACCACCTCGTGCAGGAGGACGCCATTTCGCACGCGACGCACGTCGATGACGACATCGCGAAGTGGACGGGCATCAAGGACGTCGACCTCGCGCTCGCCTGGGACGACTGGCACGACAGCCTCGCCTCGGCGGCGGCGTCGACGGCGACCGAGCTCGCGGCGCTTCAGGCGAGGCGCGCCGACCTCGGGGCCCTGTGGCCGCAGGCGCAGTACGAGAGCCAGCTGCCGCTGCTGGTCGAGACCGACCACTTCGACCCGGTCACTCTCGACCGCTCCTCGCCCGCGGCCTTCGCCCGGACCGCCGTCGCCTACGGGCAGACGGTGCGCTCCGCCGACTGCGCGGCGCTCGCCGCCGAAGCGCGCAAGCTGCGCGACGCCGAGCCGTCGGCGATCGGGCGCCGCTCGCTGCTCATGGCGCAGGCGCAGCTCACGCTGCAGGCCGGGGATCTCAAGGGCGCCCTCGAGCTCGCCCTCGGCGAGGCGCGCGAGGAGCCGCGGAGCGATCACACCTGGGAGATCCCTCTGCTCGCCGCCCAGGGTCAACCGTCGCTGGGACCCATCGCACGCGCGATGGCGGCGTGGATGCCCGAGGACCACGCGTCGTACAACGCCATCGCGATCGGCGACGCGGCGCTGCCCGACGTCGCGGCACGCCTTCCGTTCGCTCGCCGCGCGTACGAGATATCGCCGGACTTCCCGATGTGGGGCGCGACGCTGGGCAAGGAGCTCGTGGATCTCGGCCGACGTGAGGAGGCGCGCTCGGTGGCGACGTCGATGCTCGCGGTCGGCCCGCTGCTCGACCCCGCGGGGCAGGCGACCCTCGTGCTGGTCGACGCGAGCGAGGCGCACTTCGGGGCTGCCGTGGCGCGCGGCACGCAAGCGCTCGACCGCGTAGCGCGTTTCGGGGAGCAGGCAGGCGACTGGTACCTCATCGACGCGCTACTCGGGGCGAGCGCCGTGGGGGGCGGGGGCACGGCGCTCGGCGACGACTTCGGGAGCCGCTTCGTGCTCGCGGATCCGCCGCGCCTCGGTCACGGCGACTACTTCGGCGGGCCGCTCGTGCTCGCAGCTGCCGACGCGTGCACCGTGGCGTCGCGCGACACGGCGCGACGATGCTTCGCGCGCCTCCGGCAGCTCCTCGCGAGTCACTACTTTCCGACCGCCGAGCCCACCGCCGGCGCGTACATCGACGGGTGCGATCGCTTCGCCCAGGGCGATCTTCGCGGGGCGGCGGCGGCCTGGCGTCCGCTGGTCGCTGGTCACGAGGCGGACGCCGGCTACGCGGGCAACGCGGTGGCGCGCTTCGGTCCGATCGCCTTCGAGGCGGCGGGTGACCACGATCTCGCCGCGCGCATCGACGCGCGCAACCTCGCGAGCGGCTTCGACGCGTTCGCGGGCGCCAGTCCAGCGATGGCGCGCGAGGCGCGGCGGGACCTGGCGCACGGAGACAAGACGAAGGCCAGACAGCTCGCTCAGAAGCTCGTCGACGCGTGGGCTGCGAGCGACGTGTCGGTCCCTGCCGTCGCCGACATGAAAGCGCTACTGGCGAAGGCCCCCTGATTCGCCCTCGTCCCCGTCCTCGTCGGGCTCCGCCGTCACGAGCAGCGGCATCTCGAGCTCGCGCGCCAGGCGCATCACTTGATCGGCCTTGGTCTCGGCGATGTCGCGGCTGAAGATGCCGGCGATTCCCTTGCCCTTCTCGTGGATCGCCATCATGAGCGCCGTCGCGCTCGTCTCGCTCATGTGAAAGAACTGCTGGAGGACCTCGACGACGAACCACTTGGTCGTGTAGTCGTCGTTGTAGAAGACGACGGCCCACTTGCGGGCGCGGGTGATCTTGGGGGCGCGCTCGAGAACCGTCACGCCATCCGCGTCGCGCTTGCGCATGCCAGGAATTGTAGCGCTCGCTCGTGTTAGTCTAGCGATTCCATGCGACTTGCCGTGCCCGCGCTGGCCGTTCTGCCGCTGCTCCTCCTTCCGTCCGCCGGGTGCGTGCACTCTTGGCCCCTCGTCGTTCGCAATGCGTTCGCGGACACGTACTGGTGCCCGGTGAACCAGATCGAGGTCCACTCGGAGCCGGGGAGCGACCGGCTCTACCGCGTCGCCGGGTGCGGACTGGAGGTCACCTACGACTGCGGCGACGCGGCCGGTCCGAAGGAGTGCCAGGCGCGCCAGCGCGCCGAGTACGAGGCCACGGACGGCACGACGCACGGCGCGTGGCTGAACGAAGATCCGAACGCGAACACCACCACGTCGCGCGAAGCCGCCATCGCGAGCGCCGCGCACGACTTGCCGTGCGACCGCGCCTCGGTGCGGGTCGTCGGCAACGACCCGAACGGGCTCGCGAACGTCATCGATGGCTGCGGGCAGCGCGTCACGTACCAGATCGCCGACGTCGCCGACGAGACCGCGGCGAGTCCCTCCGGTCCCGTGAAGAAGCACAAGTACGTCCTCATCCGTCGATTGCCGTTTGCCACGCCCCCGGCGCCTCCGACGACGAGCGCGGCGCCCGTGCCCGCACCGGCTCCTGCGCCCACCACTGCGCCTGCTCCCACTCCCGCTTCGCCTCCTGCCCCGGCGCCTGCTCCCGCTCCTTCCGCTGCGCCTACTGCACCGGACCCCCTCAGCACGCCGAGGTAGCTCGTCCGGTCGTCACCACGCGTACTTCTTGAAGAAGGCCCACTCGAGCTGCGTGGCGCTCGCATACGTCGGGCACGAATAGATGCCGCCGTCCGCTGCGCCGCCAGCCCAGCAGTGCCCCATGCCCCGCATGATGCAATACGCGACCTGGCCATCCGCGGGGCAGCCGTCGTAGTACGTGCAGGTGCCGCCGGTGACGCTGGTGGTGGTGGTCGTCGTTCCGCAACCGTTGTGTGCAGCCCAGGCCGTGGCCGATGCGGGTCCCGACCATCCCTTTGGGGTCGGCGCGGCCGGATCATCGCACCCGTCGGGAACGGTGCCGTCCGAGCTGCCGTGGAAGATGATGATCGGCTCGTGCGCGTTGGGGCAGGCGCTGAGGTCGTGCGTCCCGCCCGAGTGGGGCGCGACGGCACGAATGTCGGGCACGTTGCAGCCGACGTTGTGGGCGAAGTAGCCGCCGGACGAGAAGCCGGTGACGAAGACGTGCGCTTGGTCGAGACACTGGTCCTCGGAGACGTCCGCCTTCATGGCCTCGATGAAGGCGAAGTCGTCGCCCGTAGCGTCGAGCTGCGGGAGGCCGTCCACGGCGGGGCAGACGTTCGAGCCGATGTTCCAGGGAGCGCCGATGGAGTTGGGGCCACCTTGCCCGTCGGGGAAGGCGACGCCGATGCCCTCCGCGTCCGCGAGCGCCGCGTACTGCGTGATGGCGTCCATGGCCTGGCCGCTCATGGTGTAGCCGTGGTGCACGAAGACGAACGGCACCGGAGTCGACGGGGCGAGCGCCCACGGCAGGTAGACGAGGTACGTGCGGTTCATGCCGGCGACGCTCATGCTCCGGCTCGTCAGTCCACGCATGCCCGTGCGCGTTCCGCAGGGCCCTCCATCGCCGCTCGTTCCGGTCTCGGCTCGCGCGGCCGCGTCGCCGCCGTCGGAGGTGGGGGGAGATCCGGTGGCGTCGCTCCCTCCTGACGCGTCGGTGTTCGTGGCGTCCTGGGCACTGCCGCCGGGGCCGTCCTGCGCTGCGCTGCCACCCGCATCGGGCGCCGGTTGGTCCGACGGATTGCCGGACGAGCTGCAAGCCGAGCAGGCCATGGCCGCGAGAAGCAGATGGGTGGCTCGCATCGCAGTTCGCGTTACCAAGAGCGAGGCTGGGGCTACGTCTCGATCGAGGCACCGGTACTCTGTTGGCGCGCCATGACGGCTGCCCTGTCCATCTCGAGCGAGGAGCACGGGAGGCAACTCCGGCGCGCCGTCATCGCCAGCGCCGTCGGCACGGCGATCGAGTGGTACGACTTCTTCCTCTACAGCACGTTGACCGGGCTGGTCTTCGCGAAGCTGTTCTTCCCGAAGTCGGACCCGCTCGTCGGCACGCTCGAAGCCTTCGCGGTCTACGCGGTGGGGTTCGCAGCGCGGCCGGTCGGCGCCGCGATCTTCGGTCACTACGGCGATCGCATCGGGCGCAAGTCGACGCTGGTCGCGACGCTCCTGCTCATGGGGATCGCCACGTTTTTCGTTGCCCTGGTGCCGACTTACGAGCGAATCGGGATCTGGGGGGCCGTCATCCTCACGTTCCTGCGCTTCGTGCAGGGCGTCGGCGTCGGGGGCGAGTGGGGAGGCTCGGTGCTGCTCGCGATGGAGTGGAGCAAGTCGCATGCGACGCGAGGCTTCATCGCCTCGTGGCCGCAGTTCGGGGTCCCGTGCGGCCTGTTCCTCGCGAACCTCGCCGTCCTGGCGTTCAGCCGTCTGTCGGGCGACGCGTTCCTCGCCTGGGGCTGGCGCGTGCCCTTCTTCCTCAGCGTCGTCCTCGTCGCGGTGGGGCTGTGGATCCGGCTGGGCATCCTCGAGACACCGGTCTTCCGCCAGCTCGTCGCCGACAAGAAGATCGAGCGCGCGCCGATGCTGGAGGTGATCCTCCGTCAGCGCAAAGAGATCCTCCTCTGCGCCGCAATCCGCCTGGCCGAGCAGGCCCCGTTCTACATCTTCACCGCGTTCATCTTCTCGTACGCGAAGCTCGGAGCGCTGCCCGTGTCGCGCGACTTCATCCTCGTGGCTGTCCTCGCCGCGGCTGTCGTCGGGTTCGTCTCGGTCCCCCTTTCTGGACACCTCTCGGATCGCATCGGCCGCAAGCGGATGTTCATGCTCGGGGCGGCGGCAGTCGGCGTGTTCGGATTCGCCTACTTCGCGCTCCTGGGCACCGGGTCGGCGGCCCTGATCCTCGCCGCAATCGTGCTCTCGCTCGTTCCGACCGGGATGATGTACGGGCCGGAGGCGGCGCTCATCGCGGAGTCCTTCAGCAGCCGGCTGCGCTACAGCGGCTCGTCACTCGGCTACCAGCTCGCGTCCGTCATTGCAGGGGGCCCCGCGCCGCTCATCGCGACGTGGCTGCTCGACCGCACGAGGTCACCGTACTCGATCGCCGGCTACGTCCTCGTGTGCTCGGTTCTGAGCTTGCTCGCGGCCTCGCAGATGAAGGACCACACGGGCCAGGACATCGACGGCACGCGCGACTAGGGGTGCGCCCCCCTCACGGCGACGCGTACACCTGCACCCAGTCCACGTACTGGTGCACCGGAGACCCCATCATCGTCTTGTAGGCATCGAGCTGGATGCACACGTGATGGCTGTACGTCGGGATGGCGCTCGGATCGGTCACCGGCGTACCGACGAGGCATCCGTCGAGGTAGAAGGCGATCTTCGTCGGCGTCCACTCCATGGCCATGACGTGCCACTGCGTACCGTCGGCCTTCTCGGTGAACACGTACTGGGTCGACGGGGTCGAGCCGTAGTGGACGAACGAGTTGAACGGATCGCGGCTGGTTCCCGTGCCCGTCTCGTACATGTCGTTCTCGCCGTGCTGGGGCCACCCGTCGTCGTCGGGCCAAGTGAGCACGACTGAGTCCGTAGCGTTGCTGGGATCGGGATCCGAGCGGACGCGGAACACGAAGTAGCCGCCGATCGAGCTTCGCGTCGCGGCCATGCCGCCCGACACGAGCATGCCGGACTCCATCTGCGCCACGACGTCGAGCACTCCGTCGTGAATCGAGAACGCGCTCGGCCGGCGCAGGCCGTTCCCACCGTTGCCCGCGCTGTCGTACATGCCCCACGCGGCTGGGTCGGGGGTGCTCCCGGTGTCGAACAGATCTTCCCAGGCGAGGGTGTACCCGGCGGGCGCGCCGCGGCCGGGATCTCCGCCGGCGTCGGCCGGGATGGACGAACCGCATGTGGGACCGGTCGACCCGACGTCGGAAGGCGCGTCGACCACCGAGTCGCTCGCGCCCCTGACGTCGGCGCCTGCCCCGTCGGGAACCGGTCCGCCGGCTTCCCCCGCGGCGGCATCGGCCGCGATGCCGTCGGTGCCTGCGTCGGTGGGCATCCCCGAGTCGTTCCCGGACGTGTCGATCGCGGCCGCCGAACTACACGCCGCGAGAGACCCCAGCGCGACTGCGAGCACGAGCCTGCGGCCCATGCCGTCGATTCTAGCCGCTACGTGCCGAGAATCCTCTTCACGCCGGTTCCGAGGTCGTGGCTCAAACGCCCTCCGTGCGACGTGACGACGAAGTCCATCCCGGCGGCCGAGAGCTGCCATGTGCCGACGGGAGTCCCGGGCTTGCTCTTCGCGCCCACGCTGGCGAGGACGCGCCCGTCGGTCGTCGCGACGCTCAGCCCGCGAGATCCCAGCGCCTCGCGCTGCGAATCGAGAAACAGGAGGAGGGCTTCGTCCCGGACGTGGCTGCGGCGGATGCGGCGTTCGACCATGTTGAGACAATGGTCGCCGCGGCAGGGCGAGCCGGGCAACGTTTCGACAGAAGCAAACGCCTGGCTCAAGCCTTGATGCACTCGGCAAACAGGTTGATCTCCTGTTCTTCGAATACGACCCGCGTGGCCGACCGCTGGAAGGCCGACGCGCGAAGCAGCCGGTCCATCTCCTCTTCGGTCCGGTGGATGAGGGGCCACTCCAGCACGTGGTCCAGCAGCGCTCGGGTCGGGTTGCGCGGATGGAAGTTGCCGAGGACGACGCGGCCGCCAGGGCGCAGCAGCGCATGGGCGAAGTTCAGTAGCTTCACCACCATGGCGTCCTCGAAGTAGTCGATGAGGCCGACGCTGTAGACGAGGTCCTGTTCGTCGATGTCCAGCGTTCGGCGGCCCGTCGCGATGTGCACCAGGTTCTCGTTGACGAGGGACATC
>DATJYG010000662.1:0-12086 GCA_035499695.1 Polyangiaceae bacterium
CGTAGTTGTAGATCTCGCCGTTGTAGGAGAGGACATGTCCGGTCGCCGGGTCGACCATGGGCTGAGAAGCTGCGGTCGACAGATCCAAGATCGACAGCCTCGTGTGGCCGAGCAGCACGCCCATGCCGCGCGCGTCGGCGGGCGACTCCCAGACTCCGCTTCCGTCGGGGCCGCGGTGCGTCATCGCAGCCAGCATGCGAGCGAGGGCAGAGCGATTCGAATCGCTGACGTGTCCGACGATGCCAGCTACGCCGCACATGACTTCGCTATCATCCTGAGACCACGGAAAGCGTCACGAGTCACCTGTATGGGATATAATCATTAAGATGTACCGACTGCCGGTGGGGGTCGCGAGCGACAAGATTCGCCGCGCGGTAGCACGTAGCTACAGACCGCGCGTCGTCCGGCAGAGGAGCGACGTGGGCACGCTCAGTATCTGCTTCGACGACTTCCCGCGGTCGGCCTGGACCGTGGGCGGACGCATCTTGCGCGAGCACGGCGTGCTCGGGACGTACTACGTCTGCGGGCGCCTGAACGGGTCCGTCTGGGATGGTCAAGTGATGTTCGAGACCGACGACCTTCGGGCGATCCACGAGGAGGGACACGAGCTCGCGTGCCAGACGTTCCAGCACATCAGCTGCCTTCGCGTGGGCCGCTCCGAGCTCGAGTCCTCCATCTCCGCCAACCAGAGATTCGTCCGCGAGCACGTCGGCGACGTGAGGCTCCGCTCCTTCGCGTACCCGTACGGCGACGCGAGCGTCACGTCCAAACGCTTCCTCGCCAATCGATTCGCTTCCGTCCGGGGCGTCGATGCGGGGATCAACATCGGGACGCTCGACATCGGCCAGCTGAAGGCGGTGGGCCTCGAAGTCGGCAAGAGGCCTTTCGAGGAGGTCGAGGACTGGGTGATGCGCGCGGCGGCACGCCGCGCCTGGATCGTCGTGTACACGCACGACGTCGCCCCTTCCCCCAGCTTCTGGGGCTGCCGGCCCCAGGACCTCGAACGCCTCCTGGGCGTGGCGAAGCGGGCTGGGTTGCGGATCCTGCCGGTCGACAGCGCGCTTCACGCCTTCACCAGCGCAGGTCCATGAGCTCGGAGTAGAGCCCGTCGATCATCTCGGGCGCGATGTCCTCCCTGGTGGGTCGAAACAGACGGCGGGCCGGTCGCCTGAACGCGAACGGCGTCGCCCGGTTGCCGGCGAACCGGCGATCGACCCACAGTCCGAGCGCGCCCGTGGACGCGAAGATGGCCGCGTGAGCCAGCATGCGGTGACGCCAGAAGAAGTCGACGTCGCCGATGTACTGCACTTCGGCGAACGGCAGACCTCGTCGATGCACGGGAGTGGCCACGACGTAACACCGCCCTGCCCCCCGCCGGAGCAGCACGTGGCGCGCGACCGTGCACGAGGACAGATCGTCGTAGATGGCGCGCTCGGTCCCCGTCAGCTCGCGCCGGAGCGTCTCTGGCGCCACGTCGAACGAGCCGGCGAGGCTGCGTGCGGCCTCGGCGAGTCCGGGCAGGGGTGGCAGCACCAGCCGCTCGCTCTCGAGCGGCCGGAACCGCAGCTTGTGGAAGATCCCGTACGCGGTCGGCGACGGCGTCGGGTTCACAATCGTGCAGCCTCGCAGCCGGAGGATCGGCGTGATCAGCGAGAGGCTCGCGTCGCGGTGCTCGGGAAGGACGATCCAGCTGGACAGATTGCAGACTTGCTCGGTCTTCCCGCCGAGGGCGCGCTCGCTGAAGATGGTCCCGAGAAAACCCGCAGGCTTCCCGTCGACGCAAAGCAGATAGCCCCGCTGGGGATTCTCGGACCAGCGATGCGTGAAGAGCATCTGGCGCCAGTCCTCTTTGGACATCCCCTCGGTCGGAAAGCCGCGAAGGAGTGGATAGACCTCCTCGAACGCTTCTGAGCCGACGGCCCGGACCTCGTTCTTCATCGTGCTCTCCCGCCCGTGGAACCTACCAGATGGACCAGCCTGTGATAGTTCTCGCGGGCCGATGCTCTTCGCGGCTGCGTACGTCCTGGCCGACACAGCGTACGCCGGAACCGCAACCCTTTCGGACCGCTTCGAGGTCCGCGGCAGGGACACGGCAGGCGTGCTCGGCGTGGACCTGGCGGACGTGCCGACCGCGAAGGTCGTCGTCACGAATCGACGCTGGGCGTACCAGCTCGACTACTCGGCGCTCGCGATGCTTCCAGACGTGGAGCTCGGCATCTCGCCGCAGCTCCTCCAGAGCGCCGACCTCGGCGTCAGCTGGCGCAACCGTCGCGTCCGCATCGGGGTCACCGAGTACGCGACCTACGGTCAAGAGAACTCCACCTATCTCCTCGGCGGTCCGGCCACGACGGTCGTACAGCCGCTGACGCCGACACCCGTGGGCGGCGGGACCCAGCTTCTGGCCCAACCCGCGACGTTGCTCTACGGGAGCTCGCGCACGGTGCTCGCATCGGAGCTCGTCTTGTCCCGCCGCTGGTCGGGGACCGCATCGATCGAGTACTCCATGCAGGGAGGCCTGGACGCGCCTTCGCGGCTGTATCTCCCCCTCGTGAGTGGTCCTCGCGCGGACGCGACCGCGACCTACGCCCTCACGCAAATCGACGCGCTCGAGACCCGCGCCTCCGCGCTCGAGAGCACGGCCACGAGCTCACCCTGCTCGCCGGTCGTGATCAACGTGCCGACCGGCGCCAGCTGCGATCCGTCCGCGCAGGAAGTCCTCGTCACCGAGACCTGGCGGCATCGCCTGTCACGAACGTGGACGAGCGCGTTGGGAGCCGGCGCCAGCTTTCTGCGAGGAAGGCTGCGGGACACGCAACCCTACGAGCAGTTCGTCTATCCGGTCGGCTCGGCGAGTGTCGAGCGCGCGACCGGGCCCCTCGAGAAACGGAACGTCATCCGTCTGCAGGCGCTCGTGACCCCGGTGCTGGACGTTCGCATCGGTGTTCTCGACGAGAGAGGACTGGCGACGTTCGACATCTCCCAGCGGTTCGGGAACACGATGGTGAGCGGCGGCGTGGCCGCGGCTCACTCGATCGAGTCGCCGCTCGTGCAACCGGCGACCACGTTCCAGACGACGCTGGAGACCGACGTGCGCCTGTCGCCCATCGTGAGCGTGGGAGGGGGGATCCGGTACGCGTGGCAGGAGCAAGCCGGCCTCGGCGCCTTCTCGGGCGGCTTCGTCTTCGCCGGCGTGACCGTGAGCGCGCCGGAGATCCGATTCTGACCTCAGTGCGCCGGGGCTCCGGCCGTGGACTGGAGGTCGGCGACGATGAAATGGTGGTCCGACACGACCGGGCGCCCGACCTCGAAGTGAACGAAGCGGACGGGGCCCCTCGCGAGAATTCGATCGATGCGCATCCAGGCGCGCCACTTGTTCGTGGGGAAGGTGTATCCGAACCCCCAGCCGGCCTTTCGAAAGGCGTCGTCGTACTCTCCGAAGATGCCGCACAGGAGGGGGCTCAACGTCGGTAGATTCGTGTCGCCAGCCACGACGACCGGCCCGGGCCCGAGCGACGCCGCTCTTGCGGCCGCCTCGATCTGAACCGTGCGAAGCGCTGCGTTGACCTCGAGGGTGTGCGCGCGGGTCCCCTCGAGCAGTCGCCCCGTGCCGATCTCGCGGGTCAGCCCTTCGCCGCGGAGCGTGGCGAGGCCGTCTCGCGGTGAGACGGGGTGCACGTTGAAGAAAGGGATGGTGCCGAGTGTCGTGTCGAGCACGTACTCGATGAAGCGAGGCGACCGGAGCTGACCGTAGTAAGGAAGCTTCTCGGGCTCGACGACGCGAACGAGCGGAAAGCGCGTCGCGAGAGCGAACTGTCCGGACGCGGAGACGGTCGGGTAGCGCGCGCGCAGTGCTGTCACGAAATCGTCGCTCGAGGCGAGCTCCTGCAGGAGGACGACGTCCGGCGAATAGCTCGCGATCGCGTCGACGATCTTCCCGACTCCCGCGCGCCCGGCGTTCACGTTGAGGCTGACGATCCGGATCTTCGGCGCGTTCGCGTCGGCGGACGAGGGCCATGGAAGCACGAAGCCCATGATGGGGAACACGAGGAGCAAGAGTGCTATGGCCTGCGCCCAGGCGAGGCTTCGCATCCGATTCAGCCACGCCGCGAGAACCACGAACGGGAGTGGCAGCCCGAAGAGCGCGTACGGGAGGTAGAGCGCGGCTGTGCTGGCCCACCAGGCTTCACCGATCCAGCGCAGCGAGATCCAGATCGCGAGCAGCGTGACGGGGTAAGCGATCGCCGCTGCGCGGACGAGCCGCCTCGTCCACTTCGACGCAAGCGCTCGCATCCTCGTCACGCGCGCGCTTAGACCACAGGCTTTCGATGCAATCAAACTTCGGTCCCGGACGCGGTAATCATGCTGGCCGATGGGCGGCGTGCCGGCTATGGATGACACTGCCGAACTGTTCTGGGGTGCCCATGAATCAACGCATCGGACTCGTGAATTAGTGCGGATCCTCTTCGTCTCCTCCTATCCCGCGAGCCCCGCCACGTATGGCGGACAGCGACGGCTCGAGGGGCTCATGTCGGCGCTGGCGCGCCGGCACGAGGTATCGGCCATCGCGCTCGCGAACCCGCGATTCGACATCGCCGTGGCGGAGCGCGAGATGCGCCGCTACTGCACCGACGTCTTCCTCGTCCCGTCACGGTCGGAGGACCAGGGAAAGCGCCTGCTGCAGCTGCGCTCGCTCCTCTCACGCCGCAGCTTCGAGTCGCACTTTCTCACGGTCCCCGAGTTCCAGTCGGCGCTCGACGTCGCGCTCACGAAGAAGCCGGTCGACGCCATCATCGCCTCGGCCGCGTTCGGCATGGGCGGCTACCGGCTGCGGCAGGCTCCGCCCGGAAAGCCCGCCCCGCGCGTCGTGTTCGACGACCACAACATCGAGTTCGACCTGCAGCGGCAGCTGAGCCGCGCAGGGGGCGTGATGCGGCGGCTGCACTACACGGTCAACTGGCGCAAGGTGCGACGCGAGGAGCTCGAGGAGTGGCGCTCGCGCGACGGGGTCACGTTCACCTCGATCCCGGATCGGGACCGAGCTCTCTCCAGAGTTCCGTCGCTGCGATCAGCAGTCGTCCCGAATGCCGTGGACCTGTCGGCCTTCGAGCCTCGGGAAGCAGACCCGCCTGCCGACGGCGCGACGGTCATGTTCTTCGGCATCAACGACTACTACCCGAACACCGACGGCCTCCTCTTCCTCCTCCGCAACATATGGCCTCGCATCGCGAGCAGCCATCCGCGAGCGCGCCTCAAGATCGTCGGCCCGAGGCCCACGCCCGAGATCCTCGCGTACCGCTCGGATCGCATCGAAGTCGCCGGTCGCGTGGAGGACCTTCGCCTGCACATCGCTTCGGCTGCGGTGATGGTGGTCCCTCTACGCCTCGGGGGCGGGACGCGGTTGAAGGTTCTGGAGGCGATGGCGATGGGCAAACCCATCGTCTCCACGGTCATCGGCGCCGAAGGGATCGCTGCCGTTCACGACGAGCATCTCCTCCTCGCAGACGAACCGGAGCAGTTCGCCGCGGCGGTCGGCGGACTCCTCGACGATCCCGATCGAGGTGCGCAGCTCGGTCGACGCGGGCGCGCCCTGGTGTCCGAACGTTACTCCTGGGGCGCCGCAGCCTACGAGATGGAGCGGTTCCTCTCGGAGCTCGTGACCGAGTAGGCCACGTACGACTTCGGGAAGCCCATGAAGAACTCCGTCCGGATGTCCGCGGCGGGGAAGAGCTCGACCATCCGGTTGCGTGAGAGGACGCGCGTGGTGGACAGGTACTCGTACCACCACGACGGGAACTTGCGCTTCCAGCTCTCGAGCAGCTTGTCCCGGATGGGGTCCGGATAGAACCAGTAGAACGGCATTCCAGAGTGGGGCTCGATCGGGAACCACGCCGACGGTGTCTGCACCCAGAAGGAGGGCGCCAGTCGGACGACCTCACGCGCGAACTCTTCCTGCTTGGGACCAGGGCCGACGTGCTCGATCACGCTGTTGCTGAAGGCCAGATCGAACGAGCGGTCCGCGAACTGATGGACGTTGCAGGCATCGCCTTCCACGTACGTGAACTGGTGGCGGCTCGATGTGGCGCGGGCGAGGCTGCCCGGGAGGTTCAGCAGGGTGATGTCGAGAGGAGTCGCTACGTGGTCCCAGATCTCCGGGCTGCCCCCCAGGTCGAGCACGCGCGTTCCGGGTTTCAGGTGGAACAGGCGCGTGAACGTGGCCATCCGCTTCTTCCGGAAGAAACGGGTCACGCGCGGTAGCAGCTTGAAGAACGCGTCGAGTCGGACACTGGGACCGGGAGCCACCGGCGGCTCGTGCGCCTCACTGCTCGTCAGATGCTCCCCACGATTGCGGTCTGCTTGTGACGGTTCCATGCGCCCCCCGCTTTCTTAGCGAGCCTGGCTCGAGCCGTCGACACGATCACCGTGACCCCCGAGCACGAGGGAGCTCTGCCGTCACGGCGCCCAGGACAGGTCGTGCGCCGCAGCGTCGACGTCGCGGCGCAGATAGAGCGCCCAGCCGAGAGTCGTCAGCTCCGAGCCCAGGTCGACGCGCCGATACCTCTCGTGAAAGGAGGCACTCGACAGCAGCGCCTGCCCGTACTGGTAGGGGCCATAGGGGGGCAGGACGTGCAGGTGCGCGAAGACCACGGCTGCGGGGCCGCGCTCGAGAACGTGCTCGACGTGCACTCGACTGTGCATGGCACCCGGCTGCCGAGCCATGTCGCTGTCGACCAACCCGAAGAGGTCCATGAACTTCACGTGAAGGGCCTCGAACGGCACGAGGCCGGCTTCACCGATGGCAACCTCCTCGCGCCCGTCACCGAAGGATTTCTCGAGCATCTCTGCCACGCGCAAGTTTCCCTGCGGGAGCTTCTTGAAGGAGCCGCCCTCGTTCGGAATGCTGTCGCGAACGGGGAAGTACGCCGTCGATCCACGACCGGCCACGAGAACAATCCCAGCGCTGAGGACGATGGCTGGGAATGCGCCGGGACGGTCGACGCGGTCGCTGTCCACGATGCCCAGCAACCCGCGGACGACCAGGAAGAGAGCGGCGGGGGTGACGGGCAGCAGCATGCGCCAGCCGGGCATCCAGTCGCCTCCCCCCCAGACGACGAGCGCGACCTTGATGGCCACGAGGACGGACGCGACGCAGAGCACGGGATCGTCGAGGAGCTTCTCGAGGTCCTCGCGTGAGATCCGGCGAGTACGTGCGAACACCAGGGCGAGGACCGCCAGGACGATGGTTCCACCCACTGCGCCGAACCAGGTGCCGCAGTAGCTGACCCCGGCGCCCAAGCGGGTGATGGTCGAGCCGCCCGTGGCCTTCGCCAGGAACGTGTTGGGCAGAAACTGTCCGAAGTAGGCGATCCGCCAGAGGTGGTAGATCGCAGAGGCTAGGGCCACTGTGGCGAAGAGGGAGATGGCGCTCGCCCTGCGCTTTGCACGCATCAAGTGCGCGCCGAGCACGGCTGCGACGCCGAGCGCTGCGATGACGCCCTCGAAACGCAGCAGCGTCACTCCGACCAGGAGGGAGGCGAGAAGAGGAAGCGCCCACGATCCCGATCGGCCGAAAGCAGGGTGTACACACGTCACGAGGATGGCCACGTACAGCAGTCCCTCGAGCGGCGTCTCGAGGCCGGCAGTCGCCCAGAATGCGAACGGCCAGCTGCAGATGGTCAGGACCGCGGCGTAGTACCAGGCAGCCCCATCGCGCTCGCGCCCTGGCGACTTGCGCGACAGGAGGCCGAGGAGCAGCGCCTGGAGCAGAGTCGCTGCGAAGACGATCGAGACGACGCCGTCGATCCCGGAAGCAGCGTCCGGGACTCCGCCGCGCAGCTTGAAAGTCAGCGCGTGAATGAGGACGTGCAGGAAGTTCGAATACCCTTCCACGCGCACGCCGGGGTTGAACGACAGCTCCCCGTGGAGGACGAGGTTGGCCGCGAAGCGCATCGAGATGAAGGGGTCGTCGACGAAATAGAGGCCTCCCTGGCAGAACTTCCGGGACTGGTAGAGGAAGACCACCAGGGCCGCCGCCGGCGGGAGCCACGCGAAGAGGCTCTGGCGGGGTCGGGAACCTCCTTGGTGCTCGGTCATCGTGCCTCTCACTTCACGAACTTGGAGACCAGACGCACCCACTGGGCCTGGTAGCCGTCGTCAGGCTCGCTGACCGCCCACGAGTCGAGCGGCCAGTTGTCGTTGAAGTCGAGATAGCTCTTCTGAGGGGGCTGCCCCGCGGGGGGAGAAAGGACCGCAGACCCGCACCTGGCGAGAGAGCTCTTGCCGCAGCCCCACCGGCCGCCGCACCCCGACGGACAGCACGGGTCCCAGTTGTATCCAGGGTTGGGCCCGCCCACGAGATAGCCCGGCGGCGGGCCGTACTTGGACACGCCGACGGCATCCCACTGCGAGCCGCGAGCGAACCACGTGTGGAAGAAGCGCGTGACGCCCTTTTTCGCGCCGGGCATGTTCGACAGATAGACGAGCTGCAGCGGGTTGACCCCGTGGAGGTAATGCACGTAGCGCTCGGCCGCGCGCATCGCGCCTTCACTCGCCGTCGCGTCCACCGAGAAGGTCGCGACGTCGGCGAACATGTTGCCCTGGCCTGCCTTGGCCAGGTTGCTGCCCCAGACGTAGGCATGAAGCGGCGCGAGGTACGGATCGGGGTTGCTCGTGAGCGTGCCCAGGTACTCCGGGCTTTCCACCCCGCGCTTGAACGCGGCCAGGATGGCGCTCGTCGTCGACGCGGTGGCGCCGCTCGCGTTCGTGTAGTCGAGCGCGGCGTCGAGTTGATCCATGTGATACGGGTCGAAGCTCGAGAGCAGGCTCGAGTAGTTCGCGTCGACGAACGACTGGTACTTCGCGTCGCCCGTGAGCCTGAAGAGGTACACGGCCGCCTGCACCTTCTTCTGCAGTCGCGCGTTGTCGTCGACCTCCTGCTCGCCAGAGGCGACGGCGCCCGTGTTGTAGAAGGTGACGCCGGGGTGGGCGACGGCCCACGTCCACGCGACTTTCGCGCGCGTCCCCAGGTCGATGGAGAAGCCCGGGTAGGCGGTCGCGACGGAAGGGACCGAACCGTAGACCTTCGACGCGAAGGCGAAGGCCGCGGCCGTGGTCAGCGTGCCCGACGTGTTGACCGGCCCGTACTTGCACGGCGACTTGTCGGCCGAAGGCGGGCTGGCGCCCTGATGGCCGGCGACGCTCAGCAGTGAGCCATCCGCGTTCTGCATGCGGACGAGCCAGTCGATCTCCCACTTCACCTCGTCGAGCAGATCGGGGACGGCGTTGCCCGACTCCGGGATGTTCGTGGCGTCGCCGAACGCCGTGGGGTTCTCGACGTAGGCGTGGAGCAGCTCGATGACGTCGTTCGCCGCCCAGTTGGTGTAGCGGTTCTCGTCGCCCGCATCGAACCAGCCGCCGTGCAGGTCGCGCGGGCTGGAGCCGTCCGAGAACAGGCGGCACTTCTCGTCCTGCGGGTGCGCCATGTCGTCGGCCCAGTCCGCGCCCGCGTACTTGGCGTCCTTCGCGATGCCGTCGCGCTGGTAATAGAACATCCGCGTCGACTGGGTGAGCACGTCGCGATACGCGTCGTCGCCGATGTGGAAGACCACCGAGCGCGCGTTCGCGGCCTCGTCGAGGACGAAGTAGTCGCCGACGGCGGTGACGCTCGAGAAGTCGAGCCACCAGGCCTTGTCACCGGAAGAGTCGTCCGTCGCGCCCCCGTTCCACGGTTGCGGCACGGCCTCGAGGACCTTGGCCCCCGAGTGGGCGTCGACGATCGCGACCTTGGCGCCGGGGGTGTACGACTTGTCCTTGTCGAACCCGATGACCGGCGTGCGGAGCACGGCGATCTTCTCGGCGGCGGGCCGGTACCCGAATTGATCGACCGCGATGAACGGGCTGAAGGATTGCGCGGAACCGTGCGCGCCTCGTGCTGCACCCGGGCCGTCGCCCGATGACCCCCGGCCACAGCTACCGCCTGCCATCACGAGCGCGCACGACGCACCGAACATCGCCCACGCGACCAGCTTCGAACGGTGTCCCATGGGCAGTCCGCGCAGGGGCCAGCTTATCCCGAGGCGACCCTCGCTTGACGGATCGCGAATCGCGACCTTTGCTCTGCACTGGCCGATCCCGGCACTCGAGGGCGCATGAACGAGAAGATCTTGATTTCGTTCGGATTGGTGGGAGCGCTCGCGGCAGTGACCGCGTGCGGGGCATGCGGGGGAGCGTCCGAGAGCGGGCGCGGCGTCGCGACGAACGCCGGGATCAGCGGCGACTCGAGCGCCGGTTCGCCGGGCTCCAGCTCGACTCCGGGGGGCGCAGGCGCCACCGGCGACGGCGGTGGCGCGGGCGCGTTGCTCGACTGGGCGCGCACCACCAAGTGGAACCCGGGCATCCTCTTCGACGGTCAGCTCCACAAGCCGCTCGGCAGCGACGGGCTGCCAGTGCGCACCACCGTCTGCGCTTCGCCCGCGCCGGGAGCCGACCTCAATGCGGCGATCGCGGGCTGCGCCGACGGCAAGGTCGTGCAGCTCGCGGCGGGGACGTACACGGTGTCGAGCGCCGTCGTCCTCACCAAGGGTGTCGTCCTTCGCGGCGCCGGATCGCAGGGGGCCGCCGGCGGGGGCACCACGATCGTGAAGACCGGCGGCGGCCCGGTCCTCTCCATGGGTGGAACGGGGGATCGTGGCTGCTACTCGGGCAGCTACGGCACGGCCGTCCCGCTCGCCCTGGACGCCATCAAAGAGACGTCGACCTTACAGGTTGGCCCCGCAGCGAGCGGGTTCGCCGCGGGCGACTTCGCGATCATCGACGAGGCCGACGACGCGACGGTGCAGGAGGGCGACTGCAAATATTTCAAGCGCGTCGACAAGCGCTCGACGGAGGAGCGGGTGGAGATCGCGTCCGTCTCGGGCGGGACCATCACCCTCACCTCGCCCCTCCACTGGACGTTCCGCGCGGCGGCACCGTACTCGGCGCAGATCGCGAAGGTGACACTCCCGGTCGTGAAGTGGGCGGGCATCGAGCATCTCGCGATCCAGGGCGGCAGCAACCCGGGCTACGACGGGCAGACGGCCGGCGGCATCGACATCGACGACGCCGCCTACAGCTGGGTGAAGGACGTCCAGACCGACGGGACGATCGGGGGCATGCACGTGGCGATGACCGGCACGTTCCGCGTCGTCGTTCGCGACAGCGACTTCCACAACTCGGCCAAGTACGGCTTCGCCGCGGACTGCTACGGCGTCGTCCTCCGCTGCGCTGCGGCCGACAACCTCGTCGAGAACAACATCGCGCGGTACATGAACAAGCCGATCCTGTTCGACGTCTCGGGCGGCGGCAACGTCGTCGCCTACAACTACGCCGACAACTCGTGGTCGACGCCGGCGGCGTGGCAGGAGATCAACATCGACACGCACTGCGCGTTCCCGCACATGGAGCTCGTCGAGGGCAACTACGCGCCGCACATGGGCGCCACCAACACGCACGGCAACGCGGGGTACATGACGTTCTTCCGCAACTACTCCTCGGGACAGTACGCCTCGCCCGCTGTCTGGGGCAGCACGGGTCGCCAGGACGGGAACGTCGCCGCCCTCCAGTTCGACACGGGCGACTACAAGATGACGGCCATCGGCAACGTGCTGGGGAGCACCTCGGCCAACGACCTCGGAACCGCGCCCGTCAGCGCCGTGTACACGGGCTCGGGCCCCGGCAAGCCGGCCATCTTCGAGATCGGCGACAACGGCGCGAACCACAACGGCGTCGGCGAGGCCGACGTCGCGTGGACGAGTCTCTGGTGGACGGGGAACTTCGACACGGTCTCGAACAGGGTCGTGTGGAACCCGAGCATCGCAACGCACACCGTGCCGCCGTCGCTCTACCTGGCGGCAAAGCCCGCGTGGTGGCCGGCCGGATCCGCCTGGCCATGGGCGGGGAGCGATCTCACGCCCATGGTCGGCACGCTGCCCGCAAAAGCGCGCTCCGACAAGATGGGCCACTGATTCGGCCCTCGCCGGGCAGGGTCACGGAGTCGCGGCCGCGCGCCAGTGGTAGAGGACGAGCCGGGGCTCCAGCTGGAGCCGCTCCTC
>DATJYG010000663.1:0-10707 GCA_035499695.1 Polyangiaceae bacterium
TCATTCGCTGTTGGCGCAGCGATCGGCGCGAACGCGCCCGACATCGTGCGCAGCTTCCAGACGCCGCTCGCGTGCATGCCCGGCCGCATCGTGCACATCATCCTCAAGATGCCGGTGGGCACCGCGACGTCGTCTCAGATCGTGCGCGGCACCTGCGCGGTCAGCGGCTACTTCGAGTAAGCCATGTCGCTGCTGCTCGCCCTGCTCGGCGGTGGCGGTGGCTCGGTCACCGTCAGCCCGGCCGGCATCGAGCCGGCTGACCCCGCCGTAGAGGCGCTGCAAGCCCTCGCGCAAGAAGCGGGCGTCGACGCCTCAGCTATCGGCGCGGGCGCCCAAAGCGCAGGCGTGGACGCGGTAGGACCCAGCGCCAGCGACGCTGGCAGCCCCCAGGAACAGCTCCAAGCCGCCCAGGCGGGGGTAAGCGCGCCCGACGCCGGCAGCGCGACCGAGGGCGTCTACGGCGCTGGAACGGGCATCGGCGCCGCGGACCAGGCGGCCGGCTCCCAAGCAGCGGGCGCGACTGGCACCAGCGAAGCGTCCGCAGCCGGGCTCGAAACCTTCCAAGCGCAGGGCGCGCAGGCAGGCGTCGGCGCAGCTGACGTCGGCAGCCCGCAGCCGAGCGTCGCGCAGAAGCCGGCCGGGGCCGAAGCCGGCGCAGACGCGGCGGCGTTCGGCGGGCTCGGCGCCGGCAGCCCGGGCGGCGAAGCTTCGGGCACCGGCTCGGAGCAGCTCCAGACTTCGAGCAACGACCAGACGGTCGCGCCGTACGGCATCGCGCAGAGCGACTCGGGCGCAGAGCAGCTCGAAGAGCAGGGCGCGTTCGCGGGCGTCGAAGCGCTCGGCGCGGGCAGCAGCTTCGGATCGATCGGCGCGTCGGGCGCGGCAGAAGCCGCGGGCGTCGGTGCGCAGCTCGTCGACGCGCTCGCGCAGCCGGCGGGAGCCGAAGCGGCGGACGTCGGTGCACCGGCCGAGCTTCTGCGCGCGAGCACGGCCGCAGACGCGCCGAGCGAAGCGGGTGCGGAGCAGGTCCAGCAGCGCGCGGCCGACATCGTCGCGCAGCTCGCGGGCATCGAGCCCGACGAGCACATCGCGGCCGGTTTGCCGGGCGACGTCACCACCACGGCGGCGGCCCCGGACGACTTGCCCGACCCGGTCGGGTACGGCCAACAGCAGGGCGTCGGGCAGCAGCCCGCGATGCCCGCAGCCGCGGACTTCGGCTTCGTCGCGGCGCGCATCCTCGCGGCGCAGGCCCAGGCCGCGCCGAGCGTCGAGCCCGTCGTCGCGCGCCTCGTCTGGGAAGTCGCGCAGCCCGAGGCGATCCAGCGCAACTTCCTCGACGGCTTCGCCGACGTCGAAGCGATCGAGCTTCGGGGCGCAGCCGCCGAGACTGCCGGCGACGCCGCCGCGCCGATCTTAGCCGCAGAGAGCGCGATTCTGCACGCGCAGCCCGGCGCTGCCGCGGCCGCGCGCACTATGACGGTGAAGGCGCAGCTCGCGCCGACGCGGCCTTCGGCTGCGTCGGTCGTCGACGCGCCGCCGGTCGAGCTTCGCGCCGAAGTGCTTCGGCCGGGCTGCGCGGGTTGCGCGACACCGCCCGCGGTCGAATCGCGCGGCGAGCCCGTCGTCCCGGCGGCGGACAATCGCCGCAAGATCCTGGACTTCCGCGACGGCGCGCGCGACGCGCGGCGCCTCGACTTCCGAACGCGAGGACGCAAGATCGCATGAAGAAAATGTCCCTCGCCGCTTGGTGGAATTACCACCGCGGCGACCTGCTCTGCCTCGACGGCGACCTGAGCGAGGCGCTCTTCACGGGCGACCCACAGGCGTTCGACATCGAGATGTTCTTGGAGCCCCCGGCCGAGAACGAGACGCTCACCGGCGGGGTGTGCATCGTCCGCATCCGCGGACCGCTGGAGCACCACACCGCCGGCAAGAACATGTGCTGGGACAGCTACGAGGACCTCGTGGCCCGCGCCGCGTGCGCGTTCGAGGACAGCGGCGTCAACGCCGTCGTGCTCGACATCGACAGCCCCGGCGGCGAGGCCGCTGGCTCGATGCAGTGCCACCGCATGCTCCGGAAGCTGCGCCAGCAGAGCGGCAAGCCGCTCTACGCGTACGCGAACGAGACCGCTTGCTCGGCGGCTTACGCCATCGCCTCGGCGTGCGACGAGATCTGGCTGCCCGATACGGGCGTCGCCGGGTCCATCGGCGTCATCGCCACGCTCTTCGATCGCATGAAGGCGAATGACCGCGAGGGGATCATCAAAGAGTTGATCACGAGCGGCGAGTTCAAGACCGACGGCCACGCCGATCGCCCGATCACCGACGGCGTCCGCAGCCGCATGCAGGCGCGCGTCGACCGCTTCGCCGACGTCTTCTGGGACGTCGTCGCCGCAGCCCGCAAGACTTCTTCCCGCGCCGTCGCCTCGTTGGAGGCCGGCGTCTTCGTCGGCCAGGACGCCGTACGCGTCGGCATCGCCGACGGCGTGATGGCGCGCGACGCGTTCATCGATCTCGTGTCCAGGGCCGCTGCCGACCAACTCGCCACGCTGCCCGACGATCAAGCTGCCGCGTAGCGGCCGAACAAGAACAGGAAAAAGGAAAGTCGAATGAAGACCATCCTCAAGCTCACCCAGCTGCGCGACAACGCCCTCAAGGCCGTGGCCGCGGACCCGAAGTCCGAGCGCCTGCTCGACAAGCTCGCGAAGGCGTCGCTCGCACTCGCGACGGCGCAGGCAACGCTCCAGTCGAAGACGATCACCCGCAAGTACGAGGAGACCGTCGAAGACGAGGGCGACGACGACGAAGAGGAAGAAGAAGAGGAAGAGGAGGCCGAGGAGGAGGAAGAGGAAGAAGAGAACGCCAAGTCCTCCGACGACGAGCCGAAGAAGCCCCTCATGAAGAAAGGCGAAGCCGAGGAGCAGTCCGAGGAAGGCGCCGAAGAGGAAGAGGAAGAAGAAGAGGCCGCCGATAAGACGCCGCCCGCCGCTTCCGATCACGACGATGACGACGACTCGTCCGACGGCGGGAGCACCAGCTCCTCGTCCGACGGCAGCGACGCCGACGAGTCGGCGCGCGCGCAGCTCAACGCCAAGACCGGGCTCTACACGCACGACCGCCTCTGGCGCCTCGTGACGCAGGTCACCGGCAAGCGAGAAGTCGCGGCCGCGTTCGGCGCGCTCGACGCGATGGGCCAGCGCGTGAAGGCCGCCGAGGCGCTCGAAGGCCGCATCGCGCGGCTCGAAGGCGACAAGCGCAAGGCGCGCGTCGACGCGATGCTCAAGGACGCGATCCGCATGGGCAAGATCGACAAGGCCGCGAAGCCGACGCTCCGCGCCCAGGGCATGCGCGACCCGAAGTGGCTGAAGGGCCACCTCGACGTGCTGCCGACGCGCACGCGCACCTCGGAGATGGGCGTGCTCGACGGCGCCGACCTCCCGATGCGCGGCGACGTGAAGCCGATGGGCGGCGCGATCGCGATCGACGTCAAGTCCCTCTCGGGCGACCAGCGCAAGGCGATCGAGTCGATGCTCCTGGGCACCGGCAAGACGATCGAGCAGTACGTCGCGGAGATGAACGAGACCTCGGCGAAGCGGAAGCTCCGCGCCGTCGGCCAGTGATCGCTGGACGGTAACCAGCACCAAGAACAAGGAGACATCCAGTGACTGCTCTCATCCAAGACCGCAAGACCGACAAGCTCGGCGTCGAAGACATCCCGGAGCCGGTGCTGCTCTCGTTCCCCGTCGAGGCGTCGACCTCGATCTACGGTGGAGCGATCGTGTGCATCAACGCCGCAGGCAACGCAGTGCCCGCGAGCGCGAACAGCGCGTTCAAGGTGGTCGGCCGCTGCGACAAGCAGGCGATCAACCAAGCCACCGGCGGCTCGCCCGGCGCGACCGGCGTGGCCGGCTCGATCCAGGTGCAGGTGCGCCAGGGCGCGTTCCTCTACAACATCAACGCCGACTCGACGATCGACGGCACGAAATTCGGCGCGAACGTCTACGCGAGCGACGACAATACCGTTTCGCTGACCGACGCCGGCGGCACGCGCCCGTACATCGGCTTCGTCCAGGCGGTGCCGTCGACGATGGGCCTCTCCTCCACGCAGGTGGCGGTCATGGTCGGTGTCGCGAACCCGTACGCGTCCAACCCGCTCGCGAACCTCGCGTCGCAGTACAAGGCGCGCAACGTCGTCACGTCGCTCCAGGCGTACGGCGGCACGGGCACCGGCACGCTCACGGAGACGTCGAACGGCGCGTGGGCGACGCAAGACGGCGTGACGAACGTCGTCGGCGACATCGTCTTCATCCAAGGCGGCACGACGAACCTCAGCGCTGCGGCCGACTCGGGCCCGTGGCAGATCTCTTCGCTCGGCGGCGCGTCGGCGAAGTGGGTGCTCATCCGCCCGGACTGGTGGCAGAACGGTTCCACGATGCCGGCCGGCCAAGTCATCGACATCGACGGCGAAGGCACGCTCTGGGCGGGCACGCAGTGGAAGTCGTTCGCGGCCGTTGGTTCGGCCGTGGTCGGCACCAACGACCCGACGTTCTACGTCGGCCGCATCTCGCAGGCGGTTACGCTTGCAGCGTCGACGTTCACGTTGAACAACGTCGGCCTGCGCAGCGCGAGCAAGTCGGCGATCATCTGCCAGTTCCAGCTCGCCGGCGGCACCACGACCTCGACGATCGGTTACGGCGTCATCGCCGCGCCGACGCCGGGGTACATCGGCACCGCGTCGGCGGTGATCGACGCGCTCGCGTCGGGTATGGGCAAGAACGGCTCGGCCGACGCATCCACCATCATCGCGACCGTGATCAACTGGTGAGCATCGCGAACAAGCGGCGTGCGCCTTTTCGCGAGTTGCACTGGCGGCACGCCGGTACGACGTTCTTGATCTCGTGCGCGCCGCCCCGCGAAATCATCCGTTCTCGTCCCGACAATGTCATCTGGCGTTTTCTAACGTAACGCCACTCTCCGAAAGAAAGGCAAAGAATTCGCCATGCTGGTGACTCCCGCGAACCTGAATATCTTCTTCACCGCTCTGGAGACTCGTTTCTGGAACGCGGTGGGGACCACGCCGATCTTCTACGACAAGTTTTCGACCACGTTCCCTGTTGGGACCGAGCTCTGGCTGTCGGGCTGGCTCGACATGGTCGACAAGATGCGCGAGTGGCTCGGCCCCCGCATCACGCGCACGCCGGCGCCGATCACCTATCAGGTCGGCATGCAGAACTTCGAGCTGACCGAGGGCATCGACCTCTTCAAGCTCCAAGACGACCAGCACGGCATCTACGCGCCGACGGTGTCCTTCATGGGCATGCAGACGGCGAAGTGGCCCGACTACCAGCTGCGCGACATGCTGCAGAACCAAGGTTCGCAGACCGGCGCGCGCCAGAACGGCTACGACGCGCTCTCGTTCTTCAACACGGCGCACCAGGTCGACTTCTGGGACTCGTCGAAGGGCACCTTCACGAACGACTACTCGAACGGCGGCGTGACGATCAACTCGAAGTTGATCGGCGGCGGCCTCGCGGCGAACAGCTTCGCCACCGTCTGGCAGGACATGGCGCGGCGCAAGGCCGCGAGCGGCGAGCCCTGGGGCATCATCCCGAACCTCGCGCTCACTGGCCCGATGCTCAAGCTGACGATGGACACCATCCTGCAGTCGCAGTTCATGGGCCTGCCCGTCATCGGCAACCTCGGCACGCAGGCGACCCCGTCGGGCTTCCCGTCGAACGTCGCAGCGAACCCGAACCAGTACATGGTCGGCGCGTCGGAGAACGTCCTCAAGGCGTGGACCGATCGCATCATGTGGCCGGACCTCGGCGGCTCGACGAGCATCGGCGGCGGCACGTACGACGACATCTGGTACCTCATGGACACCAACCGCCACGTGCGCCCGCTCGTGTGGTTGCTCCGCATGGCGCCGGACTTCGTCTACCGCGTCCAGCCCGACGACCCGATCGTGTTCGACTCGCACACCATCGCGTTCGGCTCGAAAGCGCGAGGCGCCCCGGCCTGGAGCTTCTTCCAGTTCCTCTCGCGCTCGGGCCCGTAACCAGGAGGTCCAGCAATGAGCTGGCACACCCTGATCGGCACGCCCAAGCAGTACGCGGGCGGCGGCGTCGGCACGACGACGATCACGCTCGGCAGCGGAGAGATCTTGCTCTTCGTCTCGGCGTGGACGTCGCAGTCCGGCGGTTCGCTCGTCGTCTTCGGCGGCCCGACCATCACCATCCCGCAGTCGACGGCCACCGCGCCGATCGGCATCTGGACGTGGTGGATCGAGCACACGCTTTTCCAAGCGACCGGCACCGGCGCTGCGGCGAAGCTCGTGTTCACGAACGTCGACCACTGCTTCGTTCACAGCGTCCACCAAGGCAACGCGACGTAAGAGAACACCATGGCCTACGCGAGCATCACCGACGTCCAGAACCTCGGCGTGCCAGCGCAGGCCATAGGGTTCCTCACCGACACGCAGCAGAACGCGATCCTGCAGTCGGCGTCGGACTACGCGGACACTTTCTTCCGCGCGCGCTGGGGCACGCACGCCGTGCCGCTGCTCGCGTGGGACTCGTCGGTCACCGAGGCGGTCGCCAAGATCGCCGCGTATCGCATGATCCGCGTGCGCGGCTTCAAGTCGAACGCAAGCGCGGACAACGAGCTGCGTCAGGGACACGACGACGCCGTCAACTGGCTGCACCTCGTGCAGCGCCAGCAGGCACACCCGAGCGTGACGGTCGCGCAGGCGAACGCGCCGGGCTCGCAGCAGCCGCTGCTCATCAGCTCGTCGGTCGTCAACGTGCTCTCGGGCTCGACCGGGCCGAACCGCGGCTGGTGACGACGTGGAGCTGAACCAGCTCGTGCGCTTCCTCTCCGACCTCGGCGGCGGCGGGCTCGTGAAGAAGATCAACGAGGCCGCGGCGCCGCGCATCACGGACGCGATCCTCGCGCACTGGGCCGCCGGGCAGGACCCGTACGGCAACCCCTGGGCGAACCTCGCCAACGGGCAGCGCAGCTACTTGTTCGCCACCGGCGAGATGCTCGCGTCGCTCAAGGTGCGCATCTCGGGTTACCAGATCGTGTGGAGCATCGATGACCCGTCGCAGTACCACCAGTACGGCACGAGGCGAATGCCCGCCCGCAAGCTCTTCCCCGACGACGCAGACAACCCGCCAGAGGCGTACGCCGCGGCGGTGGAGCAGGCTTTCGACGAAGTTCTAGAAAAAACGTTCAAAGGGTTGTAGCCCGTGCCCGCACTTACGCCGCTCGTGTCCGCGATCTCGATGGACGTGTCCGCGACGTTGGTGGGTGCGGGCTTCATCTACAAGACGCTCCAGATCACGAGCGCGACGAACGCGAGCCCCATCGTGCTCGGCTTCTCGCAGCCGCACCTCTACACGACGACGGCGAGCGTCACCATCACGGGCGTCGTCGGCAACACCAACGCGAACGGCTTCTGGCTCGCGAAGATCGTCGACGACACGCACGTCGCGCTCTACTCGGCGACGGCCATCGGCGACCAAGTCGCGAGCAGCGGCAACGCCAACTACGTCAGCGGCGGGCAGTGCCAGACCGCGTTCGCCGACGGCGGGTTCGTCATCGGCCAGGTGCGCGTTGAAGAGAACATCGACCTCCCGCGCGTCATCTTCATCCCGAAGAAGAGCGCTTTCTCGTCGCGCAGCACGCCGAGTTTGCGCGGCCCGAGCCTCCCGAACACGCTCGCGGCCGGCGCGGGCATCCGCGTGTACGTGGTCTCGGCGCAGGGCGTCGGTTACGCGCCGACGGACACGATCACCGTCGGCGACCCCGACGTCTCGGGCGGCACGCCGGCGCAGGCGTCGATCGTCGTCGACTCGGGTGGGCACATCATCCGCGTGGTCCCGACGGTCATCGGCAGCGGCTACAAGAACGTCCCTGTCGTGTCGATCACGACCAGCACCGGCAGCGGCTTCTCGGCGACGCCGGTGCTCGACTACAACTCGGAGCTTCTCGCGCAGCTACAGCAGCGCGGTATCTTCACGGAGTCGGTCACGTTCGAGGTCCAGGTGTGGGGCGCGCAGTCGGACGGTCCCAACTACGACGACGACTTCAACGCGGTGCAGGTGATCTATCAGCAGATCATCTCCAGCGCGTGGCTGCTCGCGAGCGGGCAGGTCACGCCCGGCAACGGCCGGTGGCTGGAGAGCACGCCGAGCGCGACGCAGGTGGACCTGCGCGGCCACGTCTTCGCGTTCGACCTCACCATCGACACGCCGGTGCTCGACCAGCCGCTCCAGTACGCGGACCCGCAGGTCCAGCCCGAGATCACGACGACCATGCAAGGCAGCGACACTGGCACGAACGAGACGGGCTGGACGAACGCCGCGCCGCAGTTCACCGGCCAGCTCGGGACCGGCAACTCGCAGCCCGCGAACATCGAGCCCGGGACGAAGTAGATGGCCCAAGAGCAATTCGCGAACAACGCTAGCTCGACGCTCTCTGCGGGCATCACGTCCGACCAGACGACGATCACGGTCAACTCGGCGGCGAGCTTCTCGTCGTCGCCGCAGTTCCGCGTCCTCGTCGACAGCGAGTTGATGCTGGTGACGGGCGTGAGCGGCAACACGTTCACGGTCACGCGCGCGGCCGAAGGCACCGCCGCGACGTCGCACGCGGTCGGCGCGGTGGTCACGCAGCTCATCACGGCTGGCGCGCTGACGCAGATCAAAGCAGACACCACGCCGGTCGCGCTCGCGAACATCGCCGCTCTTACGGGCCTCGCCGGCTATGACGGTGCGCTCGCATACGTGCAGTCCGTCGAATGCCCGTGGCGTTACGTCGCGGCCGGCACCTCTTTCACCGTCGACCACATCACGGTGGAGGCCACGGCGGATGGCGGCGCGACGCGCTGGGTGCGCGAGGCATATTCGAGCCCGAAGTGGCGCGCGAAGATCACGGACGTCTACATCGACTCGGTGGCGGGCAATGACGAGAACCAAGGCATCTACACGAGCACGCCGGGCACGCCCGCGCCGCTCAAGACGTGGCAGGAGCTGAGCCGCCGTTGGGGCTCCACCGACCCGGTTACCGGCAACGGGACCTACGGCGTCGAGATCCAAGTCCACATCAAGAACGCCATCACTGCGCCGGACTATATCGACCGGCTATGGCTGCTCGGTCCTGATACGTGGATCCGCGTCCTCGGCGAGAACACGGCCACGCTCCACTCGGGCACACTCGATGGTTCGACGGGCTTCACGGCGTGGGTTCCGTCTGCAGCGAGCGGCGGCACGCCGAACATCATCAAGGATTCGACGGGCTCGCTGTCGTGGGCACCGTACATCGGCAAGCTCGTCTACTTCCCACGCGTCAATTCGTACGCGGTCATCCTCAAAGATCTTGGCAGTGGTCGCGCACGCATCTCCGTGCCGCAGTTCGGCGACGAGGCGAACTTCAACACCGCCCCCTCCAACGTGTTCCCCTCCAACAGCGACACGTACCAGATCGTCGACCCCGTGCACGTCTCGGTCGGATTGATCGAAGGCAAAACGATCATCAACGGCGCGAGCGTCTTCGGTCCTATCCGCGCGCTCAACTTCAGCGCGATCACGTTCGTGCCCGATACGACGGCGGACGCGAGCGCAAAAGAGTTCCGCGTCTACGACGACCAATTCGAGGCGATCGCTTTCTACCAATGCGTCGTGTTGGGTCTGGTCTTCAACTCCAACACGGTCGGCGGTCAAGTCGCCTATGTCAACTGCTCGCTTGGCGGCGTCGAGTGGCAGAACTTCGGCGACCACGCGTCGGGAGGCGGTTTCTGCGTCAGCGGTGGGGCGATCGTCGATCCGAATGGCGCGCTCACGGTCGCTATCTGCTCGGGTCGCGGCGCCGGCGACATCGGCGGGTTCGATTATTACGTGCACGTCCAGGGAGCGTCGATTTACTGCACGGCGCACGCCGACCTCCGCTCCGTCGCTGTCTTCGACGCAGTGACCGTCACCAGCCTCAACCCGAATGGTGATGCGATCGTCGTCGGGCAGAGCACGCACGAGGGGTGGTTTGGCGGGCTCACGATCAGCGACCGGGGCGGCATCCCAATCTTCGGCAACGGCAACGCGGGAGTCGGTATTGCGCTCTCCACCAATGCGATGGTGACCTACGAGACACTGCCGAACATCACGGGCTCGGGCGGTGACTTCCGTCTCGGCGACACGGGTGCCGCTCGATACTTCGACGAGACCCTCGGCGCCTACTCCGCCGGGAAGTCGACGACCTGGGCGAATCTCACGGCGTCGCAGCCGAGCGGCTTTGGTGGCCACGCGCACAACCCGTCGGAGAACGCGCATCTCATCGTCATCGACTAACGCGCGCAGCGCGCAGCACCCTACCCAGAATCTAGGAGCAGACCATGGCCGGTGGCCAAGTAAACATCACGATCGCGGACGGCGGCTCGGCGACGATCATCGTCCCGGGCTCCACCGTGCAGCTCGTCCTCGGCTGCAGCGACATCGGCACGACGAACCAGATCATCGCGACGCGCACGCCCGCGACGCTCTTGACCAACTTCGGCTACGGCCCGCTGACCGAGGCCGCCGGCATGGCCGCAGCCGCGGGCGGCACCGTGCTCGCGATGAAGGTCCCGAGCAACACGGCCGGGGCGATCCTCCTGCCGACGTACGGCGGCGGCGCCATCACGACGGCGTCGAACACGACGCCGATCACGAT
>DATJYG010000664.1:0-3980 GCA_035499695.1 Polyangiaceae bacterium
GGCCCGGAGCGATCCTGGGCCCGCCGCGAGCGTTCGGGGCCGGCGAAAGCCGCGCTCGTCACCGACCGCGCGAGCGCGATTGACGCCCGGCGCCCGCGTGCGCTCCACTGCCCCGGCTGCGTGCTCTCCCACGAGGCCGCCCCCTCTTCGCCGGAAGGAGCTCCCACGATGCGCCCGCGTTTCGCGCCGTCTCTGCTGCTCGCCCTCTTGATGGCCACCCCGGGCCTCGCCGCCGAGAAAAAGACGGTGACCGGCGGCGGGGACGGCGACCGGTCGCGCCTCAACTCGGGCACGTTCGCCGCGCTCAAGTTCCGTGCGATCGGCCCGGCGTTTACTTCGGGCCGCGTCGTCGACCTCGCGGTCGCACCCGACGATCCGAGCACCTGGTACGTGGCGTCGGCGTACGGCGGCGTGTGGAAGACGTCGAACGCGGGCACGACGTGGACGCCGATCTTCGACGATCAGGGCACCGCTTCGATCGGCTGCGTCACCGTCGATCCGAACCACCCGCTCACCGTGTGGGTCGGAACCGGCGAGAACAACAGCCAGCGCAGCGTGGGCTGGGGCGACGGCGTCTACCGGAGCGACGACGGCGGTCGCTCGTGGAGGAACGTCGGGCTCAAGGCGTCCGAGCACATCGGCATGGTCGCGGTCGACCCGCGCAACTCCGAGGTCGTGTTCGTCGCCGCGCAGGGGCCGCTGTGGGCGCCGGGAGGCGATCGCGGCGTCTACAAGACGAGCGATGGCGGCAAGACGTGGAAGCAGGTGCTGAAGGTCGACGACTGGACGGGCGCGAACGAGGTGCACTTCGATCCGCAGGATTCCCGCATCCTGTACGCGAGCACCTACCAGCGCCATCGCAAGGTGTGGACCCTGATCGACGGCGGCCCCGGCTCCGGCATCTGGAAGAGCGTCGATGGCGGCGAGACGTGGACGCGGCTCACGAGCGGGTTGCCGAAGGGCGACCTGGGCCGAATCGGTCTCGCCACCTCGCCGGTCGAGCCGAACGTCGTTTACGCCACGGTCGAGGCCGCGGAGGGCTCGGGCTTCTACCGCAGTGCCGACGGCGGCGCGACGTGGGAGAAGATGAACGAGCAGTTGAGCTCCAGCCCGCAGTACTACCAGGAGATCTACGCCGATCCGAAGCAGGCCGGCCGCGTCTACTCGATCGACACGTTCCTGCAGGTCACGGACGACTTCGGCAGGACGTGGCGGCACGCGGGCGAGAAGTCGAAGCACGTCGACAACCACGTCGTGTGGATCGATCCGCACGACACGCGTCACCTGCTCGTCGGCTGCGACGGCGGGCTCTACGAGACGTTCGACCGCTGCGCGACCTGGAAGTTCTTCCCGAACCTGCCCGTGGTGCAGTTCTACAAGCTCGACGTCGACAACAGCCTGCCCTTCTACTACGTCTACGGCGGCACGCAGGACAACAACTCGGTCGGCGGCCCGACGCGGACGATGAACGCGAGCGGCATCCGCAGCTCGGACTGGTTCGTGACGACGGGTGGCGACGGCTTCCAGTCGTGCGTCGACCCCGAGGATCCGAACATCGTCTACGCCGAGTCGCAGCACGCCGGCGTGGTGCGGTTCGACCGCAAGAACGGCGAACAGATCGACATCCAGCCGCAGCCCGAGCCGGGCGAGCCCGGCATGCGCTGGAACTGGGACACGCCCATCATCATCTCGCCGCACTCGCACACGCGCCTCTACATCGCCGCGCAGCGCGTCTTCCGCAGCGACGACCGCGGCGACCGCTGGACGCCGGTGAGTCCCGACCTCACCCGCCAGATCGACCGCAACCGCCTCGCGGTGATGGGTCGCGTCTGGAGCGCGGACGCGGTCGGCAAGAACACCTCGACGTCGTTCTACGGCAACATCGTCGCGCTCGCCGAATCGCCGGTGAAGGAGAACGTGCTCTGGGCCGGCACCGATGACGGGCTCATCCAGACGAGCGACGACGGCGGCGCGCACTGGCGCCGGATCGACACGTTCCCCGGCGTCGGTCCGTACGCGTACGTCTCGCGGGTCGTGCCCTCGCAGCACGACGGCAAGGTCGTCTACGCGACGTTCGACCGCCACAAGATGGGCGACTTCAAGCCCTACGTGCTGAGGAGCTCCGACGGCGGCAGGTCGTGGACGAGCATCGCAGGCGACCTGCCCGTGAACGGCAGCGTGTACTGCTTCGCCGAGGACCCGGTCGCGCCCAACCTGCTCTTCGTCGGCACCGAGTTCGGCGCGTTCTTCACGCCGGACGGCGGCGCGAAGTGGATTCCCTTGAAGGGCGGACTGCCCGTGCAGGCGATCCGCGACCTCGCGATCCAGCGCCGCGAGGGCGACCTCGTGCTCGCGACGTTCGGGCGCGGCTTCTACGTGCTCGACGACCTGACGCCGTTGCGCCTGATGTCGAGCGAGGAGCGGCTGGCCGTCGAGGCCGAGCTGCTGCCGGTGCGCAAGACGCCGCTGTTCATCCCCTCGACGCCGCTCGGCGGCCCCGGGCGCGGCTCCCAGGGCGAGCAGATGTTCATCGGCGAGAACCCGCCGTTCGGCGCGGTGTTCACGTACTGGCTGCGCGATGGCTACGAGTCGCGCAAGCAGCGCCGGCACGAGCGCGAGCAGGCGGAAGAGAAGGCGGGGGGCAACAGCTTCTACCCGAGCTGGGACAGCCTGCGCGCCGAGGCGCACGAGGAGGAGCCCGCAATCCTGCTCACGGTCACCAACGCATCGGGCGACGTCGTGCGGCGCATCGAGGCGCCCGCGAGCAAGGGCTTCCACCGCGTCGCATGGGACCTGCGCTGGGCCTCGCAGCAGCCCGCCGACGCGGCGCCGCGCCACCGCGAGGAGGAGTTCGACGATACTCCCGACGGCGCGCTCGCGGCGCCGGGCGCGTACCGCGTCGCGATGGCGAAGCGCATCGACGGCGTGCTCACGCCGCTCGGCTCGCCCCAGGAGTTCGTGTGCGAGCCCGTGGGCGAGTCAGCGCTTCCGCCCGCCGATCGTGCCGAGTTGCAGGCCTTCGAGCTGCGCACGGCTCGCCTGCAGCGCGCCGTGCTGGGCGCCAACCGCGAGCTCGGGGAGCTGCAGCAACGGACGTCGCTGCTCCAGAAGGCGCTCTTCTCGACCCTGAGCGCCGACGACGACCTGCGCACGAGCGCACAGGCGCTGGCCGGTCGCGAGCGCGATCTCGCCGAGGTGTTCAGCGGCGATCCGGTCGTGCGCGGCCACAACGAGCCCTCGCCACCCGCACTGCTCGAGCGCCTGAACCAGGTGATCGGCGGGCACTGGAACGCGACGTGCGCGCCAACCGAGACCCACCGCCGCGAGGTCGCGGTCGTGGGCGAGCAGCTCGAGCACGCACTCCAGACGCTGCACGGTCTGCACGACGACCTCGCCGCGCTCGAGACGAAGGCCGAGGCCGCCGGCGCGCCGTGGACGCCCGGACGCCTGCCGGAGTGGAAGCCGGAGTAGAGGTCCCTCCGCGCGGCGCGAGCGAAGGGCTGCAGGCCTTCGCTGGCGCCGCGCGATCGGATAGAATGCGCGCAGGCCGGGGCCCCGCTCACCTGCATTCCCAGCATCGCACCCGTCGCATCGATCCAACCTCCGAGGCCCGTCCCGGCGCCACTTGAACCGGGAGGTCGCATGCGTCGCGCCTGGATACTGCGAATCGGCATCGGGCTCGCTCTGCTGCCAGGTGCCTCCGTGCGGGCCGAAGGTCCGGCCGATCGCTGGCAGCCGCCGTCGCCCGAAGAGCTCGCGCTTCACGACTCCGCGATCGAGCCCGGCGCCGATGCCGAGGCACTCTCCTTCGATGCCTGGGTCGACGATCACTTCGACTCCTACCTCGAGTCCCAACGCGTCTATGCGATCCGGCTCAAGATCTACACGAACGCCGGCGCGCAGAAATACTCGTCGATCGACATCGACTATCCGTTGAGCGATGTTCGCCTGACCGACGTGCGGGCGCGCGTCGTGCAGGC
>DATJYG010000665.1:0-5984 GCA_035499695.1 Polyangiaceae bacterium
GTGCTGCGGGCGGGTGATCGAGGGGAGCGTCTTGGTCGACGAGGGCCAGCTCGTGCTCACCGACGAGCAGCTGGCGGCGGGGTTCGTGGTGCTCTGCCGGTCGTCGCCGCGGTCCGACGCGGTGATCCTCACGCATCAGGAGTCGGAGCTGGGCATCTAGCCGACCGGACGTGGCTTGCCGAGCAGGGTCGCACGCGTCACGGCGCCCTCGTCGCCGAACCGATCGGCGATGCGCTTTGCGACCTCCTCGACGCGTCGGCGCTTCTCTGCGCTCTCGTCGCGGAAGAGCGCCGGGGGCGGGGGTCCGTCGTGGATGCCGCTCACGCTGACCCCCGTGAGACGCACGCGCCGGCCCTGCAGCGGGATCCGGTCGAGCATCTCCACGGCGGCGCGGTGGATGGCGTCCGTGTCCTGCACCGGCTCGGACAGAGTCGTGCGCCGCGTGCGGAGCGAGAAGTCGGCGTACTTGATCTTCACGACCACCGTGCGAGCCGACAGGCCCGCTCGCACCAGGCGCCGCGCGACCCGCGCGGCGTGATCGAGCAGGGTGGGGGCGATCGCGTCGGCCCCGACGAGGTCCTCCTCGTAGGTCTCCTCGGCGCCGATGGACTTGGCCTGCGCGTCCGGCACCACGTCGCGCTCGTCGTCGCCGCGAGCCAGGCGCGCGACCTCGATGCCCCAGACACCGAGCACGCGCTCGAGCGTTTCGGTCGGCGCGCGCGTCAGATCGCCGATGGTCGCGTAGCCCAGGTCGCGCATCTTCGGGGATGTCTTCGGACCGACGCCCCACATGCGCTCGATGGGCAGGGGCGCGAGGAACTCTGCGATTCCTCCCTCGGGTACGACGACGAGCCCGTCGGGCTTGCGGAGATCACTCGCGACCTTCGCCGCGAACTTGCAGGGAGCGACGCCCGCCGACGCCGTGAGCCCCAGCTCCTCGCGGATGTCGCGCTTGATGGATCGCGCTATCGTCTCGCCGTCGCCGAAGAGGGAGCGGCTCGCCGTGACGTCGAGGAACGCCTCGTCCAGCGACAGCGGCTCCACGAGCGGCGTGTAGCGGTGGAAGATCGCGAAGGCGTCCTCGCTGGCCTTCTCGTATCGATCACGATGCGGGGGGACGACGATGGCGTGCGGCGCCTTGCGCAGCGCCTCGGCCATCGGCATGGCCGAGCGCACCCCGAAGGGACGCACCTCGTACGACGCCGCGAGCACGACGCCACGACGCGAGCGCCCGCCGACGATCACGGGCTTCCCGCGCAGCGCCGGGTCGTCGCGCTGCTCGACGGACGCGTAGAAGGCGTCCATGTCGACGTGGAGGATGGTTCTCACGATCCCGCCAGGTACAGGGTGACACCGGCGGCGAAGCTCGCCGCACGGTGGACGAGGCGAAGACGCGCCATCCGGCGTGCGTCGGAGCCGCCGCGGGCGAGGGCGACGGGGAACATCACGGCGAAGACGAGCGCCAGCGGCCAGACGGGAACGCCGCGCGCGCGGGCGTCGAGCACCAGCAGCAGGCCGAGGCCAGCGGCGATCCACGCAGCCATCGTCGGTCCCAGGGCCACGACCGTCGTGTGGACGCCGCCGGCCACGTCCTCCTCGCGATCCGCCGCCTCGTGAATGAGCTGGTTCTGCAGCAGGAGGCACGCGAACGCCACGGCGATCCAGGTGACGGCGCGAGGAGCGACGCTCTCGGCCTCTCCCACCCACAGCAGCGGCACGAAGTTGGTGAGGTTCGCCAGCGAGCCGACGAGCGCGAACCGCTTGAGTCGCGGGCCGACGGAGTAGAGGACGCCCGACACGAGCGCGACGATCGTCGCCGCGCGTGCCGCCAGTGGTGCCCCTGAGCTCGCGACCAGCGCCGACACGGCCAGCGACACGAGGAGCGCCGACGTCAGCGGCGGCGTGCTCGTGACGAACGCGTTCTTCGCGGGGCCATCCATCCATCGGTCCGCGAGCGCGTTGAGCGTGTAGCCGAAAGCGAGCACCAGGAACGCGACGAGCACACCGCGCACGGCCGCGAGCACCGCCGGCACACCACCGTGGACGTCCACACCGGCGAACGGCAACGCCAGGAAGTGGACCCAACGTCCGACGCGCGCGCGCCGCAGCCAGCTCACGGCGACGGCGTCGGTTGAGCGAGACTCACCTCGATGGCGTGCCAGAGCGCGTGCACGTCGAGGTCGAGCACGCGGTTCACCTCGTGGGTGGGCAGGCATGCGCATCCCGGCCCGTGCGGCGCGACGAGCTTGTCGAAGGCGCGCGCGAACCCCTCCGTCAGCCCGTTGCCGCGCTCGACTTGCCACTGGGTCAGCAGGCACGGAGCCACGGTGCCGTCGCTCAGCACGTAGCCGTAGTACTCGCCCGCCCAGCAGTCGGCGCACGTGCCCAGGTAGCGCCGTCCTTCCGCGTGCCGGTCGAGCAGCTCGCGCGAGTTGCCCACCGGCATCCCGCGCGCCTTCGCGTCCAGCAGCCGGCGCGCGACGTGCGCGATGCGCTCGTCCCCCAGACGCGGGGCGATGGGCGCCTCGACGTCGCACCCCTTGTCGTGCTCGAGCTGGAAGAACGCCTTGAAGCCGAAGGCGCGCGCCACGTCGAGCACGTGGTCCACGTTGTCCGCGCCGCGCGGCGTCAGCACGGTCATCGTCACGACGGCGACGCCGCGCCGGCGCAGCGCATCGATCGCCGAGATGACGCGATCGTACGATCCGCGCCGCCGCTGCGTGTCGTGCACGTCGCGCGGACCGTCGAGCGTCACGCATACCAGGTCGAGCCGGCTCACCTCGTCGAGGCGATCCTCCACGAGCCAGCCGTTGGTGTTCATCGCGGCGTGCACGCCCCGGCGCACGAGGTGCGCGATGATCTCGCCGGCGTCCTCGCGCAGGAGCGGCTCGCCCCCGATGAGGCTCGCGCGGCCCATGCCCGCGTCGCGCAGCTCGTCGATCGCGCGCGTCCATTGAACGGTGCTCATCTCGTCGCGGCGCTGCAGAGGGATGTCGCAGTACTCGCACTTGAAGTTGCACCGGTTCGTCAGCGACAGCGTCATCTGGAACGGGCTCCGCCTGCCGAGCGCGCGCCGCGCCCCGAGCTCGAGCACGGGCAGAGCTTGTCGTGCGAGACGGCTCGCCCGGCGGAACACCTGCGCCGACGGAGGCGAACGCATGGGCGGTTACGCTAGCATGCGCGCGCGTGCACGCGATCACGACCAGCCTCTCGTCGGGCGTGCTTCGCATCGAGCAACTCGCGGCCGCTGCACTCCTCCTGGTGCTCGTCGTTTCGGCCTTCGTGGTCGTCCGGCGCGTCGCGTCGGAGGGGGTCTTCTCGCTGAACGCAGGCATCGTGCGCGCCACCCTGGCGCTCGCCCTGGCGGTGCTCGCGCTCCGCCTGGCGCTCTTTCCTCCCAGTTTCGTCCACGCCAACCTCCACGGGCCGACGATCGTCGACGACATCCTGGGGGCACCGGCCGTGGCCGGAGGACGGGGACGTGGGTTCGGCCAGACGACCTTCCTGGTGCTCGGGCTGGTCGCGCGCCTCGCCGGACGCACCTTCGAGACGGTCGCCCGGACCAACGCCGTCTGCGGTGTCGCCTCGCTCGTCGTCGCGGGACTTCTCGCAGCACGATGGA
Organism: Polyangiaceae bacterium; assembly: GCA_035499695.1. Taxonomy (GTDB): domain Bacteria; phylum Myxococcota_A; class Polyangia; order Polyangiales; family Polyangiaceae; genus Palsa-1150. Next base: position 3,623 of record DATJYG010000665.1, read on the forward strand.
GCGGACGGGCGGTCTGTCTGCCTCTCGCCCTGGCCGTCGGCGCGCTCCAGCCGGCGCTCGCGCGCATCGCGTGCTCGGAGGATGCGCACGTCATGGCGGGCTTCTTCGGCCTGCTCGCCTTGCTCGCCGCGGACCGCTACGGCGAACGGCGGGACCGTGCGGCCCTGGTGCTCGCGGTCGCCTCGACGTGCCTCATGCTCGACTCGAGGCAGACGTTCTACCCGTGGGCGTTCTTCGTCCCGGCCGTGATCCTCGCGCGCGGAGGCCGCGCCGTCGCGAGGCAGCCGGAGGCTCTGGCTGCGTTCGCGGTGATCGCGGGCGCAATGACCCTGCGTCTCCTCGAGACGGGAGCGAGCGAGCCGGCGCAGGTCCTCATCTTGCCGGCGGCCCTCGGAAGCGTGCGGTCGCTCGGCGCGCTGCTGGTGCACCATCCTCTGCTGGACGTCCGGCGCTATGCGCTCGGCAGCCTGCCGCTGGAGGTGCTCGGCATCGTGACGGCACGCCGCTGGCTAGGATGGCGCGTGTACGCCGTGCTCCTCGCGGCGACGTTCCTCTTCACGTTGCCCTTCGGTTTCCCGGCCGTGGGCGTCGAGTGCTCCTTCCGTACGCCGGCTCTTCTCCTCGCGGTCGTGGCGGCGGCCTGGGGCGCCGAGAGACTCTGGCGCGGCGGGCCGTACCTGCGCGCCGTGTTCCTGGCCCTCGCCGTCGTCGGTCCGGTCGTCCTTCCGTCGTGGAGCGCGCTCCGGGAACCGACGCCCATCACCCTGGAGTACCTGTTCGTGCGGGACGTCGCCCGGCCCGCGCTCGGCGCTCGCTTCGAGATCGCCGAGCTGGCTCCGAGAGATCCGATGCCCAGCTACCGGCTCGCCCGTTTCGAGATCGACGCGCCGCGCGTGGACGTCTACGCCCTCCCGCAGGCCGATCTCGCACGTGGCCAGGTCTACTTCCTGCGCGGACTTCAATGCCGGGCGCGGTCGGGACTGGAGCTGACGGGCGTCACGAGCAAGGTCGAGACGCTGCCCTTCTCGCAGCTCCGGGATATGGCGGTCCCCGCCTTCGAGCACACCCGACCGGCGGGGGCGTCTTCCTCCGAGCAGCGCCCCGAGTGCACGCGCATCCTGGCGGGCGCCGAGCCCGTCGGCCCGGCGTTGACGATCGATGCCGGTTCCGACGAGAACCCGTTCGTCTTCTACGGCGACGATTCCGTGCAGGTCCAGTTCTACCGGCTGCGTCCACCGCCGGGGTGATCCCGATCGAGACGCGACATCCGTAGGAGCTGCTCGACGCCGATCAGCCCGCGGCCCTCCGACGCGTTCCACGGGTGCAGCATCCGTTCGATGGACGCGTTGTGCGGGCGGAAGTAACACCGGTCGCACTCGCAGGTGGCCAGCTCGGGGCTGCTGGCGGGGAGGGCGCGAGCGGCACGCCGGAACGCGGCGTAGCGCTCCCCGCGCCAGACCGCGCGGAACCCGCGCTCGACGTGACCGACCGCGCTCTTGGTCTGGCAGCACGGGAGGATCGCGCCGTTGCCCAGCACCACCGTGAAGTAGGACCCGGCGTGACAGGGACCGACCGGATCCGAAGCGGAGCCCGGAGGTGCGGTCGCTGCGAACGACGACAGGTTGGTGTCCACGCGGAGCTCTCGCGCCCGATCCAGCGCGGCCGGGACCAGCTCGTCGACGAGCCTCGCATGCTGGCTCGGGTCGAGCTCGAGCGGAGGACCTCCTGCGGCGCTCGGGATGACGTGCTGAAAGGACGCCGCGTCCGCGCCGACGGCGGCGACCGCGTCGACCATGTCGCGGAGCTCCTCGTGGTTCCTCACGCTGATCGTGAACGACAGCGTCACGTGCGGGAGCCTGGAGGCTGCTTCCCTCCGCATCCGCGTCAAGGTCGCGATCCGCGCGCATGCTGCGTCGTACGAGTCTGCCGTCTCCGTCACGTGGATCCGCCCGTAGGTGTCGCGGCGGCCCGCGTTCAGGCTGACGCGCAGGGCGTCGAGCCCTGCGTCGATCATGGCTCGGGCACGCTCGGTCGTGAGCCGCGATCCGTTGGTGGTCACCGAGACGAAGAAGCCGCGCCGCTTGGCGCTGCGCATCACGTCGACGAAGCTCGGGTGCAGGAGCGGCTCGCCGCGCCCGACGAAGTCCACGCGCTGCGTCCCGAGGGCAGCGAGATCCTCGAGCAGACGCTCGAGCTCCGTGAGGGGCATCATCGCGGCTCGCCCGCCTGCCATCCAGCCTGGATCCGCTTCACCCGGCGGGTGATACGGGCACATCACGCAGCGATGATCGCAGACGTCGCTGAGGCCGATCTGCGCGTACAGCGGCCCGCGGAGCGGCCGGCCGCGCGTGAGCCCGAGGCC
>DATJYG010000666.1:0-5077 GCA_035499695.1 Polyangiaceae bacterium
AGACGGCGACCTTCACGCTGCTCGGTCTCGTCGATTGCGCCGGCGGCCAGTACGTGAACTCGATGGCCATCGACCGCGCCGGCAACGCGTGGATCAACTACGGCGACGGATCGCTCTGGAAGTCGCCCACGCAGAACCCGATGTGCATCTCGACGGGCTTCGTGCCGCTGCAGAGCGGCGTCTCGCTCTTCGGCATGGGCTTCAGCGCGAAGACCTCCGGTGGCACCGCCGAGACGCTCTACATCGACGACCTGAGCGGGGGCGGCCTCGGCTACATCGATCTGTCCTCGATGTCGCTGATGCGCTTCGGGCCGTTCGCGGGCGATCTCGCCAATCGCGACTGCGAGCTGACCGGCACCGGCGACGCGCGCCTCTTCGGCTTCTTCGCCGGCAGCTACCTCGGCGACGGCGGCTCCGCGTCGGTGACGCAGATCGATCCCTCCAGCGAGGGCGCGATGAAGAACTGGCCGCTCCCCACCATCGACACCGGGAGCGACTGGGCGTTCGCCTTCTGGGGCGGCGACTTCTACTTGTTCACCGCCGACAAGTACAACGAGAACGACCCCTACACGACCGTGACGAAGCTCGACCCGAGCACGGGGAACCTGACCGTCATGGCGCAGGACATCGGCTTCCGGGTGGTCGGCGCCGGCGTCTCGACGTGCGCGCCGATTGTCGCTCCGAACCAGTAGTCGTCGCGTCAGTCGGCTCCGGCATCGCCCGGGCAATTGGTGTCCGGAACCTGATGCGCGTGAGGTCTACTGGCAGAAGCCCCTGGGCGTGCACATTCCGTTGGTCGGTGGGCTCGGGCAGTCCGTAGGGTCGGGCTGGGGGCCGCTACCGCCAGGGTACGTGCACGACTTCGTGCATTGGTCCTTCCCCATGAGGTTGGCGCAGAGGTCGTAGGTCCCCACGCAATTGGGATCGACGCCACCGCCGTCCACCGTGCTCCCTCCGCTGCCGCTCCCGTTTCCGCCGCTGCTGCCCCCGGTGCCCGGTTGGTTGATCGGGTTCGTGCAGGTCACTCCCCAGCTCCCGTAGCCTCCATCCGCGTTGCCACCGGAGCTGCTCCCGCTGCTCGACCCCGAGCTGCTCCCGCTGCTCGATCCGGAGCTACTCCCGCTGCTCGACCCAGAGCTGCTCCCGCCGCTCGATCCCGAGTTGCTTCCGCTGCCGGAGCCCGAGCTGCTGGTGGGGCTCGAGGGGCCCCCCGTCGAGTCGGAGGAGCACCCTTCCGTCAGGGCGAGGAGCGCCATCGACGACGCGAGTGCTGCGAGGAGAAGGTAGCGTTTCATCTGGGATCCTTTGACAGCCCGACGCGGGGGTCGGTCAACCCCCAGCAACGTCCGTGCTCACCTCGAGCGAGTGCAAATCCGGCGACTGTCACGCGCCTGCAACAGCCACGTGGATCGGCGCTGACCCGCTGCGATCGCGAGACGGGCGATGATCAGCAAGGATCAGAGACCGTGTGCCGGCGCCAGCACGTCCGTCCACAGGGACTCGTTGAGCGGGCAGTCCATGCTCATCCCGCACTTGAACAGGCCCTCGTCCGTGCCGTGCGAGTAATCCTCGTAGCCCTGCGTTGCCTTGTAGAAGAAGTCAGGCACTCCGACCTTCAGGCGTTGCAGAGCGCTCGTGCTCGCGCTCGTGTTCTGCCAGTCGCCGTAGACGACCAGGACGAGCTGGTTGAAGAGATCGTCGCGCAGGCCGAGACGCACGTAGGAGGCGTCGCTGCGCGCTCCCATGGCGTCGGAGCTGTTGAACTCCTCCTCCTGGCCCATGGCCCCCACGTTCGGCAGGCCGGAGCAGCCCGAGACGATGCGGCCCGCGTAGACGCCGTTGACGAGGATGCCCGCGCCCCCGTCGAGGCCACAGCTGACCGTCCCGTTGAACGTGTTGCCGGCCACGTAGAGGTAGATGTCGAGCAGCTGCCCGAGCGTCATCCCGTGCATCGAGTAGCTCTGGATCCCTTGCTGCACGGTGGCAGGGCTTGGCGCTCCGGCGCTGGGATTCGTCTGGTAGGTGCTGAAGGTCCAGTAGGCGTTTTGCAGGCCGTTGGTCTGGAGTCCCGCGGTGAATGCGGCATGATCGTACGCGGCGAGCATGGCTTCGGCGGACGTCTGGCCTCCGAAGTATTCGGCACCCACGATGACCGCGCCGACCATTCCCTCCTGGTAGTTGGCGTTCCAGTCCCGGTTCGAGTTGGAGCTCCCGTCGAACGTCTTGGGTGCTCCACTCGTGTTGGTGGCGTCGGCCGTCGCGTACACGTCGGCGACGAACGTCGCCTCCATGATGAGATCGATCTGGTGCACTTCCGTGGTGCTGAGCTGGCTCCACACACGCGGCGTGCGCTTGGCGATCGCGTACATCGCGGTGGCGTTGCGTTCGTCGTTGGCGGAGTAGCCGCCGGTGGCAAACGGATCGTTGCCGGGCTTGAGCAGCTCGCGCATCTGAGCGAGCAGCTGTGCGTCGGTGGACGTGTCACCGGCGTAGGAGGCTTCGGCGAGAACGACTGGAGCGCCGTCGCAGGGCGTGCACCAGATGTCGCCGGTGGAACTGTTTCGATGGTAGCTGCTGAGCGCCGTGCCGATCGCGTCGGTCACCACCGACTGGCTCGGAGGCGAGAGACTGGGTCCACCGCTCTTCGCGGCGTCGCCCCCCTCCGGCGTCGTGCCGCCCGACCGTGCGTCAGGGGCGGTCGCGCCGTCGCCGCTCGAGTCCGGTGCGCTCGAGTCGGGCCCACCTGTGCCGCGAGATCCGCCTTCCGGCGTCGAGCTCGAGGATCCGCCGCCGCCGCAGCCGATCCAGATGCTCGCGAGGAGGGGCGCTACGAGGCTCGCGTACCGCAGACGGCGAGTCCTGATCATGGCCCTATTCTCTCCCGCTTGAGGAGTAGCCTCGATCAGCCGCCGTCCGTTCCCGAGCCTCCGGAGGAGCTTCCGGAGCCGCTGGAGCTTCCCGGCGGTGCTTGCTTGAGCGGAGGGCAGATGGACTCGGGGACCTCGTGCGACACCGCCTTGAGCGAGTGCAGGTAACCGAGGATCGAGTTCACCTCGTCCTGCTGCATGTCGGGGAAGTGACCCATCTCCGGGCAGAGGCGCTCACCCTGGTTGTCGATGCCGTTGAGGATGGCGTTGGTGATCTGTTCGTCGGTCCAGGCGCCGATGCCGGTCGTCATGTCGGGCGTGAGGTTCGGCCCGTAGAGCGACACGCCCATCGGCTGCCCGGAGACGGGCACGAGGGCTCCCGACATGAAGCCGGTGGACTGAGGATCGGCGCCCTGGTGGCACGCCGGGCATTTGCGCGCGTCGACGTACTGGTTGCCCGTCGACGGGAAGGCGACGCCGCCGGTCGTGGACATGTCGTTGCTGGAGGGGCCGCCGTCGGAGCTCGAGCTGCAGGCCACGAGGGACATCGCCGTCAGCACGCCCGCAGCCCGCAAGACCGCGAATGTGACATTGGGAAAGCACCGCATGACATTCATGATTGCGAACGGCGCGCCGACGTGCACCGAATTTCGGTGACGCCAAAATCCCATGCAATTCTCGATGACTTACCCGGTACGACTGGACGCGGACCGTTTCGGTTCCTGGTGGTCGCCCGATCCACCCTTTCGACGCAGCAAGACGTAAACGACGAGCCCCACGAAGGCGCCGATCGAGAGCGAGAGCCACGACGCCGGAGGGCGCACGACACGCGTGGCGGGAGGCCTCGGCGCCGACGGTGCGCCCATGGCCTCGGCGAGCACCGTGGGATCGACGAAGTCGGCGAGCGGGATGCCCTCGAGGCTCGGTGGCGTGCGGCTCGCGGGGAACAGCGCGAGCGCCGGCGCGAGACCATCGGTGCCGACGACCGGCGTCTCGGGCACCGCTGGCTGGTACACGTGCAGCATCGTGTGCACGTGCCGACGCTCGAGTGAGGGAAGCGCGTGCATCACGGCTTCCTCGGTTGCCGCGAGGTCTGCGTGCACGAGCTTCTCGCCGCGCACGAGAGCCCGCGTCATCCCGACGACCGTGCTCCGGTGCGCATCGAGGTACTCGCGGCGCGCAACGAGCCCGTGGATCTGGCGCATCGCAAGCGCGGGCACGTCGCCTCCCGACTGGTTCACGAGCATCACCGCATCCTGATCGTCGAGCGCCTTCTCGAGGAACGGCGTGTGCGCAAAGAGCGCGTCGCATTCGTCGTGCGCGAACGCGTCGTTCTGATCCTTGCCGTGACGGACGACCATCTTGACGACCGAGTCGGCGTCGAGCCCCACCGAGGCGAAGAGTGCACGCAGTCGCGTGGGCGGGCCCGGCGCCACGCCGACGCGCAGGCCCTGAAGCGACATCAACCGATCGCGAAGCGGAGCGGCGGCGTTCATCGCGCGCTGCTCGAAGACCGACCGCCGGACGACCAGGTTGATGGGGTCGTTGCGCAGCAGGTTGGCGACGAGCACGATGGGCACGCGGTCGGCGATGAGCTCCAGGTATTGGGGCGGCGGCAGAACCGCGACGGGTGCCTCCCCGGCGATGGCCTTCGCGATCGCCTGGGCCGGCAGCTCGGGCACGACGAGCTCGATGTCGATCCCCTCGTCGGCGAAGTAGCCGGCCCCCTGGGCCGCCCAGAACGCGAGGTACTGCAGGTTGTCGCCATCCGGGACGAGCACGCGGACGAACGTGTGAGCGGGCTCCGCGGCGACCGCGGGGCGAGCGAACCCGAAGGCGAGCCCCAGGAAAAACGCAATGAAGCTCAGCCGGTGTAACGCCCGTGTTACCATCGCGCCGTCCAGGGAGGTCCTCGTGCGCCTGCTCATGCTGTGTTCCGTGCCGGTCATCCTCGTCTCGCTCGCCGGGTGCGATAGCTGCGGTTCGAGCTCTCCCTCGCCCACCCCCGGCGCGCCGAGCGTCGCCTCGGCGGCGCCGTCGGCCAGCGCTACTCCGGCTCCCTCGGCCAGCGTCGCGCCCAGTGGCAAGATGGCGCACTGTCCTGACGCGGTGCAAGGCGCGAAGACCAAGATCGCCGACGTCCCCGGCGGCGTGGAGCTCACGATCACGGCGACCGACTCCGCAGCGGTGCTGGACATCCGCGCGCGCAC
>DATJYG010000667.1:0-7566 GCA_035499695.1 Polyangiaceae bacterium
ACGCTGAACCTCGGGACGATCGCGACGTTCAACGCGTCGGGCCCCTTCGTCGTGAAGAGCCAGGACACGCAGCACCCGTTTTACGTGAGCGCGCACATGACGGGATGCGAGACGATCTTCTCGCCGAGCGACTGCCGCGGCGACGCCGAGTTCGTCGACGTCGTGCCGTCGGCGCAGTGGCTCGCGTCGTACACCTTCTTCACCGACCCGTCGTATCCCGAGACGAACCTCGTGGTCGTGCGTCACCAGCAGAAGGGCGCGTTCGCCGACGTGAGCCTCGACTGCGCGGGCACGCTGACCGGATGGCAGCCCATCGATCCGGGGGACACGTACGAGTACACGCGCATCGACCTCGTGCGGCACGACTTCATCCAGCAGGGCAACTGCGACAACGGCCGTCACGTCATGACGAGCACCGTCCCCTTCGGCCTCACCGTCTGGGGCTGGGGCTCCGCCGAGACCGGCGGCGCCTACAACCTTCCGCAGGCCCCCGGCTTCTACACGCAGGCCGTGAGCTACGCCTACCCGGCAGGCGCGAGCGTCGCCCCGATCAACACGGTGGTCGTACCGCCGGTGTCTCAGTGATCCCCATGGGTGTTCGTTCTTTCAGGCATATAGGACCTGGGACGCCTTTGTGACGTTGCGCTCCCAGTGGACGCGGGCAGCATGCCTGCGCCGATGTACGAGGACCTAGTCCCCGCCGCCCGTGTCGCCCGCCATCGACGTTTCGCCGGTCGCGGCATCGCTCGGGCCGGAGTCGCCGGAGGCCGCCTCGCCGCCGCCGTCCACAGGGCTGGACGCGTCGGGGAAGTACCCGGCGCACGCGGTCGGTACGCATTCGGCTCCGCTGGGCGTCGTCATGCACATGGCGCCCGGCCCGCAGGAGGTCGGGCATGGGAGCGTGCAGAACCACGCGTTCATGACGTTCGCGATGTCGCCGCTGCAGATGGTCGGCGAACCTCCGGGGCCCGCCTTCGCGCACTGGCCGCCGCCGGGGTTGCAGTAACCGCCGATGCCTTGCGCGTTGTTGTGCGTGCCGGGCTTCACGCAATTGTCAGGGTTGTCGATGACGTCGATCACGACGTCCACGCCCGAACCCCCTTCGGTTCCGCCGGCATCGGTCTCCGAGCCGCCGCCGGAGGAGCTCGAGGAGCTGCAGGCCACACCGACCGCCAGCGCACCGAAGACCGAGAGCAGAACGACGGCGTTTCTCACGGCGCGCATCCTAGCCGGCGCGCGCTTGCCTACAACCCCGATGTCTCGATGGAGAGGTCCTGATGATTCGTGAGCTGACCCGGTTGGGGACGACGGTCGCCGCCGCTTTTCCCGTCGCCTTGTGCGCGTGCGGGAACGCGAGCGGTGGGAGCAATACCCCGGCGAACGCGCAGGACATCGGCGCAACTGGCCTGTCGACGCAATCGGTCGAATGGGTCTCCTACCACTCGGAGGTGCCCTTCGCGGAGGGCGACTTCCACGCGCTGGCCGCGGGTCTCTTCGGCCGGGACGCGCAGAACGGGAAGCCCGTCACCAATCGCGAGATCACTCCCGGCATCTACCTCAGCTCAGCGGCCGACCCGAGCACGCCGGAACAGGCCATCGTCACGCTCAAGTACGACGACGGCAGCGGCTCACCCCGTGCTCTGGCCGTCGTTCCCACGTCGTTCGCAGTCGGCAACGTCTACGTCACGACCATCGATGCCGCGCTGGCCAAGATCGCCTCGGACGTGAAGGCCAACCAGGCGCAGGGAGAGTCGTTCTTTATCCAGTACCAGGTCACCTCCGCGATGGGCGGGACCTTCTCGTTCGGCGTGCGTGCCAACGGCGGCGTCTACACGCTGGTGCTCGACGTCAGCTCGCCCACGACGAACCTCGCGCCCGGGAACATCGGCAAACCGGCGCTCAGCAACATCCCGTACGACACCGTCGCGGGCACCGTCTGGTTCAGTCTCACGCAGGACGACTTCGACTACTTCGTGAGCCACGCCTACGGCAAGGACGCGACGGCCGCGCAGAACTTCAACGACTTCGCTCTCGTCCCGTTCGACTGGCTCCGGCTGAGCGTCGACCCGCATCTCCAGGACCAGTACGTCAACGTGTCGTTCTCCGTGCTCGGGGTCGACGGATCGCGTACGCCGGTGGCGTCGGCCCCGGCGTCGGTCCTCGCAGGCAACACGTTCCAGACGCTCGTCGACCACTCGATGTCGACGATGACGGCCCAGGAGAAGGCGAAGACCGGCTCGTCGACGCCCTGGACCATCCCGTTCTACTACGACAACCCCGTCGGCGGCGGCGTCGTCCAGGTCATCGCGCAAGGCAACGCGGGCCAGTTCAACATCGCGTACTCGGTGAGCGCTCCGGCCCACACGCTGCAGGACGTTTCGTTCCTCCCGTACAAGCCCGTCCACCTCGAGCCGCCCTCGTCGACCGCGACGGCGGCGTGCAACAAGCTCGGGAATGCGGGGATCGTCTTGGCGGACAACGGCGTCTTCGACATCACGTTCACGGCGAGCGACCAGGTCCTCAAGAGCCCGATGCTCAAGGGGCCGCTCGTCGGCGACATTCTGTGCAGCGTCTTCAAGGCGACCGACGTCACGGTCGCGGGGCCCAAGATGGGCGCGGTCTCCCTCCAGGACTTCACGGTGGTGGGGGCAAACATGCAGTCGAAGGTCGCGCCGAAGTACATGACGCAGGAGCTTCCCGACGGGACCTATCAGATCCTCTGCTTCCAGGACCTGAAGGGGGATCACACTCCCGACGTGGGAGATCCCGTCACGCTGCCGATCGGCAGCTTCCCCATCGCGTGCAACCTGAACCCCGTCACCGTACAGTTCGCGCTGCTAAATCCAATGCAGGAGTGAAATGGGGAGACGGCTGGTAGCGCTCGGCCTGGGGGTGGTCGCCGCATGTGGCGCCGACCACGCGACCGGAGCGCTCGACGCCGGGCCCGTGGGCGCCAGCATCGCCGTCGTCGACGGCGGGTCCACCGTCGTCGTGGTCGACCCGGACCAGGGCAGCGTCAGTTTCCTCGATGCAGCTTCTCTCGGGGTGAAGGCGACGGTGTCCGTCGGGGGTGAGCCGCACGCGCTCTTGCCGATGGCGTCTGGGGCGATACTGGTCGCCAATTACCGTGGAGGCGAGGTCGTCGCCGTGGATGCGGCCACTCATGCCGTCACGGCCCGCAAGTCCGTGTGTGCGGGGGCATACGGCCTCGCCGCTTCGCCGGATGGTACTTGGGTCGCGGTGTCCTGCGAGTGGGACGGCAGGGTGATGAAGCTCGATGCGGCAACGCTCGCGCCCGGCACGGTGGCGAGCGGGCTGCGGCGGCCGCGCGCGGTCGCGGTGGTGGGCAGCGACGTGTGGGTGGCTGATTATGTCGGCGGCTTGGTACACGACGTCCACGCCGACGGCACCGTCGCCACGACGTCGCTCGTCCCCACGTCGGCGTCCTACAGGCCGGCGCTCACGCACATGAGCGCGAACCTGACGTCGGCGGTGTCCACTGCGTTCGGTGCACTCCGGTTCGCGCACGTGCTCGAGAACAACACCGGGGACACCACCGAGGCGATTGCGGCCGATTACGGCAGCGTCACGGACACGAACCCCAAGATCAATCCCGCGGTGACGGCGATGGGTGGCATCGAGCCGCGCATCTACGCGAAGTTCGATGGCGGTCCGCGGGTCTACTCCGGGCCGGTGGCGCTCGCCGCGTTCGGCTCGCAGTACCTGCTCGTCGCGCACGTCTCGACGGCGAACGTCGCGGTTCTCGACACGCGCTCCACCGACCCCGGCGCACGGTCGGTGGGTACGTATCAGGTCGGAGCGGGGCCGGCCGGCATCGCGGTGGACGAGGAGCACCACGTCGCATTCGTGGACAATGCGCTCGACCAGTCGGTGTCGCGCATCGACCTTTCCCAGACGTTCGGTGCGGACGCTCCCGTGTTCAAGCCGGCCCGGACGCTGGTCAGGAACCTGCCGAGCCCCTATTCGGCGCAGGCCCTCGCCGGGCGCCGGTTCTTCTTCGACGCGACGAACCCCCACGTGACGCCGGCGGGCGTGGTCGCGTGCGCGAGCTGCCATCCGTCGGGCAACGACGACGGGCTCGTGTGGTTCGAGAACACGCCGAACGTGCCCTTCCGGCATCGGCGCACGCCGCATCTCGCCAACGCGAAGACCGCGACCGCTCCGTTCCACTGGGACGGGCAGTTCACGGCGATGGACGCGCTCGTCGAGAGCACGATGACCAACATCATGGGCGGCGACGGGCTGCTCGTGGACACGACGGTCGTGCAGCCGTTCATCGACGAGATCGTCCAGGCGCCCGTGCTCCCCCCGGAGGATCCCGGCGCGGTTGCGCGAGGGCAGGCGCTCTTCACGTCGGAGCAAGTGGGGTGCTCCACGTGCCACACCGGCTCGTACCTGACCGACGACATGATGCACGTCGTGCTCTCCCCGGAGAGTCTCGACCCGGGGGACGCGATCACGCAGACGAACACGCCGGGCCTCCACGGCGCGTTCCTCTTCGGCCCTTACTTCCACGACGGCCGCGCCGCGACGCTGAACGACGTGCTCGCCGATCCCATCATGGGCCACACGAAGGGGTTGTCGGCGGGTCAGATCGACGATCTCATCGCCTACGTTCGCAGTCTTTGAAAGCGCCGACGCGAGGCGTGTCAGGGCAACTTGTATGAGAGGATCGTGCCACCGCCGTTCGAGGACGGAGTGTTCGTCCAGTACAGCGTGCTGCCCGACATCGCGAGCGAGAACGGATCGTTCAGCCCGCCAACGAGCGGCGTGATCGCACCTCCACCCACGGGCGCCATCACGATCTCCCCGGGGACGCTGAGCCCGTACCGGGTCCAGTAGATTTGCCCCCCGCTCACGACCAGGCTGATCGGGATCGGCTCCGATGCCGCCACCGTCACGACCGTGCCGCCTCCGATTGGAACCTGGACGACCGACCCGCTGTTGGTCGCGGGGAAAAGGCTCGCGCCGAGCTTGCCGAGGTTGGTCCAGTAGACGTTCTTCGAGTCGACCACGACGACTGCCGGCGCCATCTGGTTCGAGGCGAGCATGATCGGGGTCCCGCCGTTGACGGAACCCTGCCACACTGTGGCGTCGTTGTTGGATGCGCCCGTCGAGTCGAATGTCCCCCAGTCGGCCCAGTACACGTTGGTGCCGTCGGTTGCGATGGCCTCTGGGATCTCCTGCGTCGTGTATAGCGGCGCACTATTCGGGTTGCCGACCGCCGTCTTCATGATGACGCCGTCGGTGCCCTTCGCTCCCTTGACCCAGTAGACGTTGGTCCCGTCCGAGGTCACTGACGTCAGGTACGGCGCGTCGTAGAGGTCCTCGAAGTTCTTCTCGAGGGTGGTCGCGGCGCCTCCGTCGAGTGGGACCTGCGTCACGGTCCCGTCGCCGTTGTTGAAGCTCGTCATCCCGGAGAAGGTGCCGTAACTCCAGACGTAGACGTTGTTCGAGTCGAGCGCGAGGCCGCAGGGCGTCTGCGTCGACGGGCCGAAAAGCGTGAGGGCGCCCCCCGCGTCGGCCACGTCGATCGGGCCGCCGGCGCCGAGCGTCAGACGGGACACGCGGCCATTGCCATCGACCTGCGTGAAGTAGAGGTCCCCGTTCTGCACGACGAGTGTGCTGGCCGCCTGCACGAGGCCCGTCGCGACGGTCGACAGCACGCCTCCGTCCTGCAACGGCGTAGGCTTCGCCGTGCCTCCGTCGCCCGACACTCGGTCGTTCTGACAGTTGGTCCACGGCACGGCGCAGATGTTCGGCATGGCGAACACCGCTTGCTCCTGGCAGCCCGCGCACGAAACGCCCGGCGTCGCGCAGACGCCGCCGTCGGTGGTCGGGCAGGCCATGTCGAGGCAGTCGTTCAGGAGCCCGTCGAGCTGGATGGCTTGAGGGGTCGCGGTGAACTTGCACGCTGAACTGCACTGTGCGTACGCCGCCGGGTTCGTCGGGCAATTCGAGACGCAGGCAACGAGCGCGCCGCAGGCAAGCTCCCCGTTGCCCGCGTCAATGGGGCCGATTCCCGCGTCACCGTTGGGAGGGCCCATCACCGGGTCGTTCAGGCACGACACGAGATTCGTGACGCAAGCGCCGGTCGCCGCGTTCTGGTTGCATGTGGAGCAGGCCGACGAGTTCACATCGACGCAGGGCCCGCCGCCGGCCGTCGGGCAGGCCGTGTTCAGACAGTCGTTGAACTCTGTGAACAGCGTCTGCGCGTTCTTCGTCGACTCCTGGTAGCACTGGTCGGTGCAGGCGCCGGCGCCACCGCAGGCCTGGTCGCACTTCACGAGCTGCCCGCACGTCTTTCCCTTCGACCCTGCGTCGCTCCCTCCATCGCTGGAAGCGCTGCCGCCGCCGCTGCTGCTGCTGCAGCCCGACAGGGTGCTCGACGAGGCCGCAAGCGTGAGCACGAGCCCGACGGATGCGAAGAAAGCCAGCAGACTTGCAATGGTTCTTTTCATGAGATTCGCCTCCAGCCGAGGCGGCCACGAGGCTATGTGGGCGCAGCACTCCAGGCAACCGGGCTCGCGTCTGAACTGCGTCCACGAACAGCAATGAAGCGCGTCCGGTGACCCGGGCGCCAACGATGCTGAGCGCGTCCCATTTGGGTTGCGACCCGCGGGGGCAAGAGTTCGTCGTTGACCAATGAACCTTCCCGCCTAGGATTCCCGCCCCGTGAAAACCCCCAGCCGTCTCGTTCTCTTGGTCGTCGTTTGCGCGCCCGCCCTCTTGTTCGGGTGCAGCTCCTCCTCGTCCGGTTCGAACGCCGGGGGAACCGACGGTGGCGAGAAAGACTCGAGCACCTCGGCAGATACGGGCGGCGCCGACGTCATCATCAACAACTCGAATTGCGTCCCGCCCGGCACGCCCAACAACAGTCAGGGCTTCGGCGGATACTGCAGCCCCAACGGCGGCCAGTGCATCACGGCGGGCCCCGACGGCTCGGGCGCTCTTTGCACGGCGGACTTCACCGGGACGCCGGGCAACGCCTGGTTCTGCACGTTCCCGTGCAGCGCCGGGTTCGATTGCGGGCCGGGCTTGTCGTGCATCACGCAAGCTTCGTCGGGTCAGGCGGGCTGCGTCCCCACGTCGTGCGGGTTCCTGGCGGGCGACGGCGGCGGATCGACGTCGGACGCGGGCGCGGGAGAGACGAGCACGGCTGCTGATTCGAGCGCCGACTGAGCGGCGTCGCGAGGTCCAAATGCAACGTCTTCCAGCCGGGAGACAAGATGCACATCCAGTGCGACTACATGAACACCACGAAGTCGCCGCTTCCGTTCGGGGACGAGATGTGCGTCTTCGCGGCCTTCACCATCGACTCGAACAACCTCGGCAACATGGTCTGCGACACGGGCCAGTGGGGCCCGTACTGACGGACGGTCTCTGTAGGCGCTCCGTGCGCGGCAGGGGACGACGAACGTGGAGTGAGCTGTGAGCGCGCGCGCCCCGGAACGGGGGGCGCGCGATCCAGCAGGCGTTGCTCGGTCATGAGCAGGCGTTGCTCGGTCATGAGCAGGCGTTGCTCGGTCATGAGCAGGCGTTGCT
>DATJYG010000668.1:0-2477 GCA_035499695.1 Polyangiaceae bacterium
TCGCCTCGCAGCTCTATCCGTCGTTCTCGCCGCTGCGCTCGTTGCGGCGTGCGGCGCACGCGCTGACCTGGATCCCTACGGCGTGCCGGTCCGCAAGAGCGCCGCTCAGCAGGCTCCGGCGGACGCCGGCTCGGACGGCCAGGCACGAGACGGCGAGTCCGATGCCGAGGCCGACTGAGTGACTACCACCCCCAGGTGTATCCGACGCGCAGGAAGCCCTCGGTGAGGCTGGGGAACAGGTTGATGTTCGTGAAGAACAGGTGCTCGCGAACGACGATGCCGGCGGCCCAGCTCCGGTCGAAGCGGTAGTCGAGGCCGACCGCGAGCGCCGCGCCGGGGAGGAAGGTGCCTCCGACGGAATTGCCCGTGATGCCGTATCCGCCGACCTCCGCAGAGCCCCAGGGCACCCATCGGAGGACGTCGAGCACGTACGCGAGACCCACGTCGGCGTGCGTGAGCGTCGCCGGCGTGGGGACGCCGAGGAAGAGAACCCCGGAGTCGGCGTCGGCGACGAGGTTGAACGCGTCGCTCAAGCCGTACGTGTAGTGAAGGCCCGCGCTCGCGCCGCTCGCCACGGTGTTCTTGTTCCCGTGCACGACGAGCATCGGCACGCCGAGCTCGAGCCCGATCTGGTTCTCGCGCTCGACGGCGCCCGCGCTCGCCGAGACGCTGGTTGCTGCGACTGCGACGAGAGCGGCGAGCGCTGCTCTCACTTGGCCTCGGAGAGCGCGCGCTCGACCAGCTTGCGGAAGCGTGGATACGGCTGCGCCCCCGCGATGAAGTACCCGGTCTTCTTGCCGGCCGGAACGATGACGAACCCGGGCGTCCCGTTGATGCCCATCGCGTCCGCCGCCTTCGCATCGGCGTCGATCGCGTCTGCGTGCGTCGCACCGTCGAGTGACGCGCCCCACTTGGTCATGTCGAGCCCGAGCGCCTTCGCCCACGCGTCCAGGTTGTCACGCCCCAGCTCCTTCTGGTGATCGAAGAACCGGTCGTGGAGGGTCCAGAAGGCCTTCTGGCCTTTCTGAGCCATCGCCTCGCGCGCGGCCTGCGCCGCGCCGGGCGCGTTCGGGTGCATGGGCAGCGGCAGGTCGTGCCACACGAGGCGCACCTGCGTCGGATACTCCTTGAGAAGCCGCTGCACCGTGGGCTCGACGCGCGCGCAGAAGGGGCACTGGAAGTCGCTCCACTCGTGGACGACCACCTTGGCGCTCGCGGGTCCGCGCGACGGGTCGCTCGCCGGCAGCGTCGCCGGCAGGTCCTTCGTCTCCGGCGGCGGCGCGCCCTGGCCGTCCTTCGTCAGCGCCTGGTACACGTCCGCAGGCTTGGTGCCCGCCGCGACGAGCTTCTGCGCCTTGGCCATCTCCTCGTCGATGATGCCCACGAACTTCTCGATGGGCTGGGCCCCCACGAGCCGTCGACCGTCGATGAAGAAGTGAGGCGTGCCCTCTGCCGCCAGGTCGTCGGCCAGATCGAGGTCGTCGTCGATCGACCGCTGGTGCGTGTGCTTCTCGATGGCAGTCCGCACGCGGTCCGTCCGCGCTCCCAGCGTCGCCGCCACGCGCACGAGCGTCTCCTCGTCGAGCGAGTCCTGTCCGGCGAAGAGGGCGTCGTGCATCAGCCAGAACGCCGTGTCTCCCTTTTCCTCGCGGACCTGCAGCGCCGCCTCGGCCGCGGGCTCGGCGTGCTCGTGGAAGGGCAGGGGTGCATCCTTGAAGACGAAGCGCAGCGCGTCCCCGTACTTCTCGCGCAGCGCCTTCATCGTGTCCTCGGCGCGCCCGCAATACGGGCACTGGTAGTCCGCGAACTCGACGATGGTCACGAGCCCGTTCGGCCCACCCCGCACGGCGCTGGTGCCGATCGGCACCTTGAACACCGTCTTGGTGTCCTCGACCTCCTCGTCGCCCACCGGGTCCTTCGGCGCAGCCGCGCGGTTCTCCTTCGCGAGCTCGGCGTACACCCGGTCCGCGGGCGTCCCGGCCGCGAGCTTCGCCTTCGCCGCCTTGAGCTCGTCGTCGACCACCGCCTGGAACGCCGCGTACGGCTGCGCCCCGACGATCTCGACGCCATTGACGAAGAACGTCGGCGTCCCTTGAACGCCGATGCTCCCGCCCTCGCGCAGATCGGCATCCACCGACTGCGCCCACGCGCGCGACTCGAGCCCGCTGCGCAGCGCCTGCGTGTCGGCAACGCCCGCGTCCTTCGCCCACGCGTAGTAGTGGTCGACGCCCATGTCCGCCTGATTCGCGAACACCGCGTCGTGGAACTTCCAGAAAGCCTCCTTGCCCGCCAGCGCCATCACGCCCGCGCCGACCTCGGCCGCGGGGTGCGCCTCGGGATGGAACTCGAGCGGCGCGTTCTTCCAGACGACGCGCAGCGTCTCGGGTCCGTACGTCGCACGCAGCTTCGCGAGCGTCGGCTCGACCAGCCGGCAGAAGCCGCACTGGAAATCGGCGAACTCGACGATCGTCACCGGC